>VGYY01000001.1 GCA_016872815.1 Planctomycetota bacterium
CGGCGCGCCGCGACCTGCTGGAGCAGGCGCTCGCGGCGGCCGGGGCGGCGGTGACGGCCGCGCCGGACGAGTTTCGCGCGCGTCTGCTCGTGCAGGATCTCGAGTTCGAGCTCGATCTGCGCGGGGCGCGGCAGCGTTACGCCGACGGTCCCGCGGAGGGCGCGGCCGGGAAGGTCCTTGCCGCGCGGGCGCTGCTCCCGGAGCGGTCGCATGAGGCGAAGGCCCTGCTCGAGCAGGCGTTGCGCGAGGACGACGAACTGGCCTGGGCCCACTACGGGATCGCCTTCGTCGAGCACCGCGACGGCCACTCCGACCGCGCCCGCGAATGGTGCGAACGGGCGCTGCGCAAGGACCCGGGCCTGGTCGAGGCGCTGCGGCTGCTCGCCGAGCTCTGCGAGGGGAGCGACCGCGCGCGCGCCATCCGTGCGCGCCGGCTGCTGGTGGAGATCTCCGGCGGCGACCTCGCCGAACGCCACGCGCTGGCGCAATTGCTGCTCGAGGCGGACGATCGCAGCGACGCCACCGACGCCGCCGACGAGTTGAAGGCGATCATCGCCGCCATCGGCGAGCCGGCCGACGCGGAGGCGCGGGCGCTCGCGCGCGATTGCTGGCTCGACCTCGGGACGTCGTACTCCCGCCGCAACAAGCCGGATCAGGCGATCGACTCCTGGCGGCGCGCGCTGGCGCTCGATCGCGACTTCCTGCCGGCGCTGTTCAACATCGGCCTGGTCGAGCAGGGGCGCGGCGCCCTCCAGGCGGCGCTGGAGGCGTTCGAGGAGTACCTGGCGCGGGCCCAGGCGTCGCCGCGGGCGCTTCCGGCCGACCAGGTGCTCGACCGCCACTTCTACGTGCCGAATCGCGTCCGCACGCTGCGCGAGCAGCTCGCGGCAGCGGCGGCCGCCGCCGAGAAGTGATGCCGCCATGATCGCGGTGGTGCAGCGGGTCACGGAAGGGGAGGTGACCGTCGACGGCGCCGTCACCGGCCGCGTCGGGCGGGGCTTCGTCGTGCTGCTCGGCGTGGCGCAAGGGGATGGCGAGCGGGAGGCCGACTACCTGGCGCGCCGGATCCATGAGCTGCGCGTGTTCGAGGACGCCGGGGGAAAGATGAATCTGGCGCTGGCGGACGTCGCCGGCGGCGTGCTGGCGGTGTCGCAGTTCACGCTGCTGGCGGGGCTCGCGCGCGGTCGTCGGCCGGACTTCCTCGCGGCCGCGCCGCCCGAAGAAGGGAAGCGCTGGTTCGAGCGGTTCGTCGAACTGCTGCGCCAGCGCGGGATCGAGGTGCAGACCGGCGTGTTCGGCGCAACGATGGCGGTGCGGCTGGTCAATGCAGGACCGGCGACCTTCATCCTCGACACGCGCCAATTGCTGCCGCCGGCCTGAACGCCGCGAGCAGCGCCGGCCCGCCGACCGCGACGAGCTCGGCGGCGAGCGCCGCCCACTCGCGCTGCTGCCGGAATCGGCGCCACGGCCAGCTTCGGCGGCGGGCGAACGGCGAGTCGATCTTGGCCAGGCTGCCGTCGTCGGCGACGAGGAAGTTGCGCAGGTGCAGGTCGCGATCGACGAACCCGGCGCGGTGCCAGGCCGCGACGTGGTCGGCGAGGCGGGTGACGAGCGCGACGCGTTCGCCGGCGCGGGCCGCGTCGGCGAGGCAGCGGTCGAGCGGCAGCGACGGCAGCTCGCGCAGGCAGAGGAACGAGTCGAGCAGGAACCCGGCGCGACGGCGCTCGCCGAAGGCGACGAAGAGGCGAGGTTGCAGGCCGAGCGCGGCCAGCTGCTCGAGCGCGCGCGCCTCGCCCTCGACCCGCGACCGGGCGAGGCAGGTGGTGCGCAGGAAACCGCGCCAGCGGTCGGCGGCGGTCGGGTACCAGAATCGCTTGCGGATCAGCGGACCGGCCGCCGTCACGCCGGCCGGGGTGAGACGGGCGACGTCCCCGGTGCGGTGGCGCTTGAACACTGCCGCCGCCTGCTCGCTCCACTCGGTGTAGGTCGCCTCGGCCCGGTCGGTGGCGACCTCGTGCCACGCCGCTCCGGCGGTTGCCACGACGACGCGAAAGCGGTCGCCGGCGACGGTCCGATCTGGCGGCGGGTCGCGGCTGCAAGTGCTTGGTTGACAAAGAGTTGGCAAGAGCTAGGTTGCCCGTGGAAAAGCGGCAGAAAACAACGGGGTCTGACGGGTCGGCGAGAGGACCCATCCCGGGGTGTGCCGCCGCCGGCGTGATTCGATGGGCAGGGGCGGAAGATGGCGACGATCACCAAGAAAGAACTGGTCAATCGGATCGCCGACAAGACCGGCCAGACCAAGATCATCGCCAAGGAGATCCTGCAGACGTTCCTCGACGAGATCGTGCGCGAACTGGCGCTGGGCAACCGGCTCGAATTCCGCGACTTCGGCGTGTTCGAGGTGAAGCCGCGCCGCGCCCGCCGTGCGCAGAACCCGCGCACCCTGCAGAAGGTCGAGGTGCCGCCGAAGCATGTCGTCAAGTTCAAGGTCGGCCGCGTGATGCGCGACCAGGTCAGCGCCGGCCTCGATCGGCAGGAGCGGTCGCGCGCGGCAGCGGCGGCCGACGGCAAGGCGCGCCCGCTCACGGGCGACGGCAAGGCGCCCGCCGCCGGCGGTTGAAGTTCCGTCGTCCCGGCCGGCGCGACGGCGCCGCAGCCGGCCGAATCCGGCGCCGGCCAGCACGCTGATCAGCGTGCCTCGATCGCCTGTTTCAGGTCGCGTTCGAGATCCTCCGCGTCCTCGACGCCGCACGAGATCCGCAGCAGGCCGTCGTCGAGCCCGCGCGCCCGTCGCAGCTCGGCCGGGATCGACGCGTGCGTCATGCTCGGCGGATGCTCGATCAGCGACTCGACGCCGCCGAGGCTCTCGGCGCAGGCGAAGAGGCGGGTGCGCGCCGCGACCCGGCGCCCGCGTTCGACGTTGCCGCGCACGACGAACGAGATCATCCCGCCGAAGCCGTTCATCTGCGCGGCGGCGACGGCGTGACCGGGGTGGTCCCTCAGTCCGGGGAAGTGCACCTTGGTCACTTCCGGGTGCGCGACGAGGAAGCGGGCGATGCGGGCCGCGGTCTGGCAGTGGCGCTCCATGCGGAGATGGAGCGTCTTCGTGCCGCGCAGCACGAGGAAGCAGTCCTGCGGTCCCGGCACCGCACCGACGGCGTTCTGGAAGAACGCGAGCCGCGAGTGGAGTTCATCGTCGTTGACGATGAGCGCCCCGCCGATCACGTCGGAATGGCCGCCGAGGTACTTGGTCAGGCTGTGGATGACGATGTCGCAGCCGAGCTCGAGCGGGCGCTGCAGGAATGGCGTGGCGAAGGTGTTGTCGCAGACGACCCGCGCGCCCGCGGCGTGCGCGATCCGGCTCACCGCCCGCAGGTCGCAGATCTTGAGCAGCGGGTTGGTCGGCGTCTCGGCGAAGACGAAACGGGTCTCCGGCCGGATCGCACGGCGGAGCGCGTCGAGGTCGGCGAGGTCGACGTAGCTGAAGGTCACGCCGAAGCCGGCGTAGAGCCGCTCGAACAGCCGCCAGGTGCCGCCGTAGAGATCGTCACCCGCCACCACGTGGTCGCCGCTCTTCAGCAGGTTGAGGATGGTGTTGATCGCGGCGAGACCGCTGGCGAAACAGAGCCCGTGGCGGCCGCTCTCCAGCGCGGCGAGGTTGCGCTCGAGCGCGAGGCGGGTCGGGTTCTTGGTGCGCGCGTACTCGTAGCCGTCGATCGGTTCGGCGGGAGCGCGTTGACGGTACGTCGAGTTCTGGTAGATCGGCACCATCAGCGCGCCGGTGAGCGGGTCGGGTGGCTGACCGGCGTGGACGGCGCGGGTGCCGAAACCGTCGCGGGATTCGGCGCTGGCGTCGGGCGAGGAGTTCATGGGCGCGGAGTGTAGCCGACCCCCGGATCGGGTCGTGGCAGCGGCGGGCCGGTCGCGCGTCGAACGGCGCGGAGATCGGCGCGTGCGGCGCCGGCCGCCATGAAGAGCTCGCTCGAGACGCTCCAATGGGAGCGCGCGTGCGCGCTGCTCGCTGCGGCAGCGGAGAGTCCGCTCGGTCAGCGGCTCCTGCGCGGACTGGTGCCGTTCCGTTCACAGGAGGCGCTGGCGGAAGCCGCGGAAGCGGTCGCCGAGGCGGGCGGCATGGTGCAGCTCCAGGTCGCGCCTTCGTTCACGCGCATCGAGGAAATCGCGCCGCTGCTCGAAGTGGCGCGCCAGCGGGCAGCGGGTCTCGACGGGCGCGAACTGGCGCACGTGCTGGCGTCGGTCAAGGCGGGGGAGTACGTCCGGCAGCGGCTGGCGGGGCGCGCGGGTGCGCCGCGACTCACCGCTCGGGCGAAGGCGATCCCCGACCTGCAGCGGCTGGTCGCGCTGCTGGAGCAGACGGTGGACGCCGCCGGCGCGGTCCTCGACGAGGCGGCCCCGGAACTCGCCGAACTGCGGCGCGAGCTCGCGCCGGTCGAACGGCGGGTCCGCGAACTGGCGCTCGATCTCGCCGCACGGCCGGAGTGGCGCACGCACCTCCGGGAGGGGCCGCCGGTGCTGCGGGACGGCCGCTTCATGCTGGCGGTCCGCGCCGAGGCGCGCGGCCGCATCCACGGCATCCTGCACGATCGCTCGACCTCCGGCGAGACGGTCTTCATCGAGCCGGAGGAGCTGCTCGAGCCGCAGAACCGGCTGGCCGAGCTGCGCGCGCGCGAGCGGCGCTGGGTCGACCGCATCCTCCTCGAGCGGACACGCGAACTGCTCCGCCACGAAGCGCCGCTGCACGAAGCGCAACGGCAGCTCGCGAGCCTCGACGGCCTGTTCGCGCGCGCCCGCTTCGGTCGCAGCCTCGGTGCCCGCAGCGTGCCGGTGGCGGCCGATGGCGTGCTCGTGCTGCGGCGCGCCTATCACCCGCTCCTGCTGCACGCCGCCGGCCCGGCCGGGCGCGAGTCGATCGTGCCGTTCGATCTCGAGCTCGGGCGCGAGTTCGATGCGCTGGTCATCAGCGGGCCGAACACGGGGGGCAAGACCGCAACCTTGAAGGCGGTCGGCATGCTGGTCGCCCTCGCGCTGGCGGCCGTCCCGATCCCGGTCGATGCCGGCAGCGCGGTGCCGTGGTTCGACGAGGTCCACGCCGACATCGGCGACGAACAGGATCTGGCGAGCAACCTCTCGACCTTCTCCGGTCACCTGCGGCGGATCGCCGACATGCTGGCACGGGTCACCCCGCGCGGGCTGGTGCTGCTCGACGAACTCGGTACCGGGACCGAGCCGAAGGAGGGGGAGGCGCTCGGACGGGCGCTGCTGCTCGCTCTGCAGGCGCGCGGAGCGAAGATCGTCGCGACGACCCACCTGTCGGGACTGAAGGACCTCGGCTTCGAGGTGGCGCGCATCGAGAACGCCTCGCTCGAGTTCGACGGCGACACGTTGCGGCCCCTCTACCGGCTCACGCTCGGCCTGCCGGGCGAGAGCAACGCACTCAAGATCGCCCGCCGCCATGGCATCCCCGCCGCGATCGTCGAGCAGGCCGATGCCTGGCTCCACGGCGGTCGCGGCAGCGAGGCCGCGCGGGCGCGGGAACAGGCGGCGCGAGCGCGTTCCGCCGCTCTCCACCATCTCGAGCAGGCGGAGGCGTCACGCAAGGACGCCGAGGTCGAGCGCGAGAAGTTGCGCCGCGCCGATGCGGCGCTCGCCGAGCGTGGCGTGCGACTGGCGGCGGAGCGCGACCAGGAAGTCGCGAGCGCATTGAGCGAGGCCCGCGCCAGCGGCCGGACGCTCCTCGCGGCGCTGGGCAGCGTCCCGGTGGCACTGGCCGCGCGGATCGAGGCGCTGCGCGAGTGGGTCGAGCGCCTGCCGGAACGCGCGCCGCTGTCGGAGCGCCGGCGCGCCTACCTCGCGACCCTGCGCAAGGGGGACGCCGTGTTCCTGCCGCGCTATCGCGAGCATTGCGTGATCCGCAAGGTCGACCCGGCGCGCGGCCTGATCACCGTCCTCTATCGCAGCCTTCCCGTCGAGATCTCGAGCGACGAGATCCAGCTGCCGGAGCCAATGCCGGGCGGATGAGGGCAGCCGCCGGTTGTGGTGTCGCGGCGGCGGCGGTACAACCCGTCGGGCATGGCGGACCTCGGGCGGCGAATCGCTCCGGTTGCGGGATCGCGGCACCTTCTCGTCGTCGAGGATGAAGAGGTGATCGCGTGCCTGCTCGCCGACGTCCTGTCGCTCGGCGGCTATCGCGTCACGACGTGCGGCACCGTCGGTGCAGCCCTCGAGGCGCTGGCCGCGAATCCCGACTTCGCCCTCTGCATCTCCGATTTCCTCCTGCCTGACCGGACCGGCCTCGATCTGGCGCGCGAGCTGCACCGGCTGCGACCCGAGCTGCGGATGGTGCTCGCGTCGGCGTTCCTCGAGAGCGAGGTCGAGGAGCTGGTCGCGAGCGAGCCGGCGGTGGCGCTGGTGGTGCGCAAGCCGGTCGATGTGTTTGCGCTGCGAGCGCAGATCGACGCGCTGGTGGCGGCCGGTGGGGGAGCGGCGGAGGGCGCCGCCGTGGCGCTCGGCGGTTGACTGCCACGGGCACGCCGCTAGCCTGCCGCGCTTCGCCGAGGGTCTCGAAACGCATGCATCGGCGGGACGCTGCCGGACCGGCGGTGCTCCTGCGATGCGGGCGTCGAAGCCGCGGCGGCCGGGTGGCGAGAGTCATTCCGCAGCCGTGTGCTTTCCGGTCGTGCTCACCGGCGGATCGCTGGCGTGGCTCAACTGGCAGAGCCCCCGCTTTGTAAGCGGGTGGTTGCGGGTTCGATTCCCGCCGCCAGCTCCATGCCGTGCCGGCGCTTCCTTCGCCCTCCGTGGGCGCGGCGACTCGAACACGATCCGACTGGGGGAGATACCCAAGCGGTCAAAGGGGACGGACTGTAAATCCGTTGCCACTGGCTTCGCAGGTTCGAATCCTGCTCTCCCCACCACCATTCGCCTGGCGCCGGGTGGCCGCGCGGGCCGGCGCCGCGGTCTCCGCGGCGAAGCGGCGTCCGCGACGAAGTGAAGTGAACCGATGGCGGCAAGTGGCGGCGACCGCCGCCGTCGCGGTGCGCGGACCCGGCCCGCCGGCCGGTCCCGCGCGACGATTCCCGACTGCGCCGCTGTGGCCGACCTCGTTCCCGGGCCGCGCCGCTCGAGTCACGGTGAGGTGCACGCAGCGATCCCTTCGGTAAGGTCTTCGGCCGCGGGCGCCAAGCCAAGGCCATGCAAGATGTGCGGGTGTAGCTCAATGGTAGAGCGCCAGCCTTCCAAGCTGGCTGTTGAGGGTTCAATTCCCTTCACCCGCTCCATCCTCGAAGAATCTCGCGAGTCGGGCGACTGCCCTCTTGCGCAGCGGCCCTCGAACGGAGAGTATTCTGCGCCCTTTCGCCGCCCGCCTCCGCGGGTGACGTGAGAGGGGCAGTAGTTCCTGCAGTTTTCCATCCATAGGCGGCGCGCGTCGTCTGCATTCCTTCCGGGGAACCGCTGTTCCCGGATCGCGACGGACGACACGCAGGAGTTGTTGGCCGCACGGGCGGGGAGCCGCAGCAGCGGGCGTTCGATCCGAAGATCGCGACCACGGCCTCCAGGGCCGGAGATCAGGAGAGCAAAGGTCCCATGGCGAAGGGTGTTTTCGAGCGCAAGAAGCCGCACGTGAACGTCGGCACGATCGGCCACATCGACCACGGCAAGACCACGCTGACCGCGGCGCTGATGACCTATTCGGCAGCCAAGTACGGCGGCGCGGCGAAGTCGTACGCCGACATCGCCAAGGGCGGCACCGTGCGCGACGAGACGAAGACCGTCACGATCGCCGTGGCGCACGTCGAGTACGAGTCGGAGAAGCGCCACTACGCGCACATCGACTGCCCCGGCCACGCCGACTACATCAAGAACATGATCACCGGCGCGGCGCAGATGGACGGCGCCATCCTGGTGGTCTCCGCGGCTGACGGCCCGATGCCGCAGACGCGCGAGCACATCCTGCTGGCGAAGCAGGTCGGCGTGCCGCGCATCTGCTGCTTCATGAACAAGTGCGACCTGGTCGACGACAAGGACCTGCTCGATCTGGTCGAGCTCGAGGTCCGCGAGCTGCTCAACAAGTACGAGTTCCCCGGCGACAAGACGCCGATCGTGCGCGGTCAGGCGCTCGCCGCCTACCAGGCGCCGACCGATCCCAAGGCGACCAAGTGCATCCAGGAGCTGCTCGACACGCTCGACACCTGGATCCCGGACCCGATCCGCGAGACGGACAAGCCGTTCCTGCTCTCGATCGAGGACGTCTTCTCGATCAAGGGGCGCGGCACCGTCGTCACCGGCCGCGTCGAGCGCGGCGTGGTGAAGGTCGGCGAGTCCCTCGAGATCGTCGGCTTCGGCGACACCCAGAACACCACCTGCACCGGCGTCGAGATGTTCCAGAAGACGCTCGACGAGGGGCGGGCTGGCGACAACGTCGGCGTGCTCCTGCGCGGGATCGAGAAGGAGCAGGTGTTCCGCGGGATGGTGCTGGCGAAGCCGAAGTCGGTGACGCCGCACACGAAGTTCGACTGCCAGGTGTACATCCTGAGCAAGGAAGAGGGCGGCCGTCATTCGCCGTTCTTCAAGGGCTACAAGCCGCAGTTCTACTTCCGGACCACGGACGTGACGGGAAGCGCGACGGCGCTGCTCGGCGGCGCCGAGATGGTGATGCCGGGCGACAACGTGCAGATGACGGTCGAGCTCATCGCCAAGGTGGCGATGGAGGAAGGCCAGCGTTTCGCCATCCGCGAAGGCGGCAAGACCGTCGGCGCCGGCGTCGTCACCAAGATCCACGCCTGAGCTTCCGCGTCGTGGCGGCGCCGACAGCCGTACGGCTGGCGGTCCTCCGCGACGGCGGCGGGTTCGCACGGCAGGGGTCAGCGCCACGGCGCTGGCCCCCCAAAGAAGCGGCAGGTTGACTCATGCGCGAGTGGATGTTTCTCGAGTGCGGCGAATGCGGCAACCGGAACTACCGGACGCCGAAGGATCCGAAGGACACGAACAAGCTCGACCTCAAGAAGTACTGCAAGTTCTGTCGCGGACACCGCTCGCACAAGGAGAAGCGGAAGTAGCCAGATCGCGCTGGCCGGACGCCGGTTCGGCCAGGGCGCCAGCTTTCGGGAGAACCGACGGCATCGCGCCGCGGCTCGCACGGACCGAGAGGGATCGATGTTCAACTACAGGCCGGGTGAAGGTGGAATCGCCCGAGCGACCGCATTCTGGTCGCTCGCCGGCTTCGCTTTTTTCGCCGGTCACCGTTTTTATCTCTGGTCGCAGCGCTTCGAGTTCTTCGACAACGACCTCCTCGGCTCCGAGATCCCGGTCCTCGGGATGCCGCTCACGCCGGGGTTCATCGGCGGGCTCGTGCTCTTCGCCATCGCCGTGTACGGCATCCGGCGCCTCGTCAACGCGCCGAAGATCGCCGACCTGCTGATCGACACTGAACTCGAGATGAAGAAGGTCACTTGGCCCTCCTTCGACGAGGCGCGCAAGGCGTCGGTCATCGTCATCGCCTGCATCGTCGTCCTGACCGGCTTCCTGCTGCTCGCCGACTTCGGGCTGGAGCGCTTCTTCTTCGACGTCCTCTACGGAGGTTCGGCCGATGGGCGGTGAGACGGCCAGTCCGACCGCCGGCGCTCCCAAGGAGTTCCGCTGGTACGTGGTGCGCGTCGCGTCCAACCGCGAGGAGCGCGTGCGCGACAACCTGTTGGCGCGCGTGAAGGCCGCCGCCAAGAGCGAGCGGGTGCGCAACGTCCTCGTGCCGACCGAGAAGTTCACCGAGATCAAGGGCGGCAAGCGGCGCGAGGGCCAGCGGAAGATCTTCCCCGGCTACATCCTGGTCGAGATGCTCCTCGACGAGGAGACGTGGTACCTCGTCCGCGGCACCAGCGGCATCGGCGACTTCATCGGCTCGGAGAATCTCCCGATGCCGATGGAGCCGCACGAAGCGGAGAAGCTGGTCGGCGGGCTGAAGTCGACCGAGGAGAAGCCGAAGCTCGACATCCAGTTCGGCGCCGGCGACAAGGTGAAGATCAAGGAAGGCCCGTTCGAGAACTTCAGCGGCGTCGTCGCCGAGGTTCATCCGCAGAAGGGGCTGGTCCGGGTGAACGTGATGATCTTCGGTCGGGAGACGCCGGTCGAACTCGAGTACTGGCAGGTCGAGAAGATCTGAGCGCGAGGTCGTTGTGCCGCGCCGCGCCGGGATGACCCTGCGTGGTGCACGAGCCGGCGGGATGCCGCGGGCAACAGGAGATCGTGGTGGCTGCTGCAGGATCGAAGGAAGTTCAGGTCGTGATCAAGCTGGCGCTGAACGCGGGACAGGCGACGCCTGCCCCGCCGGTCGGCACCGCGCTCGGTCCGCACGGCATCAACATCGGCATGTTCGTGAAGCAGTACAACGACGCCACCCGCGCCCAGCAGGGGACGGTGGTGCCGGTGGAACTCACGATCTTCAAGGACAAGAGCTTCTCCTTCGTCCTGAAGACGCCGCCGGCTTCGGTGCTGCTGAAGAAGGCGGCGAACATCGCGAAGGGCTCGGGGATCTCCGGCAAGGAGACGGTCGGCACCGTCACCCGGAAGCAGGTCGAGGAGATCGCGAAGATCAAGCTGCCCGATCTGCGCGCCAATTCGATTGGCGCCGCGATGCGGGTGGTCGAGGGGACGGCCCGCTCGATGGGAGTGAAGGTCGAGGGGTGATCGGTGGTGGGTGGCGCCGGTGGTCGCGCGCGCGATCACGGACGCCGGTGGGCTTCGCTCGACGCGCCGTGACGGCCGCGAGCGGAACGGGACTGAAGAGCAGGTAGCGAGACAACATGCGAAAGCGTTCCAAGCGCTACCAGGAGAACCAGAAGGTGCTCGGCGGCCGCCGCAGCGCCCCGCTCGGCGAAGCGGTGGCTCTCCTGAAGCAACTGAAGGCGCCGAAGTTCGACGAGACGGTGGACATCGCGGTCCGCCTCGGCATCGACACGAAGAAGTCGGACCAGATCGTCCGCGGAGCGATCTCGCTCCCGCACGGCGTGGGCAAGACGGCGCGTGTCATCTGCTTCGCCAAGGGCGACCGGATCGACGTGGCGAAGGCCGCCGGCGCGGTCGAGGTCGGCGGGGAGGAACTGGCGAAGCGGATCACCGACGGGTGGTTCGACTTCGACGTCGTGGTCGCCGCGCCCGACATGATGGGCATCGTCGGACGCCTCGGCAAAGTGCTCGGCCCGCAGGGCAAGATGCCGTCGCCCAAGAACGGGACGGTGACCCCGGACGTCGGTGCCGCGGTGCGCGAGTTCGCCGCCGGCAAGGTGCAGGTGCGCGCCGATGCCCATGGCATCGTCCATGCGCCGGTCGCCAAGCGGTCGTTCGCGCCGGAGAAGATCGTCGCGAACATCGAGGCGATCCTCGGGTTCATCAAGTCGCAGAAGCCGGCGGCGTCGAAGGGCGTCTACATCCAGAGCGTCGCACTCTCGACGTCGATGGGCCCGGGCCTCTTCGTGGAGGGCGTCTGAGCCATGCCGAATCGCATCAACAAGGCGGTCATCTCCGAGTACCAGCGGCGGCTCGGCAGCAGCCCGGACTTCGTCGCGGTCGACACGGTCGGCCTCTCGGTGGCCCAGTTCACCGACCTGCGCCGGCTGGCGCGCGACAAGGGCGTCCAGGTGCTGGTGGTGAAGACCTCGCTCGCCTGCGTGGCGCTGCAGGATGCGGTGCAGCCCGACGCGCTGCGCGGCGTCCTGGCCGGATCGACGGCGCTGATCTTCGGTGGCGAGGGACTCCCGGTCGCCGCGCGCCTGGTCGCCGACTACGGCAAGAAGACCGGCAAGCTGGCGGTTCGCGGCGGGCTGTTCGAGAAGAAGATCCTGACGGCCGGTGAGGTCGCGAAGTTCAAGGACATCCCCGATCGGCGCACGTTGCTGGCCCAGGTGCTCTCGGCGGTCACGGCGCCGCTCACCGGCGTGCTCGGTCTCACGCAGAACCTGCTCTCGTCGCCGGCGGCGCTCGCAGAAGCGCTGGCGAAGAAGCAGGAGAACTCGGCCGCATGACGGGGATGCGCGGGTGACTCGAGGCGCGCCCCGCGAGGGGCGGGCCACCCGTCAGGTGTCGGCGTGGCGCCGACGGCGGGAAGCAGATCTTGGCAAATCGATGGAAGTGCGCCTCACGGCGCCTTGACTGAATCACGGAGGATGCGATGTCGCAGGCGATCATGGACCGACTCAACGCTCTCGCGGAGGGTTCGTCCAAGCAGGTGTTGACGGCGATCTCGAAGATGACGGTGCTCGAGCTCGCGCAGTTCAAGAAGGACTTCGAGACCGTCTTCGAGGTGCAGGCGGCCGCGGCGGTCGCGGTGGCGGCGCCGGGCGCCGGCGGCGGCGGCGGCGGCGAGGCGAAGGCCGAGGCGAAGACCGCCTTCGACGTCGTCCTCACGGCCTCGGGCGACAAGAAGATCCAGGTCATCAAGGTGGTCCGCGAGATCACCGGGCTGGGTCTGAAGGAAGCCAAGGACCTCGTCGAGGGTGCGCCCAAGTCGGTGAAGGCGGGCGTCTCCAAGGAAGAGGCCGAGGAAATCAAGAAGAAGCTCACGGAGAACGGCGCCACCGTCGAGATCAAGTGACGCGACTTCTCGCATCCTTTCGGTGAGAACGCCCGACCCGCGCGTGCGCGTGGGCCGGGCGAGCGCGCTTGGGGTAAGACCCGTTCCTTCGCAGAGCTGAGAGGGCCGCATGGAGATTCGGCGGTTCGGCAAGTATCCCGTCATCAGCGAAGTTCCGTCGCTGACCGACATCCAGGTCGCTTCGTACGCGGAGTTCCTCCAGGCGGAAAAGCCGTTCAATCGGCGTGACGACACCGGCCTCGAGGCGATCCTCCGCGAGACGTTTCCGATCCAGTCGTACGACAAGACGATGGGGCTGCAGTACGTCGGGTACGAGCTCGGGCGACCGCGCTACACCCCGGACGAGTGCAGGGTCCTGTCGCTGACGTACGGCTCGCCCTTCCGCATCCGCGTCCGGCTGGACAAGCCGGACCCGGTCGAGGAGTGGGTCTATCTCGGCGAGATCCCGATCCTCACCGGCGGTGGCGAGTTCATCGTCAACGGTTCGGAGCGCGTGATCGTCAGCCAGCTCCACCGGTCGCCCGGCGTCGACTTCTCGATGGATCTGGTCGCCGGCGACAAGCGACTGCACTCCTGCTGGATCATTCCGGAGCGCGGCAGCTGGATCGAGCTCGCGGTCAGCAAGAAGGACGTGCTCGGGATCAAGATCGACCAGAGCGGTCGCTTCCCCGCGACGGCATTCCTGCGCGCGATGTCGGAAGAGTACTCGACCAACGAGTCGCTCATCCGCCTGTTCCACAACACCAAGGTGGTGAAGATCAAGGGCGCGAAGCAGGCCGAGAAGGACCTGCTCGGCCAGTACATCGTCGGCGACATCGTCGATGCCGGGACCGGCGAAGTGCTGATCGCCGGCGGCTCGCTCCTCTCGGAAGAGAACCTGAAGATCATCCTCGAGAGCGAGATGAAGCAGCTCGAGGTGATCGACGGGATGGATGACCCGCTCATCCTCCACACGATCGCCGAGGACGACACCAACAGCCACGAGTCGGCGCTGCTCAAGATCTACAACCGCCTGCGCCCGAGCAACCCGAGCAACCTCGACAAGGCGAAGGAGCTGTTCCACGAGCGCTTCTTCGACGTCTCGCGCTACCGCCTCGGCAAGGTCGGTCGCTTCCGCATCAACCGGAAGTACCGCCAGCAGATCAACCTCGAGGAGATGACGCTCCACCGGGACGACATCATCAACTCGATCCGCTACATCCTCGACCTGCGGTCCGGTCGCGGCGAGATCGACGACATCGACCATCTCGGCAATCGCCGCGTCCGCACGATCGCCGAACTCGCCGCGGAGGAGTTCCGCAAGGGCTTCCTCAAGCTGCGCCGGACGGCGCAGGAGCGCATGAACCTCGAGCCGCCGGAGACGGCGACGCCGCGGACGCTGATCAACAGCAAGACGATCAGCTCGGCGATCGACTACTTCTTCGGCCGCAGCGAGCTGTCGCAGGTCGTCGACCAGACCAACCCGCTCGCGCAGCTCACGCATGAGCGGCGCCTGTCGGCCCTCGGTCCGGGCGGTCTCAACCGCAAGCGCGCCGGCTTCGAGGTGCGCGACGTCCACATCTCGCACTACGGCCGCATCTGCCCGATCGAGACGCCGGAAGGCACCAACATCGGGCTCATCGCGTCGCTGTCGATCTACTCGGGACTCGACCAGTACGGCTTCCTGGTGACGCCGTACCAGGTCGTCCGCAAGGGCCGCCTGACCGACGAGGTCAAGCTGCTGCGCGGCGACGAGGAGTCGGACGCGATCATCGCTCCGGCCGACACCGAGGTCGACGACAAGGGCAAGATCCTCGCCGACAAGGTGCTGGTCCGGAAGAAGGGCGAGTTCGCCTACGTGCCGGCCGATGAGGTGCACTTCCGCGACATCTCGCCGCAGCAGGTCGTCGGCGTCTCGGCGTCGCTGATCCCGTTCCTCGAGCACGACGACGCCAACCGCGCGTTGATGGGCTCGAACATGCAGCGCCAGGCCGTGCCGCTGGTGCGGACCGAGCCGCCGCTGGTCGGAACCGGCATGGAGCTGCCGGTCGCCCGCAACTCCGGCATGGTGGTGGTGGCGGAGGAGGAGGGGGTCGTCACCTTCGTCGACTCGCGCCGCATCCGGATCGGCGAACGCGACTACGCGCTGCGGAAGTTCGTCGGACTGAACGAGAAGACCTGCCTCAACCAGCGCCCGATCGTCGCCGAGGGCGACAAGGTCAGGAAGGGGCAGGTGATCGCCGACGGAGCCGCCACGGCGAACGGCGAGCTCGCGCTCGGCAAGAACGTCCTGGTCGGGTTCATGATCTGGGACGGTTACAACTTCGAGGACGCGATCATCGTCAGCGAGCGGTTGGTGAAGGAGGACGCCTACACGTCCATCCACATCAACGAGTTCGAGATCGAGATCCGCGAGACCAAGCTCGGCCGCGAGGAGTTCACGCGCGACATCCCGAACGTCGGCGAGCGCGCGCTGAAGAACCTCGACGAGTCCGGGATCGTGATGGTGGGGACCAAGGTCAGGCCGGGTGACATCCTGGTCGGCAAGGTCTCGCCGAAGAGCAAGTCGGAGCTGACGCCGGAGGAGAAGCTCCTCCACGCGATCTTCGGTCGCGCCGGCGAGGACGTGAAGAACGACTCGCTCGAGGTACCTTCGGGCGTCGAGGGCGTGGTCATCGACGCGCAGAAGTTCTCCCGCAACATCGACACGAGCGAGGAGCAGAGCGCGAAGAACCTGCTCAAGATCCGGCGCGCGGAGAAGCAGTTCCTCACGCTGTTCCGGGCCGAGCTGCAGAAGCTGGTCGACGAACTCGAGAAGGTCACCAAGGCCGAGGTCGCCGACCCGACGACCGGCAAGCGGATCGTGATCGAGGAGGAGGCGGCGTTCCCTGAACTGCGCCGCCAGCTCGACGTCGGCCGTTCGCACGTGCTCGACCGGATCGACAACGGCTACGGCATGGCCGCCTACAAGCTGTTCAAGGACGCCTCCGACCGGATCGACACGGCCGAGAACGAGAAGAACAAGCTGGTCAACAAGCTGTCGCGCGGCGACGAGCTGCCGACCGGCGTGCTCGAGATGGTGAAGGTCTACGTCGCGACCAAGCGCTCGCTGTCGGTCGGCGACAAGATGGCCGGCCGCCACGGCAACAAGGGCGTCATCGCCAAGATCCTCCCCGAGGAGGACATGCCGTTCCTCGAGGACGGGACCCCGGTCGACATCCTGCTCAACCCGCTCGGCGTGCCGAGCCGCATGAACGTCGGCCAGATCCTCGAGACGATCCTCGGCTGGGCGGCGAAGAAGAGCGGCTTCCGGGCGGTCACGCCGGTCTTCGACGGCGCCTCCGAGCAGGAGATCCGCGCGGCGCTGAAGGGCGCCGGCCTGCCCGAGGACGGCAAGGTCACGCTGCACGACGGCCGCACCGGCGAACCGCTCGACCAGAAGGTGACCTGCGGCCAGATCTACATGCTGAAGCTGCACCACCTCGTCGACGACAAGGTGCACGCGCGCGCGACCGGCCCGTACTCGCTGATCACCCAGCAGCCGCTGGGCGGCAAGGCGCGCTTCGGCGGTCAGCGCTTCGGCGAGATGGAAGTGTGGGCGCTCGAGGCGTACGGCGCCGCGAACGTCCTCCAGGAGCTCCTCACCGTCAAGTCGGACGACGTGGAGGGGCGCACCAAGATCTACGAGGCGATGGTGAAGGGCACCAACATCCTCGAGCCGGGGACGCCCGTCTCGTTCGAGGTGCTCACCAACGAGATCCGCGGTCTCGCGCTGAACATGGAACTGCATCGCCGACGGGTGAGCTGAGATCGGCCTGTCCGGCGACGCGCGGCCGCCCTGCGCGTCGTCGGTCGGGTCGAGGGCCAGGGATCGGCCGGCGGCGGCCGCTCCCGCGACGATGAGGTGCGAACCAGATGCTCGAGGTCGACGTCTTCCACCGCGTGCATGACTACGCGTGCGTCACGGTGAAGCTCGCTTCCCCGGAGGACATCCGCAGCTGGTCGTTCGGCGAGGTCAAGAAGCCCGAGACGATCAACTACCGCACGTACCGGCCGGAGAAGGATGGCCTGTTCTGCGAGAAGATCTTCGGGCCGACCCGCGACTGGGAGTGCTTCTGCGGCAAGTACAAGGGCATCAAGCACCGCAACATCGTTTGCGATCGCTGCGGCGTGCAGGTGACCCACAGCAAGGTCCGGCGCAAGCGGCTCGGCCACATCAACCTCGCCGCGCCGGTCGCCCACATCTGGTTCTTCAAGGCGACCCCGTCGCGCATCGGCAACCTGCTCGACATCAAGGTCAGCTCGCTCGACAAGGTGGTGTACTTCCAGGAGTACATCGTCATCGATGGCGGCACCACGCCGCTGAAGCGCGGGCAGATGCTCTCGGAGGACGAGTACCGCCAGGCGCGGCAGCTCTACGGCGACAAATTCGAATCGGACATGGGCGCCGAAGCCGTCCGCAAGATGCTGATGAAGCTCGAGCTGACGAAGATCTCGCTCGAGCTGCGCGAAGAGCTGAAGAACACGCGCAGCAAGCAGCGCAAGAAGGACATCATCAAGCGGCTGAAGACGGTCGAGCAGCTGCGCGACTCGCCGAACAAGCCGGAGTGGATGATCCTCGACGTCGTGCCGGTCATCCCGCCGGATCTGCGCCCGCTGGTGCTGCTCGAGAGCGGCAACTTCGCCACGTCGGACCTGAACGACCTCTACCGCCGTCTCATCAACCGCAACAACCGGCTGAAGAAGCTGCTCGACCTGAACGCTCCCGAGGTGATCATCCGCAACGAGAAGCGGATGCTGCAGCAGTCGGTCGACGCGCTGTTCGACAACGGCCGCTGCCGCCGGCCGGTGCTCGGCACCAGCAACCGCCCGCTCAAGTCGCTCACCGACATGATCAAGGGCAAGCAGGGCCGCTTCCGCGAGAACCTGCTCGGCAAGCGCGTCGACTACTCGGCCCGCTCGGTCATCGTCGTCGGGCCCGAGCTGAAGCTCCACCAGTGCGGCCTGCCGAAGAAGATCGCGCTCGAGCTGTTCCAGCCGTTCATCATCCGCCGGCTGAAGGAGCTCGGCTACGCCGACACGATCAAGTCGGCCAAGAAGATGCTGGACCGCAAGGAGCCCGAGGTCTGGGACATCCTCGAGGAGGTCATCAAGTCCCACCCGGTGCTGCTCAACCGCGCTCCGACTCTCCACCGCATGGGCATCCAGGCGTTCGAGCCGGTGCTGGTCGAGGGCAACGCGATCAAGATCCATCCGCTGGTCTGCACCGGCTACAACGCCGACTTCGACGGCGACCAGATGGCCGTCCACCTGCCGCTCTCCTATGAGGCGCAGGTCGAGGCGGCCGCGCTGATGATGGCGCCGAACAACATCTTCTCGCCGGCGCACGGCCGGCCGATCATCTCGCCGACGCAGGACATCGTGCTCGGCTGCTACTACCTCACCGTCGATCGGCCGCAGGAGAAGGGCGAGGGCAAGGCGTTCCGCGACGCCTTCGAGGCGCTGCGCGCCTACGCCGACAAGAAGGTCACGCTGCACGCACGCATCAAGGTGCGCATCGGCCCGGGCCGCGTCGTCCGCACCAAGGAGGGCGACAAGCCCTCGGACGGCCTGGTCGAGACCACGGTCGGTCGCCTCGTCCTGAACGACATGCTTCCGAACAAGGACGTCTACTTCAACGTCACGCTCGACAAGAAGGGCATCGCGCGCCTGATCGAGGACGTCTACAAGCGCACCGGCCAGGAGTCGACGGTCGACCTGCTCGACCGCCTGAAGGAGCTCGGCTTCAAGTCGGCCACGCTCGCCGGGCTCTCGTTCGCCATCGCCGACCTGTCGGTGCCGCGCGAGAAGGACAAGGTCCTCGGCGAGGCCGACAAGCGGGTCGAGACGATCGAGAAGCAGCTCGCCAACGGCGTCATCACCGACGGCGAGCGGTACAACCAGATCGTCGACGTCTGGACCCATGCGCGCGAGAAGATCGGCGCCGAGATGATGCGCGGTCTCAAGGACGACACGCGCGCCGGCAAGCCGTACCTGAACCCGATCTTCGTCATGGTCGATTCGGGCGCGCGCGGTTCGGTCGAGCAGATCCGCCAGCTCGCAGGCATGCGCGGGCTGATGGCCAAGCCGAACGGGCGCATCATCGAGACGCCGATTCGCGCCAACTTCCGCGAGGGGCTGCGCGTCCTCGAGTACTTCAGCTCGACGCACGGCGCCCGCAAGGGGCTGGCCGACACCGCGCTGAAGACGGCCGACTCCGGCTACCTCACCCGCAAGCTGGCGGACGTCGCGCAGAACGTCGTGGTGACGCAGCA
Source organism: Planctomycetota bacterium (assembly GCA_016872815.1). Lineage (GTDB taxonomy): Bacteria > Planctomycetota > B15-G4 > B15-G4 > SIAN01 > SIAN01. Next base: position 18,895 of record VGYY01000001.1, read on the forward strand.
TGACTGCCGCACGATCAGCGGCATCGCCAAGTCGCCGATCTACAAGGGCGATCGCCTCGAGGTCCCGCTCTGGGAGCTGATCCGCGGCCGCGTCTCGCGCGACTCGATCACCGACGTCGTCACCGACGAGGTGGTGGTGAAGGACGGCGAACTCATCACCGAAGAGATCGCCAAGCAGATCGAGAAGCTCGGCTATCCGAAGGTGCGCGTCCGTTCGGCGCTCACCTGCGAGTCGACCCTCGGCGTCTGCCAGCTCTGCTACGGCATGGACCTCTCGCGCGGCCAGCTGGTCGAGCTCGGGCTCGCCGTCGGCATCATCGGCGCGCAGTCGATCGGCGAGCCGGGCACGCAGCTGACGATGCGCACGTTCCACATCGGCGGCGTCGCGTCGCGCGAGCTGACGGTCTCCGAAGTCAAGGCGCGCCGCGAGGGCATCGTGCGCTTCTCGCAACTGCGCGCGGTGGTCAACGCCGCCGGCGAGCGCGTCGTGCTCGATCGCCAGGGCGAGCTGATCCTCGAGAACGCCAAGGGCCTCGAGATCGACCGTTACTCGGTCCCGCTCGGCGGCCTGATCCTGGTCAAGGACGGCCAGGAGGTGAAGGCGGGCTCGCCGCTCGCGTCGTGGGATCCGAACCACACGCCGATCCTCTCGGATCGCGAAGGCGTCGTGCGCTACAAGGACGTCATCGACGGCAAGACCGTCAAGGTCGAGACCGACGCCAACGGCAACAAGCGGCGCATGGTCATCGAGCACAAGGGCGACCTGCACCCCGAGATCCTCATCGAGGACAAGAAGGGGGTGCTGCTCGACAGCCATCCGCTGCCCGAGCGCGCCTACATCATGGCGGAGGATGGCGACAAGGTCTCGATCGGCGACCTGCTCGCCAAGAAGCCGAAGGACGCGGCCGACGTCCAGGACATCACCGGCGGTCTGCCGCGCGTCACCGAGATCTTCGAGGCGCGCAAGCCGAAGGAGCCGGCGGTGATGGCCGAGATCGACGGCATCGTCGAACTGGCCAAGGAGCTGAAGCGCGGCAAGCGGACGATCCTGGTGAAGCCGGAGGCGGAGAACGTTCCGCCGATGGAGCACCTCGTGCCGCACGGCCGCCACCTGCTGGTCCGTTCGGGCGACCGCGTCCGCGCCGGCGATGCGCTGATCGAGGGGCCGCTGGTGCCGCAGGATCTCCTGCGCATCAAGGGCGAGGACGAGCTCCAGATCTACCTGCTGCGCGAAGTCCAGGCGGTCTACCGCTCGCAGGGCGTCTCGATGGACGACAAGCACATCGAGGTGATCATCGCCCAGATGTTGCGCAAGGTGCGCATCGAGGATCCGGGCGACACCGACTTCCTGCCGGGCGCGATGGTCGACCGCCACGTCTTCCGCATCACCAACGAGCGCATGCGGAAGGAGCGCAAGAAGGGCGCGAGCGCCGAGCCGGTGCTGCTCGGCATCACCAAGGCGGCGCTGCAGTCGGACTCGCTGATCTCGGCGGCCTCCTTCCAGGAGACCACCAAGGTCCTCACCGAAGCGGCCATGGCGGGCAAGCGCGACGAGCTGGTCGGGCTGAAGGAGAACGTGATCCTCGGCAACCTGGTGCCGACCGGGACCGGCTTCAAGCACTACCACCAGTCGCGCGTCAAGCTGCACGGGGAGACGATCGAGCTGCCGTCGGACGAGGCGGAAGTGGGGGACGAGGACGCCGAGACGGCCGGTGCGGGGAAGCTCTCCTGACCTGGCCGCCCGCCGACGGATTGAAGTCTTCCAGCGAATCGCTTGAATCAGCGGCCCTTTTCCGGGCCCTTGACGTGGCGCCCGCGAGGGCCTGAGGAATCCATGCCGACGATCAACCAGTTGGTCCGCAAGGGCCGCGACCTGAAGGCGAAGCGCAAGAACTCGCCGGCGCTGGAGGCGTGCCCCCAGAAGCGCGGCGTCTGCACCATCGTCCGCACGATGACGCCGAAGAAGCCGAACTCGGCGCTGCGCAAGATCGCCCGCGTCAAGCTGTCGACCGGCAAGGAAGTGACCGCCTACATCGGCGGCGTCGGTCACAACCTGCAGGAGCACTCGATCGTGCTCGTCCGCGGCGGGCGCGTCCCCGACCTCCCCGGCGTGCGCTACCACATCGTGCGCGGCACGCTCGACTCGGCCGGCGTGACCGACCGCAAGCAGGGGCGCTCGCTGTACGGCGCCAAGCGTCCGAAGACCTGATCCGACCCCGCATCGTCCGCACCGGACTGAAGAGCACCCATGCCACGGAAGTACGAGTCGACCGAGAAGTTCCTGCGCCCCGATCCGCGCTTCGGCAGCAAGCTGATCGCGCGTTTCGTCAACTGCGTGATGACGGGCGGAAAGAAGACCACCGCGCAGTCGGTCGTCTACGACGCGCTCGATCTCCTGAAGAAGAAGATCCCCGAGCGGGAACCGGTCGACGTCTTCACCGACGCGATCAACAACGTCAAGCCGATGGTCGAGGTGCGCTCCCGCCGCGTGGGTGGTGCGACGCTGCAGGTGCCGCATGAAGTGAAGCGGTCGCGGCAGCAGAGCCTGGCGATCCGCTGGATCCTGGAAGGCGCGCGCTCGAAGAAGGGCAAGCCGATGTGCAAGCGGCTGGCCGAGGAACTGTTCGACGCGTTCAACAAGCAGGGTTCCGCGTACACCAAGCGCGAGAACACCCACAAGATGGCCGAGGCGAACGAGGCCTTCGCCCACTTCGCCTGGTAAGCGGCTCGCGGCGAGGCCGCATCTGCTTCGTCGGCCAGGCTCGTTGGCTCCTTTCGGAGCCAGACTTCGCTCTACGCCTCCTTGCATCTGCGGCCTCGGCGCTTCGTCCGAGGAGCGCCGCTTGAACGGCCGGCCGAGGATGGCGCGCGAGGGCTGACTTTCTCGACGCAAGACGACCCGCGTGAGCGGGTCGTTCGCGTTTCAGGGGCGCTTGATGCGGTCGGGATATGCTCCGCCGCTTCGTTGATTCGCGCCAGTCGGCGCTGCCTTGAACCGAGCCATGAATGTCCGTCGCCCTCGAGAACGTCCGCAACATCGGCATCGTCGCCCACATCGACGCCGGCAAGACCACGCTCAGCGAACGCATCCTCTACTACACGAAGAAGGAGCATCGCATGGGCACGGTGGACGAGGGCACCGCGAAGATGGACTACCTCGAGGAGGAGCAGCAGCGCGGGATCACCATCACGTCGGCCGCGACCACCTGCCACTGGAAGGGGCATCACGTCAACCTGATCGACACCCCGGGCCACGTCGACTTCACGGCCGAGGTCGAGCGTTCGCTGTCGGTCCTCGATGGCGCGGTCGGCGTCTTCTGCGGCGTCGCCGGCGTGCAGGCGCAGTCGGAGACCGTCTGGCGACAGGCCGACCGCCATCACGTTCCGCGCATCGTCTTCATCAACAAGCTGGACCGCACCGGTGCCGACCCCGACCGCGCGGTCCGCTCGATCCGCGAGCGGCTCAAGGCCAACGCGGTCCCGGTGCAGCTGCCGATCGGCCGCGAACGCGACTTCTCCGGTGTCGTCGACCTCGTGGCCGGGAGGGCGATGATGTGGACCGACGAGCTCGGCGAGCAGTTCGTCGAGCAGCCGATCCCGCAGGCGCTGCGCGATGACGCCACGCTGGCGCGCGAGGACCTGGTCGAGCAGGTCGCCAACGTCGACGACGAGCTGTCGCTGGCGTTCCTCGAGGGCCGGACGATCGATGCGGCGACGCTGAAGGCGGCGATCCGTCGCGCGGTGCTGGCGCGGAAGCTCGTGCCGGTCTTCTTCGGCGCGGCGCTGCGCAACCGCGGCGTCCAGCCGGTCCTCGACGGCGTCATCGACTACTTGCCGTCCCCGGGCGACATGGGGGTCATGGAGGTCGAGCGCGTCGATGGCAAGGGCAAGGAACGCTTCGCGCCGCAGCCCGACGCCGATCTGCTCGCACTGGCGTTCAAGACCATCCACGACAGCCACGGCGACCTGACGTTCGTGCGCATCTACAGCGGGACCCTGCGCACCAACCAGTCGGTGTTCAACACGCGCGAGCAGAAGGCGGAACGGGTCGGGCGGCTCTATCGGATGCACGCCGACGAGCGCGAACCGGTGGAGGAGGTCGGTCCGGGCGACATCGTCGCCACGGTCGGGTTGCGCTTCACCAAGACCGGCGACACGCTCTGCCCGAAGCCGCGCGCCGTGCAGATCGGCGGGATGCTCTTCCCCGACACCGTGATCTCGCAGTCGATCGAGCCCAAGTCGGCAGCCGACCGCGATGCGCTGAACGAGGCGCTCACCTTCGTGGCGCGCGACGATCCGACCTTCCGCTACCGGATCGACGACGAGACCGGCCAGGCGATCGTCTCCGGGATGGGGGAGCTCCATCTCGAGATCGTCAGCAACCGCATCGCCCGCGACTACAAGGTGCCGATCCGCATCGGCAAGCCGCGCGTCGCCTACCGGCAGACCGCCGCGGTGGCCTGCGAGGGCGACGCGACGTTCAGCCACGTCTTCGCCGGCAAGCCGCAATTCGGTCGCATCCGCCTGCGCGTGGAGCCGCGCGAGGCGATCCAGCCGACGGTGAAGATCGCGCTGCCGAACGAGCGGGTGCATCGCCAGTTCTGGCTCGGGGTCGAGCTGGCGGCGAAGGCGGCGCTGAAGTCGGGCCTCGACCTCGGCTACCCGATCGTGCGCGTCCATGTCGAGGTGTTCGACGGCGAGACGCGCGAGGGCGAGACCACCGAGGCGGCGCTGGCGAAGGCGACGGACGACGCCTTCCATGCCGCCATGAAGGCCGCCGGAGTGGTGCTGCTCGAGCCGATCATGGCGTTCGAGGTGCAGACGCCGACCGAGTTCATGAAGTCGATCACCGGGGATCTCAACGCCCGGCGAGGGACCATCGAGCAGGTCGAGAACCTCGGAGAGACGGCGAAGATCGCCGGCAAGGTGCCGCTGTCGGAGACGTTCGGCTACTCGACGGCGTTGCGTTCGATGTCGCAGGGGCGCGCCAGCTTCGCCATGCAGCCGGCCGACTACCTGCAGGTCCCAGCCGAAGTCGCGCGTGGACTCGCGTTCTGAGGCGGCTTGATCGCGCCTGCCAGCGACCGCGACCGCGGGAGCAGCGGAGCGGCGTGCAGGTGCGGCAAAGGCGCGGCCGCCCCGTTGACGGGTCAGAAAGCAGTTGACACCCGCCGGGCGACCCCTACCATCTTCCGGCCCGCTTTTTCCGGCGGACCCATCGCAAGAGCCGCAACGAGAAGGAGCACCCTGACTCCCCTCGCCACCCGTCCCCCCGAGGACGGACAAGGCAAGGGCCGAGCGGGGTGTTCTCGACGTTGCTGATCGGCGGGTCTCCGGGAGTCGCCGGTCGAAGTTGACGCCGCTCGCCCGCGAGAAGCCCATGAATCCGCAGCAGAAGATCACGATCCGGCTCGAAGCCTACGACCATTCTGCGCTCGATCAGTCGGCATCCGACATCGTCGAGACGGCGAAGCGCACGGGCGCACGGGTGGCCGGTCCCATCCCGCTGCCGACCCGGATCGAGCGCTACACGGTGCTGCGCTCGCCGCACATCGACAAGAAGTCGCGGGAGCAGTTCGAGATCCGGACGCACAAGCGACTGGTGCTGATCAGCGACCCGTCGCCGAAGACGGTCGATTCCATCAGCCGCCTGAACCTTCCGGCCGGCGTCGACATCCGGGTCCGGGTCTGACGACCTCACGGTGAACAGAGGCGGCCGCGGGGGCGAGTGAGTCGCCCCGCACGATCGCAGGAGATCCAAGGTGGCGGATGCAGTTCCAGGCAAGGCGATCCTCGCCCGCAAGGAGGGGATGACGCAGCTGTTCGACGAGAAGGGGCAGGTCGTCCCGGTCACCGTCCTCAAGGCCGGTCCGTGCGTCGTCACGCAGGTCAAGACTCCCGAGAACGACGGCTACCACGCGCTCCAGGTCGGATTCATCGATCAGAAGCCGCGCCGACTCGCCAAGCCCCAGCGGGTCGAGGCCGAGAAGCGCAAGGTCGCGGCGAAGCGGATCCTGCGCGAGATCCGGCTCGCGGCGCCGGCCGACCGCAAGGTCGGGGATGAGATCAAGTGCGACGTGTTCCAGGTCGGTGACTTCGTCGACGTCGTCGGCCACACCAAGGGCCGCGGCTTCACCGGGGTCATGAGGGCGTGGAACTTCGGTCACAAGCCGCGCTCGCGCGGAAACATGAATGTCCGCGGCCCGGGCTCGATCGGCATGCGTACCTGGCCGGGGCGCATCCTGAAGGGCAAGCGGATGGCCACCCAGTGGGGCGGCGAGCGGGTCACGGTGAAGAACCTCCGCGTGATGGCCGTGCAGGTCGAGTCGAACTCGCTGCTGGTCAAGGGCGCGGTGCCCGGCACCGACGACGGCGTGGTCTACGTGCAACTCGCCCGTTCGACGCGCCCGGCGAAGTCGAGCTGAGTCGCGGTCGGACGCAGGAAGGCGCAAACGAGTCATGGCTACGACAGCGACGGTTCCCACGAAGGCGGATGCGAAGGTCCTGAGCGGCGGCTCGGTGACCACGCGCTCGATCGACCTCGGGCTCTTCGGCACCGGTCGGCGCCGGACCTTGCTCAAGGAAGCCGCGATCGCCTACCAGGCGAACCAGCGGCAGGGCACGCACAAGGCGAAGAAGCGCGCCGAGACTTCGTACTCCGAGGCGAAGCCGTGGCCGCAGAAGCACACGGGCCGTGCGCGCGCCGGCGATCGCAATTCGCCGCTCTGGCGCCACGGCGGCACCATCTTCGGTCCGATCCCGCGCGACTATCGGCAGAGCCTGCCGCGCCGCGCGCTGCGGGAGGCGCTGCGCTCGGCGCTGTGGGGCAAGCTGGTCGACGGCGAGGTCGCCGTGATCGAGAAGTTCGCCGGTGACAAGCCGTCGACGAAGACGGCGGCGAAGTGCCTGAAGGAGCTCGGGATCGCCGCGAGCGTCACGGTGGTGGCGCCGACTGGCAATCCGAACGTGCTGCGCAGCTTCCGCAACCTAGAGCGGTGCGACGTCGTGCCGGCCGCCGAGGTCAACGCGCTGCACCTGCTCCGCCGCAAGCACGTGGTGTTCGTCGGCGACGCGCTCGACACCGTCGGCAAGCGCCTCGCCGGCAAGGCCGCGCCGTCGGCCTGAATCGGAAGGGATCGTCATGCTCGAAGCCCGCGAAATCATCAAGAAGCCGCTCGTCACGGAGAAGTCGACCTTCCTCCAGGACGCGTTCAACCAGTACGTGTTCCTGGTTCATCCGCAGGCGAACCGCCTGCAGGTGAAGGGCGCGGTCGAGGCGCTGTTCAACGTCAAGGTCGCGGACGTGCGGACCATGGTGCGGAAGGGCAAGCCGCGGCGCGCGTTCGGTCGCCCGATCACGACCAAGCCGTTCAAGCGGGCGATCGTCACGCTCCGCGAGGGCCACAAGATCGACGTGGTCTGAGCGCCCGCAAGGCCGAGCGCCGAGCAGCGCGACGAGAGACGCGACGGGAAGTACGACGAGAGGTCGGAGCAATTCGATGGCCGTGAAGATCTACAAGCCCACTTCGCCCGGACGCCGGGGCGGCACGTTCCCGGACATGAGCGAGGTGACCGGCCGAGCCGGCGTCAAGCAGTTGCTCGTGGCGCAGCGCCACCGCGGCGGTCGCAACAACACCGGTCGCGTCACCATCCGGTTCCGCGGCGGCGGCCACAAGCGGTTCCTGCGCGTCATCGACTTCAAGCGCGAGAAGGACGGCATCCCGGCCATCGTCCATCAGATCGAGTACGACCCCGGTCGCTCGTCGCGCATCGCCCTGCTGCACTACCGCGACGGCGAGAAGCGCTACGTGCTCGCGCCGATCGGCCTGCAGGTCGGCGCAACGATCGAATCGGGCGAGCGCGTGGAGCCGAATGTCGGCAACTCGATGCCGCTGGCTCACATCCCGCTCGGCCTCTTCGTGCACAACGTCGAGATGGCTCCGGGCAAGGGCGGCCAGCTCGGTCGTTCGGCCGGCACCCAGATCCAGCTGCTCGCGCGCGAGGACGACTACGCGACGCTGGTGCTGCCGTCGGGCGAGCGCCGCAAGGTGCACGTGCGCTGCCGCGCCACCATCGGCCAGGTCGGCAACATCGATCACCAGAACCAGGTGCTCGGCAAGGCCGGTCGCAAGCGCTGGCTCGGCCTGCGGCCGCACGTGCGCGGTGTCGCGATGAATCCGGTGTCGCATCCGATGGGCGGCGGCGAGGGGCGCAGCAAGGGCGGCAACATCCCGCGCTCGCCGACCGGCGTCCCGAGCAAGGGCGGCAAGACGCGGCATCCGCGCAAGCCGTCGAGTCGGTTCATCATCCACGGGCGCAAGAAGCGCATCGAGACGGCCTGAGCGGAGCCTGACGGAACATGGGACGAAGCATCAAGAAGGGGCCGTTCGTCGACGCCAAGCTGCTCGAGAAGGTGGCGAAGGCGAGCAAGGGCGGCAAGAAGGACCCGATCAAGACCTGGTCGCGTCGTTCGACCATCCTCCCCGATTTCGTGACGCACACGTTCCTCGTGCACAACGGCAAGCAGCACGTGCGCGTGTTCGTGACCGAGGACATGGTCGGCCACAAGCTCGGCGAGTTCGCACCGACCCGCGTCTTCCGCGGGCACACGTCGGGACGGAAGGCCGAGGCTGCGGCCGCGGCGCCCGCGCCGGCGGGCGGCGGCAAGAAGTGACCCTGATCGCGGCGCGCTGAACGAGCGACCGAAGCGAGAGAGACCGAAGCGAGACAGCGACCATGCCATACCAAGCCAGCCATCAGTACGCGAAGGTGACGCCGCGCAAGGCGCGTCCCATCGCCGATCTCGTGCGCGGGATGAACGCGAGCCGCGCACTCGAACTGCTGACGCTCAATCCGCGGCGCGCCTCCGGGCTGTTCCGCTCGGTCATCCAGTCGGCGCTGGCGAATGCCGGCCAGGCGCAGGGTGTCAACCTGAACAAGCTCGTGATCAACGAGATCTTCGTGAACGAGGGACCGCTCATCAAACGCGGTCGTCCGGTCGCGCGCGGGCGCTACCACCGGATCATGAAGAAGACGAGTCACCTGCACGTCGTCCTCGACGAACCGGCGGCAAAGCCGGAGAAGGCGGAGGGTCGCGTCTAAATGGGCCAGAAGGTCAATCCCCTCGGATTCCGCATCGGGATCCGGGAGCCGTGGCGCTCGCGCTGGACGGCCTCGAAGAAGGACTTCCCCGGCTTCCTGGCGCAGGATCAGAAGATCCGGCGGTTCATCAAGCAGGAGTTCCGCCAGGCGGCGGTGGCGCGCATCGACATCGAGCGCACCCGCGAGGCGACGACGGTCATCATCCACACGGCGCGTCCCGGCGTGCTGATCGGCCGCAAGGGCGTGCGCGCGGAGCAGTTGCGCGACGACCTCGCCCGCATCGTCGGCAACAACGTCACGGTGCACACGGTCGAGATCGGTCGGCCGGAACTCTCGGCGCAGCTGGTGGCGGAGAGCGTCGCCGAGCAGCTCGAGAAGCGCGTGTCGTTCCGGCGCGCGCTGAAGAAGACCGCGCAGCTCAGCATGCAGGCCGGTGCGATCGGCGTGAAGATCCACATCGCCGGCCGGCTCGGCGGCGCCGAGATGTCGCGGCGCGAGGCGATCATCCAGGGCTCGATCAAGCTGGCGACGCTCGACGCGGACATCGACTACGGCTTCGCCCAGGCGATGACCAGCTACGGCACGATCGGCTGCAAGTGCTGGATCTTCCGCGGCTGGCATGAAGGGCCGCACAAGAAGGACAAGGAGGACAGCCATGCCGCTGATGCCTAGTCGCGTCCGCTGGCGCAAGGTCCAGCGCGGCAACCTCCGCGGCATCGCCCAGCGCGGCAACGAGGTCGCGTTCGGCGAGTTCGGCCTGCAGGCGCTCGAGTGGGCGTGGATGGATGGGAGGCAGATCGAGGCGGGTCGCGTCGCGGCCAGCCGGTCGGCGCCGGAAGGGCGGCTCTACATCCGCGTCTTCCCGCACAAGCCGATCTCGAAGAAGCCGCTCGAGACCCGCATGGGCAAGGGCAAGGGTGAACCGGAACTCTGGGTGGCGGAAGTGAAGCCGGGGCACGTGATCTACGAGCTCGCCGGCGTGACCGAGGAGAAGGCGACCCTCGCGTTCAATCGCGTGGCGCACAAGCTCCCGATCAAGGTCCGCATGATTCGGCGGAGGCACGGGCCGTGAAGATCGGCGATCTGCTTACGCAGGACGACGCGGAACTCGCGTTCCTGCTCAAGGAAAAGCGCAAGCGGCTGTTCGACTTGCGTTTCAAGGCGGCGTCCGAGGGACTCTCGGACACCAAGGAACCGGTGCGCCTGCGCCGCGACATCGCCCGGATCCTCACGATCCAGGGCGGTCGCGTGCGCGCGAAGCGGGCGGAGGGCAAGGCCGATGGCAAGTGAGCAGGCCACGGGCGACGCGGCCGCGGCGACGGGCAAGCGTTCCCGTTGCATCGGCATCGTCACCTCGGACAAGATGCAGAAGACGATCACCGTGGTGGTCGAGCGACTGGTCAAGCACGCGGTCTACAAGAAGTACGTCCGCCAGCGGACCATCCTCAAGGCGCACGACGAGAAGAACGTCGCGAAGGTCGGCAGCGTCGTCGAGGTCGAGTTCTCCCGGCCGCTGTCGCGGACGAAGCGCTGGAATCTCGTCCGCGTCCTGCGCGCGGGGGAGGAAGGCTGAGCCGTGATCCAGACCTACACCCGTCTCGACGTGGCGGACAACACCGGCGCTCGCACGGTGATGTGCATCCGCATCCTCGGCAACTCGCGCCGGCGCTACGCGTCGGTGGGGGACATCATCATCGGCGCGGTCAAGAAGGCCGCGCCCGGCTCCGACGTCAAGCAGGGGTCGGTGGTGAAGGGCGTGGTCGTCCGCACCAAGTCGCCGATCCGGCGCGACGACGGCAGCTACGTCCGCTTCGACCACAACGCGATGGTCCTCCTCGACAACGAGAACAACCCGAAAGGGACGCGCATCTTCGGCGCCGTCGCCCGCGAACTGCGGGTCAAGAACTTCATGAAGATCATCTCGCTCGCCGCGGAGGTCGTCTGATGGCGCTGCGGATCAAGCGCGGGGACGTCGTCGTGGTCCGTTCCGGAGCCGACAAGGGCAAGACCGGCAAGGTCATCCGCGTCGAGGTCGCGACCGGGCGCGTCGTCGTCGAGGGCGTCAACCTCCAGTACAAGCACATGAAGCGGACGCAGCAGAACCCGAAGGGCGGGCGCGTCCGCCGCGAGGGGCCGATCGACGGCTCCAAGGTGATGCTCTGGAGCGAGAAGCTCGGCAAGGGGCAGCGCTTCCGGGTCGAGACGCGCGAAGGCAAGCGCGTCCGCGTCGGTGCGAAGGATGGAGTGGTGTTCGACTGAGCGGGATGCCGTGAGTCCGGCAACCACTCCTCCGAACGGGAACAACATGAGCAAGACCGCACAACGCAAGCTGCCGCGCCTGCGCGAGAAGTACGAGCGCGAGGTGGTGCCGATGCTGATGGACAAGTTCGGCATCAAGAACCGCATGGCCGTGCCGCGCCTGCGCAAGATCGGCATCAACATGGGCCTGCGCAAGGAGAAGGAGAGCAAGGAGTTCCTCACGGAAGTGGTGGGGCACCTCGCCGCGCTCTCCGGCCAGAAGCCGGTCATCACGAAGGCGCGCCAGTCGATCGCCGGGTTCAAGGTCCGCCAGGGTGACAAGGTCGGCCTCAAGGTGACCTTGCGCCGCGACCGGATGTGGGAGTTCCTTGACCGGATGATCGCGCTGGCGCTGCCGCGCGTGCGTGACTTCCGCGGGCTGTCGCGCAAGGCGTTCGACGGACGCGGGAACTACACGCTGGGCATCGGCGAGCAGACCGTGTTCCCCGAGGTCGTCGGCGACTCGGTCAACCACACGCAGGGCATGGACATCAGCATCGTGACCAGCGCCGGGGACGACGCGCGGGCGGAGGCGCTGCTGCAGGCGCTCGGGATGCCGTTCCACCGGACGTGAGAGCGGGACGGACGCTGCAACCAAACGCATGGGGCGCCCGCGAGGGGCTCCGATGAGGAGAAGTGAGCTTGGCTAGGACGTGCCTGAGGGTGAAGGCGAAGCGGACCCCGAAGTTCAAGGTCCGCCAGCACAACCGCTGCAACCTGTGCGGTCGGTCGCGCGCCTACTACCGCAAGTTCGGCTGCTGCCGCGTCTGCTTCCGCCAGCTCTCCCTGAAGGGCGAGATCCCGGGCGTGAAGAAGGCGTCCTGGTGATCGCGCGCGCCGCGGAACCGATTACGGAATCCATGCCATGACGATGACAGATCCGATTGCCGACCTCGCGACGCGCATCCGCAACGCTCTCCGCAACAAGAGCGGCGAGACGCGCATCCCGCACTCGCGGATCAAGGCCGGCATCTGCGAGGTCCTGAAGCGGGAGGGGTACATCCGCGACTTCTCGGTGGAGTCGGCGGAAGGCCATCCGCTGTTGCGGGTCGTCCTCAAGTACGGCCCGGACGGCGAGCAGGTCCTGCAGAGCATCTGCCGGGTCAGCAAGCCCGGGTGCCGGGCGTACCGCGGCGCGGGCGACCACGCACCGGTGCTGCGCGGGATGGGGATCACGGTTCTCACCACGACCAAGGGCGTCCTGTCCGACCGCGAAGCGCGGGCGCAGAACGTCGGCGGCGAAGTGCTGCTCGAGGTCTACTGATGTCGCGCATCGGAAAGCAGCCGGTCAAGTACCCCAAGGGGGTCGAGGTCAAGTTCGACGCCGGGACCCTGACGGTGAAGGGGCCGAAGGGCTCGCTCACGCAGCAGGTCGACGCCCGGATCAAGGTCGAGGTCGATGGCGCCGGGAGCGCCGTCCGCTTCAGCCGCAGCAGCGACGAGCGGCTCGACCGTTCGATGCACGGCCTCTATCGCGCCCTCTGCCGCAACATGGTCGAGGGGGTGACGACCGGCTACAGCAAGCGCCTCGAGATCCACGGCGTCGGTTTCCAGGCGAAGCTCGAGAAGGGCAAGCTCTCGCTGTCGGTCGGGTTCAGCAACCCGATCAACCTCGCGATCCCGAAGGGGATCACGGTGGAGACGCCGAACCCGACGACCGTCGACATCAAGGGCATCGATCGCCAGCAGGTCGGCGAGTTCTCGGCGCGCATCCGCAGCGCGCGTCCGCCCGAGCCCTACCAGGGCAAGGGCGTTCGCTACGCCGGCGAGCAGATCCGCCGCAAGGCCGGCAAGTCGATGGCGACGGGCAAGTAGGCCCGCCGCGCGGCCTCCGCAGCCCCGAACCTGCAGCAACCGAACCGGCGCCTCAGAAAACAGGGATCCTCGAATGGACCATCAACGCGATCTTCGTCGCCGCCGCGCCAGCAAGGCCGGCAGCGTCTTCAAGCGGATCAAGGTCCGCTCCGATCGGCCGCGTCTCTGCGTCTTCCGCAGCAACCGGTTCATCTACGTGCAGGTCATCGACGACGCCAAGGGCCACACCGTCGCCGCCGCGAGCAGCCTCGAGAAGGAGCTCAATGCGCCGGCCGAGGGGGGTGCGGGCAAGGTCGGCATCGCCACGCGGGTGGGTGCCGCGATCGCCGAGCGGGCGAAGAAGGCCGGGATCGACAAGGTGGTCTTCGACCGCCGTCACTACCGCTACCACGGCCGCATCAAGGCGCTCGCCGATGGCGCCCGCAAGGGCGGCCTCTCGTTCTGATTCTGACGCGCAGCATCGTGCCGGCTCGCCGTGCACGCCGAGGATGAAACGTGACCTTGAACAACGACAATCCTGAAGTGAAGAAGGTCGACGCGCCCGCCCCGGGCGGCGGCGATCGCGGCGGCGATCGCGGCGGCGGCTCGCGCGGGTTCGACCGTCGCGGCGGCGGCGGCCGCGATCGCCGGCGGGACCGGGACGATGGCGGCGATGAGCCGCAGTTCCAGGAGATCGTCGTCAAGGTCAACCGCTGCGCCAAGGTCATGAAGGGCGGTCGGCGGTTCTCCTTCTCGGCGCTGGTCGTCGTCGGCAACCGCGACGGCAAGGTGGGCTTCGGCTTCGGCAAGGCGCGCGCCGTTCCCAACGCGGTCGAGAAGGGCGTCAAGGACGCGAAGAAGAGCCTCATCAACGTCCCGCGCGTCGGGACGACGATCCCGCACCAGGTGCAGGCCGCGTTCGAGGCGTCCTCGGTGCGACTGATCCCGGCGGCCCCCGGTACCGGCATCGTCGCCGGCGGCACCGTGCGCGCCGTGATGGAGCTGGCGGGCGTCAAGGACGTGCTCACCAAGAGCGTCGGACAGACCAACGCCATCAACCTGGTCAAGGCGGCCTTCAAGGGCCTCGAGGCGCTGCGTTCCAGGACGCAGATCGAGGCGCTGCGCGGAGTGACCCTCGGATGATGCTGCATGACGTGGTCGGTGCCGGTCCGAAGCGCAAGTATCGCGTGCGCGTCGGTCGCGGCATGGGTTCGGGGCTCGGCGAGTCGTGTGGTCGCGGCCAGAGCGGCGCCTACTCCCGCAGCGGCAATTCCTCGAAGCTCGGCTTCGAGGGCGGAACGATGCGGTTCTTCCGGCGCCTGCCGCGGCGCGGCTTCAACAACGCCGCGTTTCGCGTGGAATGGACCACCGTCAACCTCGGCCTGCTCGAGAAGGCGTTCAACGACGGCGACGAAGTCACCGTCGCCGCGGCCATCGAGCGCGGCGTCGTCCGGCGCAACGCCGTCAACCTCAAGGTGCTGGGTGACGGCGCGCTGACCAAGAAGCTCCGCTTCCCGGTCGGCGTCGAGGTCTCCAACGCCGCTCGCGCCAAGATCGTGCAGGTCGGCGGGACGGTGGCGGTGCCGCCGAAGGCGAAGCTGCCGCCGAACTTCCGCCGGATCGAGGCGGACAAGAAGCGCTCCGCGAAGGTCGCCGCGGCCACGCCGTCGCCGGACAAGGCGAAGGGGGACAAGGCGGCGAAGGGCGAGAAGGCGGACAAGCCGGCGAAGACGGAAAAGGCGGACAAGCCGGCCAAGGCCGCGAAGCCCGCCGGCGACAAGAAGGCAGGCGGCGGCGACAAGAAGAAGTGAGCGCGGGGTCGAGCGTCGATCCCCGCGTACGGCCAGGCAACCGGTAGGCATATGCCCATGTTCGGCAAGGCACTCGAGGTCCTGCGCGTCCCGGAGCTTCGCAAGAAGATCCTGTGGACGCTCGGCCTCCTTCTGGCCTACCGCCTCGGCAACTACGTGCTGCTTCCGGGCGTCCATGCGGAAGAGTTCCGCGAGCGACTCGGGGCCGGCAGCGGTGGCGTCGTCGGCATCCTGAACGCCCTCTCCGGCGGTGCGCTCGGCAGCGCGACCGTCTTCTCCCTCGGCGTGATGCCCTACATCTCGGCGTCGATCGTCTTCTCGCTGCTGCAGAAGATGGTGCCGGCGCTCGAGCAGGTCGCCAAGGAAGGCCAGAGCGGACAGCGCAAGATCAACCAGTGGACGCGCTGGGCCACCGTCCCGATCTGTCTCTTCCAGGCCACGGTGACGGTGACCACGCTGATCGCGAAGGACGTCGCCGAGAACGGCGTCGACTCGCTGATCCCGCCCGAGCTGTTCGCCAGCTTCTTCTACAAGTGCGCGCTGGTCGGGCTGCTGACGGCGGGCACGCTGCTGATCATGTGGATCGGCGAGAAGATCACCGAGCACGGCATCGGCAACGGCACCTCGCTGATCATCATGGCCGGCATCATCGCCCGGCTGCCGACGCAGATCTCGTCGTCGTTCATCGGCGATCCCGACAACCGCAAGCAGTTCGTCGCCGAGATCATCGCCATCTTCATCATCAGCGTGCTCGCCGTCGTCTTCTTCACGAAGGCGCAGCGACGGGTGCCGATCCAGCAGGCCAAGCTGACGCGCGGTCGTCGCCAGCTCGGCGGCGCTCGTCACTTCATCCCGCTCAAGGTGAGCGCGGTCGGCGTCATGCCGATCATCTTCGCCCAGACGCTCTTCGTCATCCCGAGCATGCTCGGCAACGCGCCCGGCCTCGGCTTCATCAACGAATACCTCGGCTACGAGTCGTTCCTCTACCTCGTCCTCTACACCGCGCTGATCTACTTCTTCTCCTTCTTCTGGACCGCCGTGATGTTCCAGCCGAAGGAGATGGCGAACAACCTGAAGGAACATGGCAGCTTCATCCCGGGCACGCGGCCCGGTCAGCGCACGGCCGACTTCCTCGAGGGCGTGATGGTCCGCGTGACGCTGGTCGGCGCGACCTTCCTCGCCGTGATCGCCCTGTTCCCCTACTTCGCCAACACGTTCATCGGCACCGCGGGCGGTCGCGGGATCGCGTTCGCGATCGGCGGGACGTCGATCCTGATCACCGTCGGCGTCTGCCTCGACCTGGTCGACAAGATCAATGCCCAGCTGGTGATGCGCAACTACGAGGGCTTCACCAGCGGCCAGGCCACTTCCGGCGGCTGGGCGCGACGGCGCGAGGGCGGACCGGCCGCCGGGCAGCTGTCGGGCGGAGCGGATTGATCGTGCGGACGGCAGCGCGCATCCGCCCGAAGACGAAGGCCGAGCTCGCCAAGATGCGCGAGTCAGGACGCATCGTGGGCGAAGTCCTCGCCGGGGTTGCGGAGCGGATCAAGCCCGGGGTGACGCTGCTCGAGCTCGATGCCTGGGCCGAGGCGCACATCCGGGGGCGTGGCGCGACCCCATCCTTCAAGGGGTACCACGGCTTTCCGCGGAGCCTGTGCGTCTCGGTGAACGAGGAAGTCGTCCACGGGATCCCGGGGAAGCGCGCGCTGCGCGACGGCGACATCGTGACGGTCGATTGCGGTGCCCTCCTCGACGGCTGGCACGGCGACGCGGCGCGCACGTTCTGCGTCGGCAGCAGCGACCCCGAATCGCGGGAACTGCTGCGGGTGTGCGAAGGGTCGCTGATGGCGGGCGTGGCGGAGCTGCGGCCGCAACGTCGTCTCGGCGACGTGTCGAAGGCGGTCGAGGCGTTCGTGAAGCGCGAGTCCGGTTTTGCCGTGGTCCGGCAGTACGTCGGCCATGGGATCGGTCGGGCGCTCCACGAGGAACCGCAGGTTCCGAACTACTTCGAGCCGGGGTTCCCGCACGCGGACCTCATGCTCGAGCCGGGGCATGTCTTCGCGATCGAGCCGATGGTCAACGCAGGCACCCATGAAGTCCGGGTGCTCGAGGACCTCTGGACGGTCGTGACGGCCGACGGGCGCCGCTCGGCGCACTTCGAGCACACGGTCGCGGTGACGGAAGATGGCCCGCAGGTTCTGACGCTCCCGTGAGCGTCGGTGCAGGCTGTCGGTAGCTTCGAGGACGGGCAGAAGTGGCGAAGGAAGAGGCGATCCGAGTCTCGGCCGTGGTGACCGAGTCGCTGCCGAACGCGGTGTTCCGCGTGAAGCTGGAGAACGGTCACACGATCCTGGCTCACGCCTCGGGCAAGATGCGGATGCACTTCATCCGCATCCTGCCGGGCGACAAGGTATCGATCGAGCTTTCACCCTACGACCTGACCCGCGGACGCATCGTCTACCGCGAGTAGCGTGGCCGGCGGGCGGAGGCTGGACGGCGCCAGGTGCGCCGACCGCGCGACTGCGCAGCGCGGGATGACCGGACGGACGGCAGGATTGACTGAGTTCCAGGAGAGGACGGAGTTCCAGGAGAGATCGTCGTGAAGGTAAGAGCTTCGGTCCGACCCATCTGCGACAAGTGCAAGATCGTGCGCCGGCGTGGCACCGTCTACGTCGTGTGCAGCGAGCCGCGCCACAAGCAGCGCCAGGGCTGAGCCCCGCGCGCACGAACGCTGAAGCAGCGATCAGAGAGGAAAGCAATGCCGCGTATCCAGGGCGTCGACATCCCAGCGGACAAGAAGGTCCCGTACTCGCTCGCCTACATCTATGGCGTCGGAGTCTCGACCGGGAGGAAGATCTGCACCGAGCTCAGCATCAACGCTGACGCCCGGGCGAAGGACCTCACCGAGGAAGAGCTCGCGCGCATCGCCGAGTGGCTCGACAAGACCATGCCGGTCGAGGGCACCCTGCGGCGTCAGGTCGCCGTCAACATCCAGCGACTGAAGGAGATCGGCAGCTTCCGCGGCCTGCGCCACCGCAAGGGGCTCCCGTGCCGCGGCCAGCGGACGAAGACGAACGCGCGCACGCGCAAGGGACCGCGCAAGACGGTCGCCGGCAAGAAGGGCGCCAAGGTCAAGTGACAGCGAGGTCGGCCGGCGCCGTGCGCCGGTCGCAACGAGGCGTTCGCGCAGAGCGCGCGGCGCCGTTCGCGGCAGCGGGACACGCTGCCCAGGAGGAAGAGAAGTCGGATGGCCAAGAAGAAGAAAGCTCGCCGCAGTTCAGCGAAGGCGATCGCGCACGTCGTCGCGACGTTCAACAACACGATGGTCACCATCAGCGACCTGCGCGGCGACACCCTGGCCTGGTCGAGCGCCGGCAACGTCGGCTTCAAGGGGTCGCGGAAGTCGACTCCTTTCGCCGCGCAGAAGGCGGCCGAGAAGGCAGCTGCCGCGGCGATCAAGATGGGGGTCAAGGAAGTCGAGGTCCGGGTCAACGGCCCGGGCAGCGGCCGCGAATCGGCGGTCCGCGCGCTCGCTGCGTCCGGCCTGACGGTGCGGGCGATCGAGGATCGGACGCCGCTCCCTCACAATGGCTGCCGGCCGCGCAAGCGGCGCCGGGTCTGATCGACCCCGGGGAGCCTCGGCCGCCCCGGGCGCTCGCCAGCCGCTCGCTTTTTGCGACGGCTTCGCCAGAATGGGCCGACTTTTTCTGGACTTGGCACGGTCGCGCGGATGGCGAGCCCTTTCGGGCGCGCCTCGCACGGGCCGGACTGACTCGGAGTTCGACAAGGCACGATGGCGCGTGAAACCGGATCCGTCTGCAAGCTCTGTCGCCGCGAGGGCGAGAAGCTCTTCCTGAAGGGCGCTCGCTGCGAGTCGGCGAAGTGCGCCATCGTCAAGCGCAACTACCAGCCGGGCCAGCACAGCTGGAGCCGCGGCCGCCCGTCGAACTTCGGCGTGCGCCTGCGCGAGAAGCAGAAGCTGAAGCGCTTCTTCGGCATCTCCGAGCGCGCCTTCCGGCTGGTGTTCTCGCGCGCGTCGCGCCTCCCGGGCAACACCGGCGAACACCTGCTCAAGCTGCTGCAGACCCGCCTCGACCACGTGGTGCAACTGGCCGGGATCTCGCTGTCGCGGCGCCATGCCCGCCAGCTGATCCAGCACGGCCATGTCTTCGTCAACGGCCGGCGGTGCAACATCCCGTCCGCGGGCGTGCGCCAGGGCGACGCCATCACCTTCTCGAAGCGCGAGCAGGTGGTGAAGCACCTCAAGGAGTGCATCGAGTCTCGCAAGGGCGAGACGGTGCCCGGCTGGCTGCTGTGCGACGAGGCGGCGATGAGCGTGAAGGTCGCCGAGCTGCCGAAGCGCGAGCACCTCGAATTCCCCGTCGACGAGCAGCTCGTCGTCGAATTGATGTCGCGCTGAAACCACGGAGATGAGCCAGATGCGAATCCGTTGGCGCAGCTTCGAGCTGCCGTCCCGAGTGGCCGCCGACAGCGAGTCGGCCACGTCCACCTACGGCCGCTTCGTGGTCGAGCCGTTCGAGCGCGGCTTCGGGAACACGATCGGCAACGGGATGCGGCGCGTGCTGCTCTCGTCGATCGAGGGATTCTCGATCACCCAGATCAAGATCGACGGCGTGCAGCACGAGTTCTCGACGATCGAGGGTGTCCGCGAGGACATCGTCGACATCGTCCTGAACGTGAAGGGCATCCTCGTCCGTCTCGCCGGCGAGGGGCCGGTGCCGCTGCGCATCGAGGCGCGCAAGAAGGGCGTCGTGCGGGCGGGCGACATCCAGTGCCCGGCCGATGCCGAGATCCTCAATCCTGAGCACGTCGTCTGCACCCTCAACTCGGAACGCGAGTTCCGGATGGAGCTGGTGGCGCAGCGCGGCCGCGGCTATCGCACCGCGGAGGAGAACGAGAAGGAGGAGAAGGAGATCGGCGTGATCGCCGTCGACTCCAACTTCTCGCCGGTGACGCGCGTGCGCTACAAGGTCGAAGAGACCCGCGTCGGCAAGATGACCAACTACGACAAGCTGGTCCTCGAGGTCTGGACCAACGGCGCCATCACGCCGGAGAGCGCGCTGGTCGAGGCGGCGAAGATCTACCGCAAGCACCTGAACCCGTTCGTGCACTACCTCCAGCCGGGCGCGGGCATCCTCGCCGGCGAGTCGGCGGTCGCGGGCGGCACCGCGGTGGCCGTCACCGAATCGGTGGTCGATGGAGCGCCGTCGGCGGCGCTCGACCAGCCGATCTCGTCGCTCAACCTCTCCGTGCGGGCGCGCAACTGCCTCGATTCGGAGAACGTCCGCACCATCCGTCAGCTGGTCAAGCTCTCGGAGCAGGACCTGCTCGAGCTGCGCAACTTCGGGCAGACCTCGCTCAAGGAAGTGAAGAAGCTGCTCGGTGAGCGCGGCCTCGCGCTCAACGGCTCGGCGATCTACATCGACGACGGCGAGGATCAGACCGACGACAAGTCGGAAGCAGGCGACGACGGCGCCGGGCCGGTGCTCGACATCAAGTCCTGATCGATGCGCGATCCGTCGCGGTGAAGCGGCGCCGCCACCGACTTGAGCGGGGGGCCGCGACACCGGGAGCCTGAGCGGCGAACACGACGGCGAGCGGATCCGGTCCGAATCCACGAAGCAGGGAAAGAACCTCGGCGATGCGGCACAAGAAACTCGGACGCAAACTCGGGATCCGCGCGGACCACCGCAAGGCGCAGCGGATGAACATGCTGACGGCGCTGATCCTCCACGGCCGCGTCGTGACGACGCTCGCGAAGGCCAAGGAGTATCGGCGTCACGCCGACAAGCTGATCCACCTGGCGAAGGTCCGCACGCTCGCCCGGATCCGGCGCGCTGCCTCCCAGCTCGGCAACAAGAAGTCGATCGTCAAGCGCCTGTTCGACGTCGTTGCGCCGCCGTTCGCGGAGCGGCCGGGCGGCTACACCCGCATCCTGAAGCTGGCGAAGCCGCGCGTCGGCGACGCTGCGCCGCGGGCGATCCTCGAACTGGTGGGCGAGAGCGAGCGGCGCGCGAAGGCCGCCGAGGATGCCCGTGCGCTGGCCGCCGACGAGGCGACCAAGGGCAAGAAGAAGAAGAAGAAGGGCGAAGCCGCGGCCGAGGGCGAGACTGCCGCCAGCTGAATCTCGCTCCCGGAGCTCCATCCGGGCGCTCCGTCCGGGCGCTCCGTGCCTGTGCTCCCTCCGATTGCGGCGTAGCGCTGCTCCATCCCGGCGTCGCCGCCCGGTCGTGAGCGGTCGTTCGTGCGCGGCAGGACTGGCCGCAGGCTGACCGGGCGCGCCAGTCGCCACGGTGTATCGATCGCCACCGTGCGCCGATCGCCACCGTGCGCCGGGATTGCGCCGCGGTCAGTTCCCGAGGCTGCGCAACACCCGCGTGGTCACCTCTTCGATCGACCCGACGCCGTCGACGAGATGCACGGGGACCTTGGTCGACTGATAGAAGCCGATGCACGCTTCGGTCTGCGCCGCGTAGGTATCGAGGCGGCGACGGATCACCGCCTCGTCGGCGTCGTCGGCGCGCCCTTCCTTCATCGCCCGGCCCTTCAGGCGTTCGATCAGAGCGGGGCGCGGCACGCTCAGCACCACTACGCCGCGAATCGAGTAGCCGCGGCCGGCGAGGAAAATGTCGAGCCAGCGTGCCTGCGGGATGTTGCGCGGGAACCCGTCGAGCAGGGTGCCGAGCGCCACGTCGGGCCGCAGCAGCCGGTCGCGCACCATCTCGTTGGTGACGGCGTCGGGCACCAGCTGCCCGTTGCGCATGATGTGGTCGATCTTGATGCCGAGTTCGCTGCGGCGGCTCAGATGCTCGCGGAACATGTCGCCAGTGGAGACGTGGGCGGCCCGCAGCCGCTGTTCCAGGACCTTCGCCTGAGTGCCTTTGCCTGAACCAGGAGGCCCGAACAGGAGCACCGTCTGCCGGATCATCGTCCTCGAGCCCCCTGCGGTCGTCGCGAGCCGTCCAGACCCGACGCCGGAATGATGCCTTCGGATCCGGCGCAGGCAAAGCGCCCGCAGCACGCTTTTCCGGCCGCTCCGCCCCGGGAGCGTCTCCGCGAGGGGTGGCCGCTCAGCGCAGCGACGCGCTGCCGAGACCCAGCGCGCCGTCGATCGCCTCGACGAGATCGTCGCTGATCTGCACGAAGTGTTCGTCGCCGAGGCGGTGGATCAGCGGCGGCCGGCCAGCCTGCGCGATCCGCAGGAACACCGGGCTTGCGCCACGGTGGCGGGCCAGCGTGGCGCGCACGTCGGCCAGGGCGCGCGCGGCATCGGGCCGCGGCGCCAGGTCGATGATGAGCTGGCCGCCGGAAGCGCCGTCCAGCACGCCGTCGAGCGGCTTCAGTTCGTTCGCCCGGATCGTCGCGCGATCCGACGAGAGATCGAGCGCGCCGCTCAGCAGGACGATCCGGTCCGATTCGAGGAACTCCTTCGCGCGTTCGTAGGTGTCGGGAAAGACCAGCGCGGTCGCGCTGCCGGCGAGGCCGGCGAGCTCGACGATCGCCATCTTCCGCCCGGCCGCCTTGCCGCGCTTGGCCACGGTCACGCGCACGCCGGTGATGATCCCGCCGACGGTCACGTTCGCGCCGTCTTGCGCCTCGGCGAGCGTCTCGATCCGCGCCGTGCAGTGGCGCAGGAGCAGGTCGGAATAGCGCGCGAGCGGATTGCTCGACAGGTAGTAGCCGAGCGCCTCCTTCTCGAGCCTCAGCTTCTCGCGCTCCGGCCACTCCGGCACCGGGGGAATGCGGCTGCGCGGCGGAACGGCCGCCCGCGACGCGCCGAACAGCTGCTTCTGGCCGGCGCGGCGGTCGCGTTGCGCCGTGGCCGCCTCCTGCAGCAGCAGCTCGAGCGCGCCGGAAAGCGCGGCGCGCGCATGTCCGGTCCAGTCGAGCGCGCCAGCATGCACCATCGCCTCGAGCGCCGCGCGGTTCAACGTCAGCGGCGGCAGCGCATCGAGGATCGCCGCGAGATCGACCGGCCCGCCGCGACGGGCGGCGTCGGCGCGGGCGGACTCCCGGGCGACGATCAGCTCCTCGATCGCCTTCGGGCCGAGCCCCTTCACGTTGCCGAGTCCGAGCCGGATGGTGCTGCCGTCGGTCGAGGTGGCGAGGTCGGACGCGAGCAGATCGGGCGGCAGCACCTCGATCGAGGCGCGCCGGCACTCGCCGAGATAGGCGGCCACCTTGTCGGTGTTGGCCGACTCGCAGGTGATCACCGCCGCCCAGAACTCGTGCGGGTGGTTGGCCTTGAGCCACGCCGTCCACCAGGTGACCAGCCCGTAGGCGGTGGAGTGGCTCTTGTTGAAGCCGTAGCCGGCGAAGAACTCCATCTGTTCCCAGATGGTGGTGGCGACGTCCTTCGCGCAGCCGCGCTCCGCCGCACCGTCGACGAACTTCTGCCGGTACTTGGCCATCACCTCGGGCTTCTTCTTGCCCATGGCCTTGCGCAGCGTGTCGGCCTCGTCGAGGGTGAAGCCGGCCAGGACGTTGGTGATGCGCATCACCTGTTCCTGGTACACCATGATCCCGTAGGTCTCGCGCAGGATCTCCTCGAGGCTCGGATGCAGGTAGCGGACCGGCTCGGTGCCGCGCTTGCGGTTGACGTAGGAGTCGACCATCCCCGAGCCGAGCGGGCCCGGCCGGTAGAGCGCGAGGATCGCGATGATGTCCTCGAAGCTGTCCGGCCGCATCTTGACCAGCAGCTCCTTCATGCCGCCGGACTCGAGCTGGAACACGGCGGAGGTGTCGCCGCGCTGGAGCAGCTCGAACGTCTTGCGGTCGTCGAGCGGGAGCGCCTCGAACGACAGCCTGACGCCGCGGTCCTTCTCGAGCCGCTGGCGCGCATGGTCGAGGATGGTCAGGGTCTTCAGCCCGAGGAAGTCCATCTTCAGCAGGCCGAGCGACTCGAGGTCGTTCATCGAGAACTGCGTGTTCACTTCGCCCTGGACCGTGCAGAGCGGGACGATCTCCATCAGCGGCCGGTCGCCGATCACGACGCCGGCGGCGTGGGTCGAGGCGTGGCGGTTCAGCCCCTCGATCTTGAGCGCCACGTCGAACAGCTCGGCGAAGCGCGCGTCCTCGCCGCGGATCGCCTGCAGGTCGGGATCCTCGAGCGCCTTCTTCAGCTCGGTGCCGGGCGTGACCGGGATCTTCTTGGCGATGCGGTCGACGTCGCGCAGTTCGATGCCGAGGACGCGGCCGGCGTCGCGGATGGCCGCCTTCGCCGCCATGGTCCCGAACGTCACGATCTGCGACACCCGCTCGGCGCCGTAGCGCGCGCGGACGTACTCGATCACCTTGGCCCGGCCGTCGCGGCAGAAGTCGACGTCGATGTCCGGCATCGAGATGCGCGAGGAGTTGAGGAAGCGCTCGAACAGCAGGTCGTACTTGAGCGGACAGACGTTGGTGATGCCGAGGCAGTAGGCGACCATGCTGCCCGCCGCCGAGCCGCGCCCCGGGCCGACCGGCACGCCTGCCTCGCGCGCGTAGCGGATGAAGTCGGAGACGATCAGGAAGTAGGAGACGAAGCCCATCTGCTTGATGACTTCGATCTCGCGCTCGAGGCGGGCGCGCACGCGGGCGTCGACCGCGGGATAGCGCCTTCGCACGCCCTCCTCGCACAGCCGCCGGAAGTGCTCCTCCGGCGTCGATCCATCCGGCGTGACGAAGGTCGGCAGGTGCATCTCGCCGAGCTTGAGCGCGAAGCCGCAGCGGTCGGCGATCTCGACCGTGCGCTCGATCGCGCCGGGCGTGTCGGCGAACGCCTCGACCATCTCGGCCGCGGTGCGGAAGTGGAAGCGGTCGCTCTCCATCCGCATCCGATCGGCGTCCTGGAGCGTGTTGCCCGTGTTGATCGCCAGCATCACCTCCTGCGCGCGCGCGTCGTCCCGCGAGAGGTAATGGACGTCGGAGGTGCCGACCACCGGGATCCCGGTCTCCCGCCCGATGTCGCGCAGCGCCGCACGCACGAGGTCCTGCCGCTCGAGCCCGTTGTTCATCACCTCGAGGTAGAAGTTCCCGGTCCCGAAGAGCTCCTCCCAGCGGCGCGCGGCGGCGATGGCGTCCCTGCGTTCGGCGTGCTGGACGGCGCGCGCGACCTCGCCCGAGAGGCAGCCCGACAGCGCGATCAGCCCCTTCGAGTGGCTGGCGAGCAGCTCCTTGTCGATGCGCGGCTTGCGGTAGTAGCCGTCGAGGTAGCTGCGGCTGGTCAGCCGGAGCAGGTTGTGCCACCCTTCCTTCGTCGCCGCGAGCAGCGTCAGGTGGTCGGTGAAGTTGCCGCTGTCGTCGCCGCTCTTGTCGGTCCGCGATTTCCGCGCGACGTACGCCTCCATGCCGGGGATCGCCTTGATGCCGGCGTCCTTCGCCGCCTTCATGAACTCGATCGCGCCGTACAGGTTGCCGTGGTCGGTCAGGGCCAGCGCGTCCATGCCGGCGCCCTTCGCCGCGCCGATCAGGCCGTCGATGGTGGGGTTGCCGTCCAGCAGCGAGAAATGGCTGTGGACATGGAGGTGCACACAGCGCACGGGCGCGACCACGCGAGTTCTCCCCGGATTGCCGGCGGCGCCGACGCGAACGGCGCCACCGCCGCGAGGGGCGTTCTAGCGGTCGGCCGCGGCGCTGATCAATGCGCCGCCGCGCGGCCCTTGCTCGCGCCGGGGCGTTCGGGGAGAAAGGGCGCATGAAACCGCCGCCGGCCGTCCGTCCGCCGCCCGTTGCCGTCGCCCCTCCGCGGGACTGCGCCGATGGCGCGCGGCGACTTCCTGGTGCCGCGCTGCGTGGGGGCATCGGGGCGATCTGGCTGGCGCTCGCCGGTGCGATCGCGGTGGCGCCGGGCTGCGCCGGCACCGACGCGGCGGTGAAGCGGGCGGAAGCCACCGACGGGCCGACGGCCGCGAGCCGCGCGGAGCAGCCGCGCCGGGACGATGCTGCGCTGCGGGCCGACTGGCAGCTCTACCTCGCCAACGCGGAGGAGTGGCCCGCGGCGCGCGAGCGCTGGCTGGCCGGCCCGCCCGCCGAGCGGCGAATCCTGCTCGACAACCTGCTGATCGAGCTGCTGAAGGACGACGCCGCCGATCGTGGCAGCGGGACCTCGTTCCGTTCGGCGCGGGCGCGCCGTGAGCTCTCGTGGTTCGGCAACGAGGCGGTCGCGCCGCTCGTCGAGGGGTTGCGCACGCTCGGCTCGCGCGACCGGGTGGACAGCGTGACGCTCGATCGCATCGCGACGGCATTGGCCGACCTGCGCGCGGTGGGCGAGCTCGCGCGGCTCGCGGCGTCCGCTGCGGGCGAGGGGAGCGGGACTCTCGACGTCCGCGCGCGGCTCGCGGCGGTGCGCGCGCTTGCGGCGATCGAACTGCCCGAGGCCGAGACCGCGCTGATCGACCGGCTCCTCGTCGACCCCGACTGGCAGGTGCGCGGTGCGGCGGCCGAGTGCCTGAAGCCGCGTGCCGCCGATCCGGCCATCCGGCGGGTCATGATCGCGGCGCTCGGCGACGCCGACGGCTACATCCGCGCCCAGGCGGTGCGCGCCCTGGTGGTGGGGGCGGGCACCGAGGTCGCGGCGATCCCGCTCGACACGCTCGCGCGCTGCCTCGCGACCGACCCCGCCGCTGCGGTGCGCGCGGCGGCGGCCGAGAGCCTTGGGTTGTACGCCTTCGAGCCGTCGGTCGAGGCGCTGCTGCTCCGGTCACTCGCCGATCCCGACCTCGCCGTCGTCGGCGCCGCGGCGCACGCCCTCTTCAACAACCGAACGCGCGACGTGCAGCTGGCGCTGGTGGACGCGCTCGACCGCGTCAACCAGATCGCGGTGCGGGAGCCCCGCGCCGCCGGCCTCGTCAGCGAGTTGCTCCGGCTGCTCGCAGCCAACGTCGGCGCGACGCCGGAGCGGATCAACCCGGCTGGCTGGCGCCGGCTGATCGAAGCCCGCTGGCAGGAGCGCTAGGCGACGCCATGGACTGGAAGATCGAACGGATTCGCGAGCGCTGCGCCACCTGCGAGCAGCCGTTCCGCCATGATGAGCGCGTCCGCTCCGCGATCACCACCGACGAGCAGCAACGCGCCGTCCGCCGTGACCTCTGCGGCGCCTGCCCGCCGCCCGGCGGTCCGTCGACCGTCTGGTGGGAGACGCGCTGGCAGCAGCCGGCGCAGCGGAAGAAGAAGGTCGACTTCGACCGTCTGCTGCGCGTGTTCGAGGCGTGGCAGAAGGCGCCGCCGAAGGACAGCGACGCGCTGCTCTACCTCATCACCCTGTTGCTCGTGCGCAAGCGCTTCCTGAAGCTGGTCGACCTCGTCCACGAGGACGGCCGCGAGCATCTGCGCCTGCGCCGTCCCGGCCCGATCGAGACCTGGTACCTCGCGCCGGCGCCCCTGCTGCAGCCGAGCGACCTGCCGCCGCTGCGATTGCGCCTCGAGGAACTGATCGACGGCACCATCGAGGACGATGAACTGCAGGGTGCCACGGACGCCGCGACTGCAGTCGGGAACTGACCCGGTGTCCCGTCGTCGCGGCGGCGCGCCCGCGCGCGGCAGTCCGGACTGACGACCGGCCCCGACGGCGGGCGAGGCGGGACGCGTCCGTCCGCCCCGTCGAGCGGGCCGCTCGCCGTCGCGCGCGTGCCGCCAGCCGCAACCCACTTTCCCCCACGCCAGCGCACGATGGGCCCGGACTGCGCCCGCCCGGGTCGATTCCCCGGGGGAGCGGCTGCCATTGGGTCAGCTTCCGGGTGCTCTGGTTGCGCGTGGCAGTCGCTCCAGGTCGTGGGTCTCCCCAGTTAGTGGAACAAAAAACTGGAAAATGGTTGCGTGTGGGTTGAAGTGGGGTAGGATCCCGTCGTCGGGTCGAACAAGGAGTGCGTCAGGGAACCCAGTCGGCGCGGGGATGCGACGGTGTTTGTCGGTTCGTACACGCATGCGATCGACAGCAAGGGCCGCATCAACGTCCCGAAGAAGTTCCTCGACCAGTTCCAGGGGCCGGGCGCGGCCCGGATGTTCTTCGCGACGCGGGGCCTCGACGGCTGCCTGTTCCTCTTCCCTCCGGAGGAGTGGGGCACGGTGGTGGCGCAGGTCCGGCAGAACTCGCTCGGCAGCGAGGAGGCGCGCGCGTTCGCGCGGCGATTCTTCGCACTGACGCGCGAGCTCGAGGTCGACGCGGCTGGCCGCGTCCTGTTGCCGAAGGAGCTGCGCGAAGCAGCCGGAATCGGCGACGAGGCGCTGTTCGTCGGGGTCGATACGCGCGTCGAGCTGTGGTCGCCGCAGCAGTGGGCGGCCCACGACGCGCAGCACGGGACGAAGTACGAAGACCACGCGAAGGGGGTCTTCCGTGCGTGACGCCGGCGCAAGCCGGACGCGGGAGGGGGCGGGTCCGGGTGGGTGAGACGCGCCACGTCCCGGTCATGGTCGAGGAAGTCCTTGGCTTCCTCGCACCGAGGCCGGGTGGGCGCTACCTGGACCTGACCTTCGGCGGGGGAGGTCACGCACGGGAGGTCCTCGCGCGTGAGCCGCGGTGCCAGGTCGTCGGCGTGGATCGCGACGGCTCGACGCTCGCGGCGGCGGCGCGGGAACTGGCGCAGTTCGGCGCACGCCTGTCGACGGTGCAGTCGCGATTCGACCAGGCGGCCGTGGCGGCGGCTGCCAGCGGGCTCGGATCGTTCGACGACGCCTTCGATGGCGTGCTGGCCGATCTTGGTCTCTCCTCGCTGCAGCTCGACGACCCGGAGCGCGGGTTGAGCTTCGAGCGCGATGCCGTGCTGGACATGCGGATGGATCGAGGCGTCGGAGAGACGGCGGCCGGGTTTCTCGGCCGGGTCTCGGAGCAGGAGCTAGCGGACCTCCTGTTCCGCCTCGGCGACGAGAGCCGCGCGCGAGCGATCGCGCGGGCGATCGTCGAACGCCGTCGGCATGCGCCGGTGCGACGCACGCTCGAGCTCGCCGACCTGGTGGTGCGGGCGACGGGAGGCCGGCTGCAGGGCCGGATCCACCCGGCGACGCGCACGTTCCAGGCGTTGCGGATGGCGGTGAACGACGAGATCGGCTGCCTCGAGCGGGTGCTGAGCCAGGCACCCCGCTGGCTGAAGGCGGGCGGTGCCCTCGTGGTCATCGCCTTCCACAGCGGCGAGGACCGGGTGGTGAAGCGGAGCCTGCGGGCGGCCGCGGACGCGGGCGTGCTCGAACTCGTGACCCGCAAGGTCGTCGAGCCGGGCGCGGCCGAGGTCGCGACGAACCCGCGCTCGCGCAGCGCCAAGTTGCGTGCGGCGCGTCGCGTCGGCGGGGAGCCCGCCGCGCGGCGCACCGGCGCGATGACGGATGAGCGAGACGAAACGAACGGATGAATTCGGGAGCGGGCACGGCGCCCGGTCGAACCGGGGGCTTGACTGCGGACGGCGAGCCCCTGGATCGCCCTCGACTGGGCACCGTGCCCGCGCCCCGGATCCGATCCGTCGGGAAGAAGGAAATGCGACGCCCGTGATCCGGTACGGACTCCTTGCGCTCGGTTTGCTCGCGACGATGGCCGTCGCGGTCTCGACCGTGCACATGGAGGTCGGCGCGCACCTCATGAGCTACGACCTCGCGCGGACGCACGAGGCCATCGGTGAGCTCGAGGAGGCGCGGGATTCGGTGCGGGTGCGCGTGCTGGCGCAGTGGACGCCCGAGCGGGTCGTCGCCGCGGCGCAGCGCGAACGGGAACGGCGGCGATTGCAGGCCGAGGCGCACGCGACGGGGACGGCGACGGCGCGACTCTGAGCGTCGACCGTGATCGTCGCGCGGCGGCCCACGGCGGACGGGGGGACCGGCGTGCGCGCGTTGCTCGACTCGGCGAGAGGAAGGTCGGTCTTCCTGCTCGCATTGTGCTGCGTCCTGCTCCTCGCCGTCGGCGTGAAGCTGTTCTGGCTGCAGGTCATGCGCCAGCGCTCCCCCGAATCGGTCGCCGCATGGCGCACGATCGCCATCGACGAGGAGGGTCGCCGCGGCGATCTGGTCGACGCTCGTGGCGGGATCGTCGCCACGTCGGTGCGTGAAGTCGACCTGCGCGTGTGGACCAGCGGCGTGGCCGCGACCGACCATCGTCGCGAGCAGCTCGCGGCCGAGCTCGCCCGCATCGCCGGCGTCGATCCGCAGCGCACCCTGCGGACGCTGGCGAAGCCGGGCCAGTGGGTCCTGCTGGCCGAGGGGATCCGCGATCCCGGCGTCATCGCCGAACTGCGCGACCTCGCGCGCAGGCCGGCGTTCCGCGCGCTCGAACTGGAGACGCGTCACGTCCGCGAGCATCCGCGCGGCGGGCTCTTCGCCACGCAGCTCGGTTGGGTCGGCTGGGTGGCGGACGTGGCCGCCGACGGCAAGCCGCTCGCCACCGGCAACTGGCGCGGCGTCGCCGGTCTCGAGGCGCGCTGCGAGGCGGTCCTGCGACCGAGCGGCGGCGCGCGGTTCGTGCGCCGCGACGGCACCCAGCATGACATGCTCGATCCCGCGCTGGCGGCGGTGGGCGCGCGCGACGGGCGCGCGGTCCATCTGACGCTCGACCCCCTGGCGCAGACGATCGTCGACGAGCAGCTCGCCGCGGCGATGGAGGAGTTCGCGCCCGACTGGGCGCAGGTGCTGGTGCTCGACCCGCGGACGAGCGACGTGCTCGCCATCGGCCAGCAGCCGGCGCCGGCGGCGCCGATGCCGGACCTGAAGCCGTTGCCGCGCGGCGCCTCGGCGGCGCAGCGCGCGGCGATCGAGGCGGAGAACCTGCGCCGCTACGCCAACCACCAGATGCTGGCGGTGCACCGCGTCTACCCGCCCGGTTCCTCGTTCAAGCCGCTCATGCTCGGGTTGGTCCTCGAGCAGGGCAAGGCGACTCCTGACGACGTGGTCGACTGCGAGAACGGTTCGCACCGCTTCGACCGGCGCCCGATCCGGGATACGCATCCACGCGGCCTGCTGACCGTCACCGAGGTGCTGGTCGAGTCGTCGAACATCGGCATGACCAAGCTGGTGCTGTCGCTGGTGCCGGCGGATGCGAAGAAGGGTGCCAAGGCGTTCCAGCCGGTCCTCGACCATCTCGATCGCCTCGGTTTCGGCCACAAGGTCGGCGGATTCGCGGGCGAGGAGAACGGCATGGTGCCGCCGCTCCGCAGCATGGATCGTGTCTACTCGCTGGCGTCGCTCTCGTTCGGTCAGCAGATCCAGGTCACGGCGCTGCAGATGGCCACCGCGTGCAGCGTGATCGTCAACGACGGGGTCTGGCGCGCGCCGCGCATCCTCGACGCGATCGACGACGGCGCCGGCGGGCGGATCGAGATCCCCCCGGCGCCGGAGAGCGAGCGGGTCGTCTTCTCGGCGCGGACCGCCGCCCAACTGCGCGGGATGTGCGCGCGGGTGGTCGACGACGGCGCCACCCGGCGCTGGAAGCCGAAGGGCTGGTCGGTCGGCGGCAAGACCGGGACGGCGGAGCACGAGACCGATCACTCGATCTCCACCAATTCGTTCTGGTGCTTCGCCCCGGTCGCGGCGCCCCGCTTCCTGGTGCTGGCCGTGCTGCACCATCCCCGCAAGGGGCGTTACGCCGCCGACAACGCCGGGAAGCTGGCAAGCAAGGTGCTCGGCGGCCTGCTCGAGCGGTTCGAGGTGCCGCCGGATCGTCCGGAAGAGCTGGTGAGTGCAGGCCCGAAGGCCGAGGACGGCGGCGCGGCTCCGGCCGGCAGGCGACCGCTGGCGTCCGCCGCGCCGGGCGTGATAGCCTCGCCAGCGGTTGGGGAGGGGCGATGACCGCGGCCGAGACCGCACCGATCAGGACGCGTGATCCGGCACCGACGCTCGCCGCCCTGGCGCGAGCGATCGGCGTCGTCGCGCCTGGACGCGCCGCCCGGCTGCCGGTGACGGCACTGACGGACGACAGCCGCCAGTGTGCGCCCGGGACCCTCTTCTTCGCCGTCCCCGGCGGCCGCGACGACGGCGTCCGCTACCTCGAACAGGCGGCGGCGCAGGGCGCCGTCGCCGCCGTGGTGCCGGGGGGGACGCCGGCTTCCGCCAGCCGATCCGGCCTGCCGCTGCTGGCGGTCGCGTCCGTGCGCCTCGCGAAGGCGCTCGCTGCGCAGGCGTTCCATGGCCATCCGGCGCGCGCGCTGCTGACCATCGGCATCACCGGCACCAAGGGCAAGACCACCACCGCGAGCTTCCTGCGCGCGATCCTCGCCGAAGCGGAGCTCAAGCCGTCGCTCCTCGGCACGATCGAGGAGCAGGTGTGGAGCCGACCCGCCCGCTCCGCCACCCACACCACGCCCGACGCGCTCCGCCTCGCCGCATTCATGGACGAAGCGCGCGCCGCCGGCGGCAAATCGCTCGTGATGGAGGTCTCCTCGCACGCGCTCGACCAGGAGCGGGTCGCCGGCATCCCGTTCCGCGCCGCGGTGTTCACCCAGCTCGCGCGCGAGCACCTCGACTACCACCCGACGGTCGAGCACTACCGCGACAGCAAGGCACGCCTCTTCTCCGGTCTCGGCAGCGATGCCGTGGCGGTGCTCAACGCCGAGGACGGCAATGCGCTCGACCTCGTCGCCCGCTGCCGCGCCCGCGTCCTCACCTTCGGCGAGGTTCCCGCTGCGCACGTCCGCCTGCGCGCCGTCGAGGCGGCGGTCGGCGGCAGCCGCGCCGAACTCGAACTTTCGCGCGAGCTCGGCGGCGGCGGCCTCGTCCTCGCCGTCGCGATGGCGGGTCGCCACAACCTGCTGAACGCGGTCGGCGCCGCGACGGCGGCGCTCGGGCTCG
>VGYY01000002.1 GCA_016872815.1 Planctomycetota bacterium
CACCGCGCTCGCCCCGCTCGCCGCCGTGGCCGCCGCCGTGCGCTCCGCCCGGAGCGCCACGGCCGCCTTCGCCGCGCGGCGCCTCCTTCTTCGCCGTCAGCGCGATGCGCTTGCGCTCGAGGTCGACCTCGAGCACCCGCACCTGCAGCTTGTCGCCGACCTTCACCACGTCGCTCGGCGCCTCGACGAACTGGTCGGCCAGCTGCGACACGTGCACCAGTCCGTCCTGGTGGACGCCGATGTCGACGAACGCTCCGAAAGCGGTCACGTTCGTCACCACGCCCTCGAGCGCCATGCCCGGCTTCAGGTCCTCGAGCCGGGTCACGTCCTCGCGGAAGCGCGGCGGCTCGAACTGGCTGCGCGGATCGCGGCCGGGCTTCTGCAGCTCGGCGAGGATGTCGCGCAGCGTCGGCTCGCCGACGTCGCCGCCCAGGTACTTCTTCGGCTCGATCTTCGCGGCGGCCGCGTCGTTGCCGACCAGCTCCGCGACCGCGACGCCGACGTCCGCTGCCATCTTCTCGACCAGCTCGTAGCGCTCGGGGTGGACCGCGGACGCGTCGAGCGGATGCTGGCCGTCGCGGATGCGGAGGAACCCGGCGCACTGCTCGAAGGTCTTCGGGCCCATGCCGCCGACCTCGAGCAGCTGCTTTCGCCCCTTGAACGCGCCGTGCTCCTCGCGGTGCTTGACGATCCGGGTCGCCAGCGCGCCGCCGATGCCGGCCACGCGCGCGAGCAGCGGCGCAGACGCGGTGTTGAGCTCGACGCCGACATGGTTCACGCAGCTCTCGACCACGTCGTCGAGCTTGCCGGCCAGCAGCGGCGCGTGGACGTCGTGCTGGTACTGCCCGACACCGATCGACTTGGGATCGATCTTGACCAGCTCGGCCAGCGGATCCTGCAGGCGACGCGCGATCGAGATGGCGCCGCGGATGGTGACGTCGAGGTCGGGGAACTCGGCGCGCGCGACGTCGGATGCCGAGTAGACGCTGGCGCCCGCCTCGTTGACCGGCGTGACGATCACCTGCTTCAGCTCCGGCTTCTCGACGGCGAGCCCGGCGATCATCTGCCGCACCAGGCTCTCGGTCTCGCGGCCGTGGGTGCCGTTGCCGATGGCGATCGCCACCGGCGGATGCGCCAGCACGAACTTCGCCAGCTCGGCCTTCGCCTTGGTCTCGTCGCGCACCGGGAAGATCGTGGTCGCGTCGAGGTACTTGCCGGTGGCATCGACCGCGACGCACTTGCAGCCGGTGCGCACGCCCGGATCGATGCCGATGACCGACTTCCCGCCGAGCGGGGCCGCCAGCAGCAGGTGGCGCAGGTTGTCGGCGAAGACGTCGACGGCGAGGCGGTCGGAGCGGAGCTTGAGCTCGACGCGCAGCTCGGTCTCGATCGAGGGCTGGAGCAGGCGCCGGTAGCCGTCGGCGACGGCGGCGCGCAGCTCGCCGGCGAACGGCGACGCGGGCAGGAGCTTCAGCTCGGTCTCGAGCTTCGGCAGCACGCGCGTCTCGTCGGCCTCGAGGTGGACCGACAGCGCACCCTCCTGTTCGCCGCGGCGCACGGCGAGGAAGCGATGCGACGGGATCTTCACGATCGGTTCGCGGAAGTCGTAGTAGGCCTCGAAACGGGTCGGCTGCTGCGTCTTCTCCGCGACGCGCGTCGACACCAGCACCGCCTCGCGGCCCCAGTGTTCGCGGACCATCCGGCGCAGCCCGGCGTTCTCGGCCACGGTCTCGGCCACGATGTCGCGTGCGCCTTGCAGCGCGGCGGCGGCATCGGGCACGCCCTTCTCGGCGGCGACGAACTTCGCCGCCTCGGCGGCCGGGTCACCGGCGGCGGGCTGCTCCAGCAGTCGCTGCGCCAGCGGCTCGAGGCCGCGCTCGCGGGCGATGATCGCGCGGGTGCGCCGCTTCGGCCGGAACGGCAGGTAGAGGTCCTCGAGCGCCGCCTTGGTCGTGACCGCGCGGAGCTTCGCCTCGAGCTCGGCGGTCAGCTTGCCCTGCTCGCCGATCGACTTGAGGACGGTGGCGCGGCGCTCCTCGAGGTCGGTCAGGTACGCGACCCGCTCGCCGATGGTCCGGATCGCCACCTCGTCGAGTTCGCCGGTCGCCTCCTTGCGGTAGCGCGCGATGAACGGCACCGTCGCCCCTTCGCCGATCAACCGGAGGACGGCAGCGACGCCCGCGGCCGGGAGCGCGAGCTCCGCGGCGATCACGGGCGCGAAGTCGGGGGCGGGAGCGGTGGCGGAAGCGCGGTCCATCGATGAGTGCCTGCGGGGACGGGGAGGGTGGAGCGAGGGTCGTTGCGCCGGGCAGAAGGCCCGGCACCTGGAACGGAAGGCCGAGAGGATCGAAAAGTCGAGGGCGTTCGTCGAGGGGGAAGGGGCGAGCGCTGCGGCGGCGCGAGCCGGGGGCGCGCGCGGCGGGCCGCCCAGCGTACGCCATCCGCGCTCACGCCATGGCCGTGTGGTCGCCCCGTCGCCGGCGCCCGCGGCGGCAGCTCCGGGCTCACCCGCCAGCAGCGGCCGCGCCGGCGCGGGTGGCGTTGCACCCGCGCGGCGAGCCCGTCGCGCGAGGCAGCTCAGTCCGGATCCGCCCGAATCAGTCCGGATAGACGAACGTCACCGGTCGCTCGATCGCAGGGTTGACGCTCAGGTGGACCGGACAGGTCAGCGCCGCCTGCTCGAGGATCGGGCGTGCTTCCTTCGGCAGGCCCGGCGGCAGCTCGATGCGGATCGGCAGGCGACCGATGCGCCGCTGCGGGTCGGCCACCATCTGTTTCTCGACGAAGCCGCGCGCGCCTTCGAGCTTCCAGCCGTGCTTGCGCGCCGCGATCCCCATGATTGTCAGCATGCAGGTGACCAGCGCCGTCGCCAGCAGGTCAGTCGGCGAAAAACTCTCGCCAAGGCCCTGGTTGTCTTTCGGCGCGTCAGTTGCGAGCTTCGCGCCAGACGGGCCGTGAGTGGCGCTGCAACGCAGGCCGCCGGAATAGTCGATTTGGATGGAGACCATCGAGTGCCCTCATGATCGGCGCCGTCGCACCCTCACCGCGCGGAGCGTGCGAGCGTGACGATACGCCTGCGGTAGCGTCGCGCGCCGCATCCTCACACTTGTGCCGGCCCGGGAGTCCCTCATGTCCGACCGCCGCGCCTTCTCCGTCGCAATCTTCGCGCGCCATCGCGGGCGGGTGCTGCTGATCCAGCACAAGCGCCTCGCGACGTGGCTGCCGGTGGGCGGCGAGATCGAGGCGGGAGAGACGCCGCTCGAGGCGGCGGCGCGGGAGCTCAGGGAGGAGACCGGGCTCGACGGGCGGTTCGTGGCGGCGCCGGGAACGACGCGGGTGACCGGAACGCCGGCGGGGTTGCTGGCCTACGAAGAGCACCCGGCGGGGAGCAAGGGGCTCCACCTCAACTTCTGCTTCGTGGCCGACGTCGACTCCGACCGGGTCGTCGGCGACGACTCCTTCGGCGAGCATCGCTGGGTTGAGTCGACGGCAGGCCTCGACTGCCCGCCGAACGTGCGCGAGTTGGTGGCGCTCGCGCTGGCGGCGCCGGCGACTGACGGTCCGCTCGTCGCCCTGGCCCGGGCCTGGCTCGCCGCCTTCAACGAGCGCGCGCTCGACCGCCTGCTCGCGCTCTACGCCGACGACGCACGCCATTTCTCGCCGAAGCTGCTGGCGCGCCGGCCGGAGACCGAGGGGCTCGTGATCGGCCAGGCGGCGCTGCGCGACTGGTGGGCCGACTGCTTCGAGCGGCTGCCGGGCCTCCACTACGCCGAGCGGTCGATCACCACCGCGGGCGACGGCTTGGCCGGCCACGTCGTGATCGAGTACGAACGGACGGTCCCGGGCGAGCCGGCACTGGCGGTCGCCGAGGCGTACACGGTGCGCGACGGCCGCATCGCCGAGTCGCGCGTCTTCCACGGGTGATGGGCGCGGTGAGGAGCCGGGGGATGGCACGATCGTCGGCGCCCATCGCCGGGTTCCTGGCGCTGGCGCTGGCCGGTGCCGGTTGCCGACAGTCGCAACCGGACCGCGCGGCAGCACAGCTCACGGCCACGAGTCTGCGCGCCATGAGCTGCAACGTCCGCTACGGCACCGCGGACGACGGCCCGGATGGCTGGCCGTTGCGGCGCGCGCGACTGGCGACGGCGATCGCCGCGGCGGACCCCGAGGTGCTGGGCGTGCAGGAGGCGCTCGATTTCCAGCTCGAAGCGCTGGCGACCCTGCTCCCCGACCACGTGCGCATCGGCGTGGGGCGCGACGGCGGCGCACGCGGCGAACATGCCGCCCTGTTCATCGATTCGCGCGCGTGGAGGATCCTGGAGCACGGCGACTTCTGGCTGAGCGAAACGCCCGCGACGGTGGCGTCGATCGGCTGGGATGCGGCGCTGCCGCGGATCTGCACCTGGGCGCGGCTCGAGTCCTGCGCGACCGGCGAATCGATCACGGTCTGGAACGCGCACTTCGACCATCGCGGCGAGCGCGCACGCCTCGAGAGCGCGCGGTTGATCGCGCAGCGGATCGCGACGGCGACGGGCCCGCGGCTGCTGCTCGGCGACCTCAACTGCGGCGAGGCGAGCGCGCCGCTCGTGGTGCTGCGCGCGGCCGGGCTGCGCGACACGTTCCGCGACGTGCATCCCGCAGCGACGGCGGTCGGCACGTTCCACGCGTTCCGCGGCGGCACGACCGGCGAGAAGATCGACTACGTGCTGGCGTCGACGGGCGTGCGCACGCTCGGGGCGGAGCTGCTGACGGCTCCCGCCGCCGACGGCCGCTGGCCGAGCGATCACCACTTCGTCATGGCGACGGTCGAGTTCTGACGCCGCGGGGCGGCAGGTCGCGACCCGAACACGCCCGCTCCAACCGAAAGCGGCGGCCGGCGCGGTCCAGAGGCGCGCGTCGCCGGAGTCGCCGCGCCGGCCTGATCCCCGCGCCGACCCGGCGTCGCCTCAGCGCACCAGCCCGGCCGCCTCGACCGCCCGGCAGTACTTGCTGATCCGCTCGAGCTTCAGGTCGTGGCGGTTGAGCGCGGTGCAGAGCCAGCTCGGCAGCACGCGGTCGAACTTGACCTCGAGGATGCACCAGTCGGGCGGGAGGAACCAGCGACCGCGCGTCGGGTCGCCCTGGATCGAGAGATCGTGCGACCGCCATTTCATGTTGCGGTCGAGCGTGATGCGCAGGTCGCGCCGCCAGGAGTCGAAGAACGCCGCGCGGTTGTAGCTGACCACGACGGTCGGCCGCAGCCGCTCCGTCTTCGCCAGCACGGAGGCCTCGTCCAGCACGGCATCGCCCGGCTGGTGGCGTCCGGCGCAGAGTTCGCGCACGGTCCGCTCTGCGGCGGCCACCGGCAGCTTGGTGCGCCGCTTGGCCACGCCGAGGTTGAGCCGCTGCTTGATCTCGACGAATGCATGGCTCGCGCCGGCGCCGTAGGTGCGCACCCGCACCTTGCGCCGGTACTTCTCGCCGTCCTGCTTCTCCCAGTAGGCGTCGAGGCCCGGGGAGTCGAGGTAGAGCGAGGTGATCTTGTAGAAGCCGTCGGCGCCGGCGTTGGCGTCGCGGCGCACGTAGGGCGCGATGGTGTCCAGCACCGCCTGCGCCTGCCGCACCTGCAGCAGGTACTTGAGCTCGTACCGATCGAACAGGAGCAGGTCGGCCTTCTCGTCGCGCCGCTGCCGCACGAGGGACGCGCTCATGGCGCGCCCGCCATCGCCGGCAGCACCACGAACCGGCCGGGGTCGAGCTTCGCCGGCAGCTCGAACCTGCCCTCGGTGGTGGTGTCCTCGAGCGTCAGCGACGACTGGTCGTCCATGCGCACGTCGACCTCGTTGCCGCGCAACCCGCAGCGAACCAGCCGCCCGAGCCCGCCGCCCGGGTAGCGCCAGTTCTTGTCGTAGGAGGAGACGCCGACCTTGCAGTCGAAGATGGCCGTGTCGAACACCTGCGGGTCCGAGCCGTCCTTGATGCCGATGCCGGTGACGCAGCCGCGCAGCAGCGCGTCGCGGATAATCGGGTGCGAGCCCTCGCCGACCGAGATCCCCTTGTCGCCGGCGCCCTCGACCCGGATCCGTTCGAGCGTGACGCTGCAGGTCATCAGGTCGAAGCCGTCGTTCAGCGGCTTCACGATGGTGATGTCGGACGCCGTGCCGTCGCACAGGTCGAAGTCGATCGCGTCGGCGATGGCGCGTTCCACCGTGACCCGCTCGAAGACGACGCGCCGGCACTTGCCGAGCCGCACGCCGTCGTCGCCGAGGCGATTGTCGGCGAAGCGGCAGTCGCGCACGACGAGGTCGTCGACCAGGTGGGCCGAGAACATCCCCGAGTAGTACAGCCAGCCGATCGTCGCCTCGCTGCCGCCGACGATCGACACGCGCTCGAGCAGGCTGCCGTCGCAGCCGTGCCCCTGCAACGCGACCACGCCGAACGGCTGGCCCGGATCGAGCCGCTCGAAGCGCACGTCACGCCATGCGACGCGCGACGCGAGCTGCAGCGACACGCCCGGTCCGAGCTTCACCACGCTGCCGGGTGCGATGGCGAGCGTGTCGGCCGGTCCGAGCCGCAGGCTCTCCGTAACCGCCACCGCACCCGACCAGGCGAGCGCGCGCGGCGCCGCCGGCGCGTCCCGCCGCCACGGATGCACGCTGTCGGTGGCGACGTAGCCGTGCGGCGGCCCTTCGCGCACCTCGACGGCGCCGGCGCCGACCGTCCGCTCGCAGGCGAGCGCAAGCACGCGCGGCACCGAACCACCCGCCGGCGCACGCAGCAGGAAGCGGCTCTCGAGCGCCGCCAGCCGCGTGAACGCGCGGTGCTGCGAGAACGTGTCCTGCCCTTCGCTCGGCCGGTCGCGGAACGAGGCGGTGAAATCGCGCCCGACGTGGAGCGCCGCGGCGGGATCGTCGACGACGAGGCGATGCCCTTCGAGGCGCGTCGCCACGCGCCGATCCGCCGGTCCCAGTGCCCCGTCGAAATCGCGATCCTCGTGGAGCTCGAGCGCCGTCGGGGCGGTCTCCAGATCGATCGCGGCGAGGCGCAGCGACGCGACCGCCGTGGCATGCACCGAGAGCGCCGCCTGCGCTGCGTCCGCGACACCGTCGGCGCCGGCTCGCGCCGGCTCGCGCTGCCACGCCACCTCCGCCACCGCGTGCTGCTGCCGGACGGTCTGATGGCGCTCTTCGAGCTTGCGGGCCATGCCGCGGAACGCCACGTCGAGCCAGCGGTCGACCGGCATGCCGGCCGCCTCGATCGCACGCCGCGTCCGCTCCAGCACCGCGAGCTGCCGCGCCGGCGCCTCGTCGCGCAGGCAATCGGCCGCGACGATCGCGGCGACGCGATCGAGGAAGCGCGGGTCCTGCGCCAGGCGCAGGAAGAGCCGGTTCGCCGTCGACTCGACGCCTTGCCCCGCCGGCATGTTGAGCAGCGGGTTCCACAGGTAGCCCGACAGCTTCCCGGCCAGCAGGTCGAGTCCGATCTTCCAGTTGTGCGAATGGTCGACGTGCTGGTCGCCGTGGTAGGCGAGGACGGCGCAGTAGCGGGCGAAGCTCGGGTCGAGGATCGCATCGAGGCGGTCGAGGCCGCGCGCCGTCGGGTCGTGGGCGGCGTCGAGCAGCTCGGACAGCCACGGCCGCCACGACTCCTCGTACCGGTTCCAGCGGTCGTTCTTCTCCCACAGGTGGGGATTCCACGACAGCTCCCATGACGAGTGGATCGGCACGTCGGGCACGAACAGCTCGCCGTAGAAGACGTCGCCCGGCATCTCGCCCACGCGCCGCACGAACGACTCGTCGACCTGCTCCTCCTGCAGGTAGAGCCCCTCGTCCTCGAGGTTGACGTAGAGGCGGACCACGCGCGTGAGCGGCGCCGGCAGGCCGATCTCGCGTGCCAGCTCGAACGTGACCAGGCTCGACAGGCGATCCTCGAGCGGCGTCAGGTTCAGCACGCGCTGCTCGTCGACGAACTCGCGCTTCTTCGTGCGCAGCTTCCACGACTTGCGCGCGAAGAAGAAGTTCTCCATCCGCTGGCCGCGCCAGCTGGCGTCGACCTCGTAGCTCTCGGCGTCATTGACCTCGAGCAGCGCGTTCTGGCGCTGGCGGGCCGATTCCGGCAGGTCGGCGGCGAGCGCATCGAGCGCGGGCCCGTCGATGCGCAGGTCGTAGACGTCGACCGGTGGCAGCGGGTCGGCGGCTGCCGGCGCGACGCGCACGGGCCGCGCCAGCGGCAGGAAGCGCTTCGGCGCGCCGCCGAAGACTTGGCGGATCGCCTGGTTGATCATCAGGCGCAGCGTCCCGACGCGCTGGTCACGCACCAGCTCGCCGTGGAAGTTGCGGATCTCAGCGTTCCAGAAGCTCGAGAGCGCGGCACCCCACAGCCAGAGCGACAGCACCAGGAACGGCGTCGCGAGGAAGACGACGTCGCGCAGCACGTTGCGCGGCCGGCGCATCTCAGCCGCCCTCCGCGAGCGCCGGCGCGAGGTTCTCGCGCGCCTTGCGGATCACGCGCTGCGAATGCGTCGACAGCGACGCCTGCGGGATCCGGCAGCGCAGCGCGACGCTCGCCACCTGGTTGCCGGGGATGCCGGTGAACAGCTCGGCGTATGCCCCGACGCCCGAGCCGGCGCGATGGAGCAGCGCCACTTCGGGCAGCCGGGTCTCGCGCGAGCCGTCGCGGCGCGCCACTTCGCAGCCGGTGACGGCGAATCCGTCCCACAGGTTCTCGATGCGCAGCTGCACGACGAGCTCTTCGCGCCACGGCCATGGTTCGAACATCGCCGCCGGGAACTCGATGCGCACGTCCTCGCCGCGCGGCAGCGCCCACAGCTCCTGATGGCGGAAGAAGCGCGCGTGCTCGACCGGCACGCCGACGGCGCCGAGGACGTCGCGCTCGAGCGGCCGGCGCGGGATGCCGGCCTTGATCAGCCCGCGCGGCGCACCGCGCACCTGCGCCCGGTCCCACTCGTCGGCCGCCGCTGCCACCTCGGCGTAGGCATTCAGCTCGCCGAGCGCCGCAAGGTAGTCGTCGAGGACTCCGGGGTGGGTCAGCGTCAGCTCGAACGCGCGCCGGAGCGATCTCGCCGCCGCCTTGAAGTCGCCGTCCGCGTCGAAGGCGCGTCCCTGCGCCCACCAGAGCTGGTAGTCGGTCGGCAGCCGTTCGAGCAGCGGGACCAGCGCCTCCGCGCCGCGATTCGGCCGCCCGAGCGCGACCCACGCCTCGGCCAGCTGCACTCCGGCCCGGCTCACCGCGTGGGTCCACCGCTGCGCCGGCTGGATGCG
Source organism: Planctomycetota bacterium (assembly GCA_016872815.1). Taxonomy (GTDB): domain Bacteria; phylum Planctomycetota; class B15-G4; order B15-G4; family SIAN01; genus SIAN01. Next base: position 9,261 of record VGYY01000002.1, read on the forward strand.
CGGATGGTCGGCGAGGAAACGCTCGAGGCGATCGCGCGCGGTCGCGTGGTCACCCGCCGCCGCCTCCGCGCGCGCCGCGTCCGGTTCGGCGAAGGTCCGCTCGTGGAACCAGGCGCGGGCGGCGATGGTGAGGCCGAGGTCGACGTCGTCGGGCACCCAGGCGACGTAGGCCCACAGGCCGCCACCGGTGATCAGCGTCAGCAGCAGGTAGGCCGCCGCCAGCACCCGACGGTGGGAATAGGCGAAGCTGCGCAGCCGCCCGAGGACGGTCACGCGCGACTCCGGACGCCGCCGGCCGGCGCTGCCGTCGCCGGCCCGCTCACAGCTGGATCTGCGAGTGGCCCAGCACCAGCTGCGCGTGCGCCGTCGGGGCGACCCGCTTCAGCTCGGCCAGCAGCGCCTGCTCGGCGCCGGGCTTGCGCGGGACGATCGACCAGACCACCTCGATCCGGCCCGAGCCGTCGCTGTCGACCGACAGGAGGTCGGAGGCCTGGAGGTGGGCGTAGAACGCCTGATTGAACGCGGTCTGGTAGTCGACCTTCTCGTCGATGAGCAGCTTGAGCAGCACCTCGACGCCGGGCTTGGCGCCGACGTTGAAGCGGACCAGGGCGTAGAGGATGGCGCACGCGAGCAGCGTGAAGAGGAGCGCCACCGCGCCGAAGCCGGTGCCGCACGCCATGCCGATCGCAGTGGTCAGGAAGAAGAACGCGACGTCACGGCTCTCCTTGACGGCGTTGCGGAAGCGGATGATCGAGAGCGCGCCGACCAGGCTGAACGCGCGCGCGATGTTGGTGCCGATGATCTGCATCATCAGCGCCACGCAGATGGCCATGATCACCATCGTGTGCACCGTCGTCTGCGAATACGACGGCCCGGCGTGGGTCACCTTGTAGACGTAGCCCACCAGCAGCGAGAGCACGAACGCCCAGCCGACGGCACGGAGCATGTCCAGGACGGGCAGCGTGTCGACGCCCGCCGTCGTCGGGAAGAGCCACTGGAAGAAGTCGTTCGGCGCGGTCGGCACGGCGAGGAACTCCGGCGACGAGAGAAACGTGCGAGTGCGAGCGGCCGGCCGTGCGGCAGCCGTGCCGGATCCGTTCGCCCATCGACGACCTGAAGATCGACCGGATGGTAGCCGAGGCGTGAATCCGACCCTCCCCGAGGCACGGGGGGAAGCGCGAACCTGACGGAGCGCGGCGGGCAGGCTCAGCGCTTGAGCCAGTGGGCGTACTGGATCGGCAGGAGCGCCTGCGGCTTGTCGACCTTCAGCGCCTTGGCCGCGTGGAACGGCCAGTAGGCGTCCTTCAGCATCTCGCGTGCGAGGATCACCACGTCGGCGTGGCCCTCGGCGATGATCGCCTCGGCGGCGGCCGGCTCGCTGATCATCCAGCCGGCGCCGCACGGCAGGCCGACCTCGCGGCGGATGCGCGCGGTGGTCGGCACCATGAAGCCCGGCCCCCACGGGATCTTCGAGATGTCGGGGGTGATGAACCCCTGGCTCACGTCGATCAAGTCGAGCCCGCGCGCCTTCAGCTTGCGCAGCAGCTCGATCGACTCCTCGACCGTCACGCCGCCCTCGATCCAGTCGGTCACCGAGAGGCGCACCGCCAGCGGCAGGTGCTCGGGCCACGCCGCGCGCACCGCGTCGAACGTCTCGACCAGGAAGCGGCAGCGGTTCTCGAAGCTGCCGCCGTACTCGTCGGTGCGCTGGTTAGCGAGCGGCGAGAAGAACTCGTGCGCGAGGTAGCCGTGCGCGAAGTGGAGTTCGAGGAAGCGCACGTCGGCCGCCAGCGCGCGCCTTGCCGCCGCCGCGAAGTCGCCGCGCACGCGCGCGATCTCCTCCTTCGTCATCGCCTTCGGCGCCACCGGCAGGTAGGCGCCGAACGCCAGCGCCGACGGCCCGAGGATCGGCCACGGCTTCTCGTTCGGTCCGAGGTGCTGGTCGCCCTCCCACGGCCGTTGCGCGCTGGCCTTGCGGCCGGCGTGGCCGATCTGGAGTCCCGCGACCGCGCCGTGCTGTTCGATGAAGCGGTTCACGCGGGCGAGCGGCTCCACGTGCGCGTCGGACCAGATCCCGGCGTCGCCGTGACTGATCCGCCCTTCAGGCGAGACCGCGGTCGCCTCGTCGATCACGAGACCGGCGCCGCCGACGGCGCGCGACCCCAGATGGACCAGGTGCCAATCGGTCGCCATGCCGTCATCCGAGGAGTATTGGCACATCGGCGAAACGACGACGCGGTTGCGCAGCGTGACCGACTTGAGGGCGAGCGGAGTGAAGAGAGCGGCCATCGGGGAGCGCGACTCCGGCGTGGAAGGGGTGCGGCACGCTACCGACTCGAGGTCTGCGCTTCGTCTCAGGTCGTGGCGTTCCGATTCCCGACGGTGCCACCTTGAGTTCGCTGCCCGCCCCCCCTGGATGCTGAGAGTCCGCGGATGACCTGGGAGTCGTGGTTCACGACGGCGGTGCTGCTGCTGATGGTGGCGGCGCTGATGAAGAACTTCGCCACCGACATGGTGATGGTGGCGACGCTGGCGTGCTTCATGACCGCCGGGATCTGGAGCAGCAAGTTCCCGAGCCCGGCAAAGCTGGTCGCGGGGCTCGGCAACGACGCGCTGGTCACGGTCGCGGTGCTCTACGTCGTCGTGACCGGACTGTCGCGCACCGGCGCGATGCAGATGCTGACGCGGCCGCTGCTCGGCACGCCGAAGTCGGTCAGCTCGGCGCAGCTGCGCCTGATGCTGCCGTGCGCCATCCTCTCGCCCTTCCTCAACAACACGCCGATCGTGGCGATGTTCCTGCCGGTCGTGAGCGACCTCTGCAAGCGCACCCGCATCTCGCCCTCGAAGCTCTACATCCCGCTCTCGTTCTCCACCGTGCTCGGTGGCATCTGCACGCTGATCGGCACCAGCACCAACATGGTGGTCGCCGGCCTCGTCATCGCCGAAACCGGGCGGCGTGATCTGCTGCGGATGTTCGACCTCGCGTGGGTCGGCGTGCCGTGTGCGGTGGTCGGGATCGCCTTCCTGGTGCTGACCGGACGCTGGCTCCTGCCGAATCGCAAGTCGACGCTCGACGTCGGCGGCGATCCGCGCGAGTACACGGTGGAGATGGAGGTCGAGCCCGGGAGCCCGCTTTCCGGCAAGACGATCGAAGCGGCCGGCCTGCGCGGACTGCCGGGCGTCTACCTGGCGGAGATCGAGCGGCGCGGCCACCTGCTGCCGGCCGTCGCGTCGACCGACCTGCTGGAGGCGGGGGATCGCCTCATCTTCGTCGGCATCGTCGACTCGGTCGTCGACCTGCAGAAGATCCGCGGGCTGCGCCCCGCCACCAACCAGATCTTCAAGCTCGACGCGCCGCGCGCCGAGCGCTGCATGATCGAGGCCGTCGTCTCGAGCCAATGCCGCCTGGTCGGCATGACGATCCGCGACGGCAAGTTCCGCAGCGTCTACAACGCCGCCGTCATCGCGGTGGCGCGCTCGGGCCAGCGGCTGAAGCAGAAGATCGGCGACATCGTGCTGGAGCCGGGCGACACGCTCCTGCTCGAGGCGCACCCCGATTTCGCCGACCAGCAGAAGAACTCGAAGGACTTCTTCCTGGTCTCGAAACTGGCCGATTCGACGCCGCCGGGCCACGAGAAGGCGTGGCTCGCCGCCGGTCTCACCGTCGCGATGGTCGTCGCCGCCGGCTTCGAGTGGCTGTCGATGATGCACGCCGGGCTGCTGACGGCGATGGCGATGCTGCTGACCGGCTGCTGCAACACTCAGGCGGCGCGGCGCAGCCTCGACTGGGAGGTGCTGATCACCATCGCCGCGGCGCTCGGCATCGGCGAGACGATGCGCTCGACCGGCCTCGCGACCACCATCGCCAACGGCGCGGTGAGCCTGGTGCAAGGCAGTCCGTGGGCCGCGCTGGTCGTGATCTACTTCACGACGATGGTGCTGACCGAACTCCTGAGCAACAACGCCACCGCCGCTCTCATGTACCCCATCACCATGGCGACCGCGCAATCACTCGGCGCCGATCCGAAGCCGTTCCTGGTCGCGATCATGATCGCGGCGTCGTGCGGCTTCGCGACGCCGTTCGGCTACCAGACCCACCTCATGGTCTATGGCCCGGGCGGGTACAAGTTCTCCGACTTCCTGCGCGTCGGCATCGCCCTCGACCTGCTGGTGATGGCGGTGACCGTCACGGTGGCGCCGCTCGTCTGGCCGCTGGTGGCGAGCTGAACGAGCGACGCGGGTCGCGCGGCGCTCAAGCAAGTTCCGCCGCGCGCCGCGAACCAGGCGCGGATCACCTGGTTGCCGAAGCGGTCGGGGAGCGCGTCGGCGAGGAGGCCCGGCAGCCCTTCGAACGCGGGCTGCGGCAGCAGCTCGTCGAAGGCGAGCGGTCCGCGGCGCGACGTCGCCAGGCTGGTACCGCCTCTGCACGCACCCCGAAACGACGCGGGTCGCGCCTGTTCTGGCGCGACCCGCGATTCAGCTCGCTGTGCTCGACCACGCGCCGCCGCGGCGGCGCGCCCGTCTCAGATGAACCACGGCAGGAAGATCACGCCGACGACGGTCATGAGCTTGATCAGGATGTTCAAGCTCGGGCCGGAGGTGTCCTTGAAGGGGTCGCCGACCGTGTCGCCGACGACCGCGGCCTTGTGGACCGCGCCGCCCTTGCCGCCGTACTGACCGGCCTCGATGTACTTCTTGGCGTTGTCCCAGCTGCCGCCGGCGTTCGACATGAAGATCGCCATCATCACGCCGGTGATCAGGCCGCCAGCGAGCAGGCCACCCAGCGCCTGCACGCTCCAGAAACCGATCGCGACCGGCGCGGCGACGGCCAGCACGCCCGGCACCACCATCTGCTTGATGGCGCCATCGGTCGCGATGGCGACGCAGCGCGCGGTGTCCGGCTTCGCGGTGCCTTCCATCAGCCCCTTGATCTCGCGGAACTGGCGGCGCACCTCGTCGACCATCTTGTTGGCCGCGTTGCCGACCGCGCGCATCGTCATCGCGCTGAAGAGGAACGGCAGCGCGCCACCCAGCAGCAGCCCGATCACGACGTTGGTCGAGTTGACGTCGAGGAGGATGGTGCCGTCCGGGGCGAGGAAGTGCTTCAGAGACTCGGGGCTCATGCCGGAGTTCTTCAGCAGTTCGCCGGCGCGCGTGCAGAAGGCGTTGAACAGCGCCAGCGCGGTGAGCGCCGCCGAGCCGATGGCGAAGCCCTTGCCGATCGCGGCGGTGGTGTTGCCGCAGGCGTCGAGCGAATCGGTGCGGTGGCGCACTTCCTTCGGCAGCTCGGCCATCTCGGCGAGGCCGCCGGCGTTGTCGGCGACCGGCCCGTAGGCGTCGACGGCGAGCGAGATGCCGAGCGTCGAGAGCATGCCGACGGCCGCCATCGACACGCCGTAGACGCCGCCCAGCCAGTACGACACGAAGATCCCGACGCAGATGAAGATCACCGGCAGCAGCACCGACTCCATGCCGGTCGCGAGGCCGTGGATGATGTTGGTCGCCGCGCCGGTTTGCGACTGCTTGGCGATGTTCTGGACCGGCTTGTAGGACGTGGCCGTGTAGTAGTCGGTGATCTTGCCGATGATCACGCCGACGGCGAGACCGGCGACGATCGCGCCGAACATCTTCATGCCATCGACGCCGGTCGGGAAGGTGAGCGCGCCGTTGCAGAGCCACCAGGTGGCTGCCGCCGTGACGATCGACGCCACGATCAGGCCGCGGAACAGGGCGCTGTGCAGCTGGTGCTCGTCCTTCGCCTTGACGAAGAAGCCGCCGAGGATCGAGCCGATGATGCCGACGGCCGAGACGGCCAGCGGCAGGATCACCATCGAATCGACGTGGGGTTGCTCTTTCCACGCGAACACGCCGATCGTCATCGCGGCGACGATCGAGCCGGCGTAGCTCTCGAACAGGTCGGCGCCCATGCCCGCGACGTCGCCGACGTTGTCGCCGACGTTGTCGGCGATGGTCGCCGGGTTGCGCGGGTCGTCCTCGGGGATGCCGGCCTCGATCTTGCCGACGAGGTCGCCGCCGACGTCCGCGGCCTTGGTGAAGATGCCGCCGCCGACGCGGGCGAAGAGCGCGATCGAGCTGGCGCCGAACGAGAAGCCGAGCACCTGATTCAGCACCCGCTCGCTGTAGCCGTTGCCGCCCGAGCTGTAGAGGTGGGTGAACGCGACGATGCCGAGCAGCGCGAGGCCGACGACGGTCAGGCCCATCACTGAGCCCGAGCTGAACGCGACTCGCAGGGCCTCATTCAGGCCGGTGCGCGCGGCGTTCGTGGTGCGGACGGCCGCGCGCGTCGCGGTGTGCATGCCGAAGTAGCCGGCGAGCGCCGAGAAACCGGCACCGCAGACGAAGGCGATTGCGGTCTTCGGCCCGAGGCCGTTCTCCGCGCTCGACAGCGCGATTACTCCGCCAACCACGATCACGAAGATCGCGAGCCACTTGTACTCGGCCTTGAGGAACGCCGCGGCGCCCTCCTGGACCAGCTTCGAGATCTCGACCATCCGCGGTTCGCCGGGGCTCAGCTTCATGATCTTCATGAAGGTCAGCACCGCGAAGACCAGCGCCAGTGCGGCGCAGACCGCGGCAATCACGAGGAAGTTCATGGGGACTCTCGGGACGTGGAGAACCCGGGGAGGCGCGGACGGTCCAACGCCTTCCCGGGCGCGAAATGAGGGCGGGAAAGTTAGCCGGGGTCCCCGGGCAGTCAATGTGCCGGCGATTCGCGCGACCGGGAATCACCGGGGTGCGAACAACCTTTCTCTGGGGGCGCGCGGCCAGCTGGCCGGCGCAAGTGCGGCCCCCTCTGCTTCCACTTGGGACCGATCGGAAGTCGCCGACCGTGCCCCGGGAACGGTCGCCGTCGTTGCTGAAGTAAAGCTCCGGTTGCCGTCGGCGAGCACTAGCCACGGCCAGTCCCGCAATGAGCGGCCGCCAGACGCCGCGCCCGTTTGCTCAGGGGAAAGCGGCGCGGTCGCCTTGAAGCGCCTCGATCCGCCAGATCCCCTGCGGGCGCGGCTTCGTGGCGAAGTGCTCGAAGCGATCGTCGCGACGGATCGCAGGCCAGATCCACGGCAGCGCCGCCAGCCGGCGATAGGTCGCCATCGGTTTGCGGTGGAAGCGCTCGAGTTGCGTCGCCCGGCCGTCCTCGGCGCGGGCCACCTAGTCGAGCCACTGCTCGCGCAGCGAGCGTTCGAGCGCACGGTTGTCGCCGAGTTTCAGCACCTCGCGCCAGTTGACCAGCACCGTCGTGCCCGGAGCCGGCGCCGCCGGCAGCTCCGCCCCGCCCGCTTCCTCGAGCGAGCGCAGGGTGAACGGCAGCGCGGGCCCGAAGGCGAAGCGCAGCACCTGCGCCGTCCGCGCTGTAATGAGACCCGCAGACTTGACATACGCGAGTTCTGTCACGCTTTCGGCGCGACCAAGCTCGATCGCGTGGTCCTCCGGCTGACCTCGCGTGGTTGCGCTCCTCGCGAGATCGCGCGGCGACTGAACCGAACCCCGGGGTCGATCCGGTCGCGCCTCTCGCGACTGCGGTACCGAATCAATCCCCCGTAGCCGATCGAGATCTGCTGTCGTCTCGGCGCCTTTTGGCTGGCCGCGTTGCGTTCATGCCCCCATCGCCCGCGCCGCTTCCGGCGGCGCGCTCGCGGCGGCCGCGCTGATCCCCGCCGCGGTGCTCGCGGTCGCACCGTTGCTGGTCTCGCCGCTCGCCGCCTTCTCGGCGGCGCTGAGTTCGCGGCGGTCGCGCACGATCAGCGTGCCCGAGCCCTCGTTGGTGAAGATCTCGGTCAGGAGGCTGGCGCGCTGGTTGCCGATGACGTGCACGCGCGCCACGCCCTGGTCGAGCGCCATGCGGATGGCGCTGATCTTGGGCAGCATGCCGGTCGTGACCGAGCCGTTCTCGACCAGCTCTTCGAGGCCGCGCAGATCGGTGCAAGAGATCAGCGAGCTCGGGTCGTTCCGGTCCTCGAGGATGCCCGGCACATCGCTGACGAAGACGAGCTTCTCGGCGCAGAGAGCGCGCGCGAGGGACGCCGCCACCGTGTCGGCGTTGATGTTGAGGACGTTGCCCTGCTCGTCGGCCGAGAGCGGGCTCACCACCGGCAGGTAGCCGGCGGCCAGCAGGCTCTTCAGCAGCGTCGGGTCGACCTGCTCCACGTCACCGACGTGGCCGAAGTCGACCATCTGCGGCGCACCGTCGACGATCACGCTGCGCGGCGCGCGCCGGCGCGCCTTCACCAACCCGGCGTCGAGGCCCGACACCCCCACCGCCTGCAGGCCGACGGCGCGGCACGCGGACAGCACCGCGGTGCCGACCGAGCCATTCATCGTCATCACCGCGACGTCGAGCGCCGCGGCGTCGGTCACGCGCCGCCCCTCGATCATGCGCGGCTGCAGGCCGAGCTTCTTCGACAGCTCGGTCGTCTGCGGGCCGCCGCCGTGCACCAGCACGACGTGGACTCCGAGCTCGCGCACCACCGAGAGCTGCTCGGCGAGTTCGCGCAGCTGGGCCGGCTCGCTGCACGGCGCGCCGCCGATCTTCACGACGAAGGTCTTGCCCTTGAACAGTCGGACATACGGCAGCGCGCGCTTCAACGCGTCCATGGTGGCGCTGCGGTCATCGGCGAACGTCATCGAGAGTTCTCCAGTGCGGCCTGCCGCGGCAGGCTCGCGAGCGCAGCAGCAAGCTGCGCGACATGTTCTTCTTCCACGACCAGCGGCGGCAGGAGGCGCACGACCTTCGGGTCGTGGCTGCTGCCCGCCAGGATTCCGCGGGCGCGCAGCTCGGCGAGGACCTCCTTCGCCGGGCGCGTGCACTTCAGTCCGAGCAGGAGCCCGAGCCCCTGGATCGCTTCGACCGGGCCGACGCGGCACGTCTCGAGGATGCGCTTCGAGACGCGGCGCACGCGCTCCAGCACGCGATCCTCCTCGATCGCCTGCAGCGTCGCCTCGACCAGCGCGCAGGCGAGCGGCCCGCCGCCGAACGTGGTGCCGAGCTGCCCCTTCTTCAATTGCGCCGCGAGCGCGTCGCCCACCAGCAGCGCGCCGCACGGGAAGCCGCCGGCGATGCCCTTCGCGGTCGTCAGCACGTCGGGCAGCACGCCGTAGTGGTCGGCGGCGAAGCCGTGCCCCGAGCGGCCGACGCCGATCTGCACCTCGTCGAGGATCAGCAGCGCGCCGGCCTGCGTGGCCGCGGCGCGCGCCGCCTGGACGAAGTTGCGCGACAGCGCGCGCGCGCCGGCGACGCCCTGCACCGGCTCGAAGATCACCGCGGCGGTGTCGCGATCGACGGCCGCACGCAACGCCGCCACGTCGTCGAACGGCACCCAGCTGACGTCGAATGGCATGCGCGGGAAGGCGTACCAGGTCTCGTGGTGGTCGGTGATGGCGGCCGCGGCGGCGGTGCGGCCGTGGAAGGCGCCGCTCACCGCGACCACCTTCGGCCGCCGCGTCACCAGGAACGCGATGCGCAGCGCGTTCTCGTTGGCCTCGGCCCCCGAGTTCACGAAGAAGACCTTGGTGAGCCCCTTCGGCGCGATGCGCACCAGCGCCGCCGCGGCGCGCGTGCGCACCTCGAGGTCGACCGCATTGCTCTGGAAGAAGAGCCGCTGCGCCTGACCGGTCAGCGCATCGAGCAGCCGCTGGTGGCCGTAGCCGAGCGAGGCGACCGCGTGGCCGCCGTAGAAGTCGATGTAGCGTCGCCCGGTCGAGTCCTCGACCGTGACGCCATCGCCGAGCGCGACGGTCATGCCCATCCGATCGAAGACGTCGAGCAACGGACCGGCGCCGGCCGCGCTCGAAGCGGCCGGCGTGGACGCTGCCTGCGTGGCCGCGGACTGCGCGCTCATCAGTACCACCCCCATCCCGGCAGCTCGAGGCCCGTGGTGTCGGGCAGGCCGAACAGCCGGTTCATCCATTGCACCGCGCCGCCCGCGGCGCCCTTGGTCAGGTTGTCGATCACCGCCGTCACGACCAGCGTGCGGCCGCGCGTGGCGATGCCGAGGCGCACCTTGTTGGTGCCGACCACCTCGGTCAGCTTCGGCGGCGCGGTCGAGGCGACGACGAATGGAGTTCCGCCCGCCACGCGCGCGCGGTCGGCGTAGAGCGCGTTCACCTTCGCCACCAGCTCGGCGGCCGCGACCGGCTCACGCAACGCGAGGCGCAGCGTCGCGTGGATGCCGCGGACGAACGGCCCGGAGTGCGGGACGAACTCGACGTCGGGTTCGCAGCCGCGGCACGCTGCGCCGATCAGCCGGCGCATCTCCGCCTCGTGGCGGTGCGTCAGCGCGTTGTAGGCGTGGAGCGTCGCGTGGCGTTCCGGATGGTGCGTGTTCGCGGCCGGCGTGCGACCGCTGCCGGAGCTGCCGGTCACGGCGCTGACGAAGACATCGCCCTCGACCAGGCCGAGCTTGAAGAACGGCCAGGCGGCGCAGGTCACCGCCGTGGTGAAGCAGCCGGGTTGCGCGGCGTGCGCGGTGGCGAGCCGCTCGGCGTGCTCGGGCACGGCGCAGGTGAACTGCGCCAGCAGCGCGGGCGCCGGATGCGGCTTGCCGTAGATCGCCGCCCATTGCGCGGCGTCCGGGAAGCGGAAGTCGGCGGAGAGGTCGACCACGTGGAACGGGTCGTCGCGGTCGCCGAGACCGGCGGCGAGACGCGCGCCGATCACCTGCTGCGCCAGCGGCGCTGCGGCACCGTGCGGCGTGGCGAGGAAGACGGCCGTGGCGCCGGCGCGTGCGGCGCTGGCGACGGCATCGGCCTCACTCACGAACGTCAGCGAATCGAGCCGCGTGCCACCGAGGTGCGGGAACACCGTGACCACCCGCTCCCCCACCTGGCTGGTGGAGGCAACGGCGGCCGGCGCGAAGTTCGGGTGATGCGTCAGCAGTCGCAGCAGTTCGCCGGCGACGTAGCCCGAGCCGCCGAAGACCACGGACGGGACCGTCGCCAGGTCGTAGCGGCGCTCATCGAGGATGCGGGCGAGGCGGGTGCGCGCCGGGGCACGTCCAGTGGCTGCGCCGGACCTCGCCGGCGCAGCCGGCGTCGCCGGAGCGAGCGCCTGCGCCGTGGCATTCGCCTCGTCGTTGCGTCCCTTAGAGATCATCGCTGCTTCCTCCCGCGGCCGCCGCCATGGCGCGGCCGTTCGCTTCCGTCCCGCTCCGCGCCGCCACCAGCGACGCCAGCCCGGAGCGCTCCACCACCACGCTGGCCAGCGCTTCCGCCTGCGTGCGGGCGTTGCGCGCCGGACAGCCGGCCTGCTCCTCCACCAGCCGCGCGGCGGCCGCGTTGTCGGTCGCCGGACCGGTGATCGCCGTGCACTCGATGCCGTAGCGATCGCGCAGCAGCTGCACGCCGCCCCACGCCGCGACCGGATCGGAGGCGGCGAGGACCACCACCGAGAAGCTCGCGCGGATCTCGGCGGTCGAGAGGATCTCGTTCACGCCGTAGAGGCCGAGCAGGCCGTCGCCGAGCTCGAGCACGATGACGTCGGGTCGCTCGCGCGCGAGGTGCGTGAGGATGGTGCGCGCCGCCTGCGGAGCCGTGTTGGGCGTGGTCGTGACGATGCCGAGGTCGGTGAAGACCGCGACCTTGCGCGCGCCTGCGTCCTCCATCGAGAGGATGTCGCGGCGCAGCGAGACGCCGGTGGTCTTGCCGGCGACGACCCGCAGCCCCTGGTGCGTGAACGACTGCACCAGGCTGCACGCCGCCGCCGTCTTGCCGGCGTTCATGCACGAGCCGACGATCGCCACCACCGGGATGCCGCGCACGTCGAGCGTCTCCTCGACCGGCAACGCGCCCTGCGTGATGTGCGCGGGGACGCCGATGCGCTCGCCGAGGAACGGGAAGTGGAGCACCTGGCCCAGCACCTCGACGACGAACGGCGCGCCGAGGTCGGGCGAGCCGCCGTCGTGGACGCCGATGACGCCGCCGAGGTTCAGCAGGTTCAGCTTGTCACCCGGCTTCACTTCGGCCGGCACGTGGCCGGAGTAGCCGAACAGCGCCTTGCGATGGCCGAGCGCGCCGGCGACGACGTCGCCCGGCTTCACCTGGCTGAAGCGGCCGCTCGGCAGCTCGAGCGTGTTGTAGGTGCTCTTGCTGGTGAGGACGCGCACCGCGACGACGCTGCCCTCCACCGCGTGGATCTCGCCGCCGACGCGCACTTCGCGCGGCAGCCGGCAATTGAGCGTGACCGAACCGATCTTGTCGAGAAGCACCGTTTTCATCGTCGAATCCACTGAATGAAGCTGTCCAGAACCGTCGCGAATCGAGGCTCGCCGGCGCGCGCCGGGACGCCGGCGTCGCGCTTGCGGCGCGTCAGCGCGCCGCCGCCTGCGCGCGTTGCGCGGCGCGCGCCGCCAGCAGCGCCGGCAATCCGAGGATGCGGCTGAAGCCGGCCGCGTCGGCCGCGGTCCACTCCCCCGCCGCCTCGCCATAGACCGCCTTGCTGGCCGCCTTCAGCGAGAACGGCGACGACACGCCGCTCACGAATGCGTGGCCGGTCCGCAACTGCAGCCGCACCTCGCCGGTCACGCGCTGCTGCGTGCTCTCGAACAGCGCCTCCGCATCGCGCGCGGCCGGCTCCACCCATTGCCCCTCGTGGATCCAGTCGCCGTACTGCGCCGCCACGAGCTCCTTGAGCCGCATCTGCCGCTGCGTCAGCACCAGCTTCTCGAGTTCGCGATGCGCCGCGATCAGGAGCGTGGCGGCCGGCGCCTCGAACGCGACCCGTCCTTTCATGCCGAGGATGGTGTCGCCCAGGTGGATGCCGCGGCCGATGCCGAACGGCGCCGCGACGCGGTCGATCGCCTCGATCAGGGCGACCGGGTCCATGCGCCGGCCATCGAGCGCGACCGGCACGCCGCGTTCGAACGCCAGCACGTGCGCTTCGGCCGGACGCAGCGCATCGAAGGCGCCGCGCGTCAGCACCCACGCGCTCTCCGGGATCGACTCGAGCGTGTCGGTCGTCTCCTTGCCGCCGATCGTCACGCCCCACAGGCCGCGGTTGATCGAGTAGGCGGCGCGCTCCGCGCTGACCTCGATGCCGCGATCGCGGAGGTACGTCGCCTCGTGCTCGCGCGAGAAGCCGTGATCGCGGACCGGCGCGAGGATCTTCATTTCCGGCGCGAGGGTCCGCAGCGCGACCTCGAACCGCACCTGGTCGTTGCCCGCGGCGGTGCAGCCGTGCGCGATCGCCTTCGCGCCGAGTCCGCGTGCCAGCTCGGCGACACGGCGCGCCTGCAAGCTGCGCTCGGCACCGACGCAGAGCGGATAGAGGGCGCCGCGGAGCACGTTGCCGGCGAGGAGCCAGCGCAGCGTCTCGCGGAAGAACTCGGCGCGCGCATCGATGCAGTGGTGTGCCACCGCACCGAGTTGGCGGGACTTGTCGGCGAGTCGCTGGCGCTCACCGTCGTCGAGACCGCCGGTGTCGACGATCGCGGTGATGATGTCGGCGCCGTAGGTCGCGGCCAGCCACGGCACGCAGAACGACGTGTCGAGACCACCGGAGAAGGCAAGGACGATCGGCTCGGCCATGAATCCCTCGTCACGCTCGCGCGATCGGTCGCGCGCAGAGCGGAATCCGATCGGGTGCGAAGCTCACCCTGCTGAGGCCTGAACATGCAGGCTGTTGACAACCTCTTTGCAACAAGCCTCAGGGGTGATGGCATGAATATGCCGCGAGTCGCAGAACAATGCAATCGTTTTTTTTCGATTCCCCTTGAAACGAAGTGACGCACGCCGATCGACGGTCGGCGTGCGTCGGCGGCAGTCCGGCGGCCAGGGCGCGCTCAGTCCGTTTCGGTGGGAGCTCCGCTCAGCCGCTCGAACAGGCGGTCGAATTCCTTCAGGGACGAGTAAGCGATGACGATGCGGCCGCTCTTGCCGCGCTCGACGATCGTGACCTTCGTCCCCAGCGCCTCGCGCAGGCGGGCCGCCAGCTTGATCGCGTCGGGAGAGGTCGGCTTGCGTGCGGCCGACTTCGGCGCGGTCGCACTCTCCGCCACGCGAACGTTCCAGTGCTGATCGCGAATGGCGCTGAATAGCGCCGCGCGACGCTCGACATCCGCCTCGGCGAGCAACGCTCGCGCATGGCCTTCGGTGATCACGCCACTCGCCAAGGCGTCAGCATGCTCAGGGGCGAGCTCGAGCAGGCGCAGCGAATTGCTGACGGTCGACCGCCCCATTCCGGCCAGTTCCGCAATCCTCTCGTGCGAGAGCTTCTGCTCATCGGCGAGGCGGCGAAACGCTCGCGCACGCTCCAATGGATTGAGGTCGCGGCGCTGGACGTTCTCGATCAACGCGACGATCAGCATCTCCTGATCGCCGATCGCTCGAACGGTGACGGGGACCTTGCTCAGGCCGGCGCGTTTGGCCGCGAGCAGACGGCGCTCGCCTGCGACCAGCTCGAAACCGCCGGCCGCTTTGGCCCGCACCACCAGCGGCTGCAGCACGCCGTGCGTGCGAATCGACTCGGTGAGTTCGGCGAGCCCCGCTTCTTCGAACTGGGTGCGTGGTTGCCAGGGGTTGGGCGAGATCTCGGTGAGATTGACTTCGGCCGTTCCGGCCACGCTTGCCGCCGGCGTGATCGCCATTGGCTCGGGGGCCGTTTCGGCGGCGCCCTGCAGCAAGAAGTCGAGTCCGCGGCCAAGTCGACGTGGTTTCATCGGTCGCCCCCTCCCAACGTTGGCGACTCATTACCTTGCGCCGTGGCCTGTTTCACGTGAAACATCAACCGGACGAAGGAGTCTGCGGCGGCCAGCGCTCCGCTTCGAGGCCCGCGGAGCCATCGATGGCGCCGTGCCAGGACCGGGAACCGCCACGCGTCGGGTGGCGGCGAAGGGCACTGAACGGACAGCACCCAATGAAGTCAGCCGTCTGACCCGTTCTATTCGTGCGCCCCTGCTCCGGCTCGTTCTGCCGGCACATGACATCGCCGGAACACCGCCTTCCTTCCTCGGCGGGTCGCTGGACCCGCATCGTCGGCGCCGCGATTTCCCTCCTCGTCCTGCACCGACATCCCGTCGCCTCGCGACGGGGCTCATGAATAGGGCGGGCGAATCAGCAGAGCGGCGCGGTGCACCACGCAGACGCCGCCCCGCCGTCACCGGCGCGGCCGGGGAACCGCGTCCGCACGTCCCGTCTCTGCCGCGTTCCGTTTCCTTCTTTCGGACCATCAAGAACGGTGGCGGGAATGACGCACGCTTCTTCACCGCGCGGCTCTCGGTGTCGCATCCACGCGGATGCGCATTCGCCGCGACCACGATTCCCCGCCGAATGCATGAGCTCGCTGCGAAGCGCCGGGATTTGGTGCGCAACGATGAGTCAACCCGTGGCCCCAACGACGCCGCCCCTTCGACCCGCTGAGGAACCAACGCGGCTTTCCGGTGGTTTCGCGCGCCGACCTGAAGATCCGGCGCGGAGGCGCATGCATCGGGCGCGATCGCCCTTCTTCTTCATGAGCCCCGTCCGGAGACGACGGGCTGTCGGTGCAGGACGAGGACGAAAGTTGCGGCGCCGACGATGCGGATCCAGCGACCCGCCGAGGAGGGAAGGCGGGGTTCCGACGCTGGCATGTGCCGACAGACCCAGCCGGAGCAGAGGCGCGCGGATAAGACGCGGTAGGGGACAAGACCGCGTCGGGCTACGATGCTCTCCGTGTTTCACGTGAAACACCCTCGCCGTGGGGGTCGCGGATGGCGAGCTCGGCCGAACCCATGCAAGCACTGCGAGTCCGTTGGTGGGGGGTGGTGCAAGGGGTCGGATTTCGCGCGTCCGCTCGTCGCGCGGCGCTCGCTCACGGCTGTGTCGGCTGGGTCCGCAACCTGGGCGATGGTTCGGTTGAAGCACACCTCCAAGGCGAGGCGGCGGCGATCGACGCGACCCTCACGGCGATCGCCCGACTCCACGGCCGCCGAATCGCCTCGGTGAACGCAACCCCGGCGACGGTCGAAGCAGGCCGTCTCAGCTTCACCATCCTCGGCTCTGCACGATCCGCCGAGGTTCTCCCGGAGAGCGCCGTGAAGCCCGAGGCGCCCACGTGAGCCGGGCAAGCCCGCTTGCACCCTTCGTCGCTGCCGGCAAGTGCGCCTCGCCGGACTCCCTCGCAGGATTCCGATCGGTCGCTTTGTGGTGAACTAAAGTGCAATTTGCGACTCACTTGATCGCCGATTGCGCGCTCGTGGTTGCCGCCCTGCTGGCGGCACGCGGCGCCCGCTCACGGCACGCGGCAGAAGCCCATCTGGGGATTCAGCTGCTGCCGAGCGACGCGCGCTCAGCAACCGGCTGGCTGGCGCGGCTGGCGGCACGGTGGATGGTGGGGTGCGCCGCCGTGACGGCCGTCGCTGCAACCGCGACCTGGACTCTCGTCGGAACCGTCGCCGACCCGGTCGCCGGCCTGTCTGCCGCCCTGCGCATCGGCGCCGAAGCGCTGCTGCTCGCCACCGTCGCAGCGCTGGCCACGCTCACCCCCTGGCGCCCGCTGCTCCCGACGGCACTGGCAGCGACTGTCGTCGCACTCTGGCGCGGACACCTCGCGTTCCCCCTTTTTGCGCAACCGGAATCGGCGGCGCGAATCGCTGCCAACCCGACCGACCTTTCGGCCGATGAGGGGGCACGAGCCATGTCATGGGGGAGCGCGACGGCGACCTTCGCGTTGCTGGCGCTGTCGCTCTTCCTCTTGTGGCTCTGCCTCAGCGTCCCGCGCGCACCGCGACACTCGCGCACCGGTTGAACCGGTGCCGCGGCGCGGCCGGCTGCGGGCACGCTCGCCGGAGCTCGCCGTGAAGGTCGCCGTCTTCAGCGATGTGCATGCCAACCTCGCCGCGCTGCGCTCCGTGCTCGACGACATCGACCGGGTCGGCGTGTCAGCGCGGCTGTGCCTCGGCGACAGCGTCGGCTATGGCGCCGATCCGCGCGCGTGCCTCGACCTGCTGCTGCAATCCTGCGATGTCCTGCTGGCCGGCAACCATGACCTGGCGGCGTCCGGACGCATGCCGCTCGATCGCTTCTCCGGGCTCGCGCGCCACGCGGTCGACTATGCCCGCGATCTGCTGACCGGGCCGCAGCGCGCGCGGCTCGCGGAGCTGACCGACGAGGAGTGGTGGGGCGACCTGTTGCTGGTCCACGCGTCGCCGGCCGACCCGTCGGAATTCCCGTACGTGCGCGACGCCGACGCGGCGCGCGGCCAGTTCGACGGCCGCCGGTTCCGCGCCGCCTTCTACGGCCACACGCACCTGCCGCTGGCGTTCCACGACGATGGCGAGCGGGTCGGCCTCACCGTGCGGCCACGACTCGAGATGGCGTCGGGCGTCCGCTACCTCTGCAACGTCGGCAGCGTCGGTCAACCGCGCGATCAGGATCCGCGCGCCTGCTGGGCGCTCTACGACTCCGACGCACGCACGCTTTCGTTCCGGCGCGTCGCCTACGACGTCGACGCGAGCTCGGCGCGCATCCGCGAAGCCGGGCTGCCTGACGCGCTCGCGAGCCGGCTCCTGGTCGGAGTCTGATCCCGCGCGACGGCGCCGCGCGAGTCGGCGCCGTCAGTTCTCGCGCAGGTACTGCAACTCGGACGGCAACCGGTCGAGCCCGAGCTCGCCGAGACCGTGCTGGAACAGCATCTGCAGGTGCTTCAGCGGCGCCTGGTCGCCACGGAACGAATAGGCGCGCCGCTGCGGATGCCGGCCGACGAACAGGATCAGGCCCATCAGCGAGTTCGCCGACGACGCCTCGGATCCGACGACGATCTCGACCGGCTTGCCGTGCTTGCGCACGACGCGTGCGATCAGGTTGAGCGGCCGGGCGTGCAGGTGGATCCCGTCGAGGAGCGCGAGTTCGATCGTGTCCTGGCGCGTGAACTGCGGCAGGAGCTCCCGCACCGCCGTCTCGAGCGTGAGCATCACCTCCGCCGCCCAGCGCAGCGCGAAATGCAGCGCCTGTTCCAGCAGCGGCTCGATCGGCACCAGCCGCGCGATGGTGGCGTGCGCCAGCGCCTTCTCGGCCTGGTGCCGCTCGTGGAAGTGCGCGAGGTCGTTCACCACCTCGAGCAGGTGATACGCCAGCGAGATGTGGCCGCGCAGCCGGCGCAGCTCGGGGCGCTCATGATGCGCAGTCGGCTTGACGTGCGTGTCGTAGCGCGACTGCAGGCTGTGCACGCCCTGCTTCCAGTACCGCGCCTTCTGCTCGGTCACGTGCTCGGCGACGAAACCGGCGAGGCTGGTGCCGCGCGGCGGCATCTTCTCGCGCACCTTGGCCGCCTCGCGCGCGGTCTCGAGATAGTCGTTCAGCAGGCGCGCGATCTCGTCGGCGCCATCGGCCCGCTTGCTCTCCTTGAGGTCGGGCGGGAGCAGCAGCCGGAACTCGCGCACCTCCGTGTCGTGGGCGCGAGCCGTCAGCGCCGACTTCGGCGCGGCGCCCAGCCGCTCCGCCTCGCGGCGCAGCTCCGCCACGAGCGCGAGGATGCTGCCGCCGAGGTGGCGCGTGCATTCGGCCAGCGCGGTCATGAACAGGACGAGGTGCGACTCGCCCGTGCCCGAGCGGCCGTCGAGCGCGACGCCGTAGGTCCCGAAGCGGAACATCACATGGCCGAGCGTGTGGGCCGCCACGGCGAGGTTGCGGATGCTCGCGTTGATCTCGGCGTAGGTGACCCATGTCCGGTTGTCGCGCGCACCGAACCCGTCGAGCCAGGTTTCGAGCTCGTGGGTCGCCTCCTGCAGCAGCCAGTACTGCTTGCGCGTCAGCTCGTCGGACTTGCCCGGAAGCGCGTCGAGCAGCGCGAACAGCGCAGCCTGCGCCGGCGCGGCGCACACCATCGCGCCGAACTCGAGCTCGCTGACCAGCCGGTCACGCGGACCGGCATCACCGAAGTCACCCACGTCCTGTCGCCCTGCCCTCGGGTTCGCGACGGTTCCCGGAGCCGCTCCCTGCGACCCGGGGGCGGAGGAGCTTCGCAGCCGCACGCCGCTCCTTCAATCAAGGAATCGACTGCCGTCGGCCGAGATAGCCCGAGGATCCGGCCCGGCCGGCCGCCGATCCGCGAGGGCCGCGCCATCTCCAGCCAAGCGACGCTGCAGACCTACCTGAACGAGATCAACGAGGTCCCGCTGCTGGACGCAGTCAGCGAGGCGGCCCTCGCGCGGCGCGTCCGCACGGGTGATCCCGCGGCACGCGAGCAGATGATCCGCGCCAACCTCCGCCTCGTGGTCAGCGTGGCCAAGCGCTACCTGAACCGCGGGCTGCCGATGCTCGACCTGATCGAGGAGGGCAACCTCGGCCTGATGCGCGCGGTCGAGCGCTTCGACCCCGAGGTCGAGTGCCGCTTCTCCACCTACGCGACCTGGTGGATCAAGCAGGGCATCCGCCGCGCGCTGGTGAACTCGGTGCGCACCGTGCGCGTGCCGTCCTACATGATCGAGCTGATCTACAAGTGGCGCGTGACCGAAGCGAAGATGCGTCAGGAGCTCGGTCGCGAGCCGACGCGCGACGAGGTCGCCACCCGGCTCGAGCTCGGCCCCGAGCATCGGCGGCAGATCCGGCGCGCGCTGCGGATCGCGCAGACGTCGACCCAGTCGATGTCGCTCGACGACTCCGAGGACCTGGCCGACAGCCTCGCCGATCCGGGGGCGCGCGAGCCCGACGAGCTGCTCGCCGACTCGCACGAACTCGACCAGCTGCGCCAGCTGCTGCCGCACGTCGAAGAGCGCCCGGCGACGATCCTGCGCCTGCGCTACGGCCTCGATGGCCAGCCCCCGCTGACGCTGCGGGAGATCGGCGCCCAGCTCGGCATCACGCGCGAGCGCGTCCGCCAGCTGCAGAACGAGGCGCTGCAAGGCCTCTATCTCGCGCTGGTGGGGGGGCGCGGAGACGACTGATCGCGACTGGCGCCGCCGCCGGCAAGATGCCGGCGTGCTTCCCGAAGCCGCCGCCACCGCCGCCATCCGCGCCGACCGCACCGCGGGCCCCACGTCGCTCTACGTGCACGTGCCGTTCTGCATCCGCCGCTGCGCTTACTGCGATTTCGCCACGGCTCCCTACGACGCCGACAGCGCGAGGGCGTACGTCCCGCGGCTGCTGACCGAACTGGGTCGCGTGCCGCGCGACGCGCCGATGCGCACGGTCTACTTCGGCGGCGGGACGCCCACGGCGCTCGAGGAGCGCGAGCTCGAACTCCTGCTCGCCGCGGTGCGCGACCGGATCGCGCCGCAACCCGGCTTCGAGTGGACCTGCGAGGCGAACCCGGAGTCGGTCACGCCGGCCAAGGCGGCGCTGCTGCGCGCGCACGGCGTCGACCGGGTGAGCCTTGGCGCGCAGTCGTTCCAGCCGTCGGTGCTGGCGGCACTCGGCCGCGACCACGCGCCCGACCACGTGTTTCGCGCGCTCGACGTGCTGCGCGCGGCCGGCTTCTCGCGCCTCACGCTCGACCTCATGTTCGCCGCACCCGGCGAGTCGGTCGCCGACCTCGAACGCGACCTGGCGACGCTGGACGCGCTGCGACTGGACCACGTGTCGGCCTATTGCCTCACCTACGAGACCGGGACGCCGCTGACCCGCATGCGCGCCGAGGGGCGGGTGACGCCGCAGGACGACGACGCCGAGCTGGTGCAGTACCGCCTCGTCCGCCAGCGCCTGGCCGCCGCCGGTCTCGCGCACTACGAGATCTCGAACTACGCCCGCCGAGGTGAGGAGTCGCGCCACAACCTGGTCTACTGGCGCGGCGAGGAGTACTTCGGCCTCGGTCTCGGCGCCGGCAGCTACGAGCACGGCACGCGCCGCACCACCACGCGCCTCCTGTCGCAGTACCTCGGCGATTGGGACGGCTCGCCGTGGCCGCCGCACGAGGCGGAGACGCTCGACCCGGCGGCGAAGGCGCGCGAGCGCGTCATCCTCGGACTGCGGCTGCGTGCCGGCATCGATCCGCACGAGTTCACCCGCGAGCGGGGGGGCGCGCTGGCCGACCTCTACCGCGACGACGAGCTCGAATCGCTGCGGCGCCGCGGACTCCTCGAGTCGCGCGAAGGCCGCCTCCGCCTCACCGACCGCGGCCTCGAGTTGGCGGACGAGGTCTTCGTCGAGCTGGTGTGAGGACGGGTGGGCAGGGGGACGCCGCCCGGCCTCGCGCGCCGTCGTGTAACGACCGCCGCCGGCTCCGGAAGTAGCGCGGGACCCCTTTCTCCCCGCACCCGGAGTTTGTCATGCATTCCTCGCTCGTCCCGCCGGCGCTGCTGCTGGTCGGCACGCAGACGGCGGCCAACCCCTACAAGGGCGGCACGATCCTGGTCAACGCCGACATCACCGCGACCCTCTTCCCGCTCGACGCGGCAGGCGTGCTGCTGAGCGAGGACGTGCCGTACGACGCCTCCCTCTGCTTCGCCGACTTCTACCTGCAGGTGCTCGAGGCCGACCCGTCCGCGGTGAAGAAGGTCTCGATGACGCCGGGCCTGCAGGTGCACGTCGGGCTCGACTTGTTCTGACGGTTTTCCTCGAACGGCCCGCACCGGCGGGCCCGGCGCCGCCCTCCCGCGGCGCTGCCGGAGGATCATGAGGCCCGGGGTCGCCGTACGCGCGGCGATCCCGGGCTGCTTCGTCTTCACGCGCCACCGGCCGCCGCGCGGGAGCACCGCTACGATCGCACGCCGTTTCCCGCGATCCGACGGAGCGCGCGCGTGGCCGCGAATCACCCCTTCGACCGCCTCGACGAGCTGTGCCGGAAGACCCGCTCGGCGGTCTGCGTCGGCCTCGATCCGCACGATGCCCTCATGCCGCCCGACACCCGGGGGCGCGGTCTCCTGCTGCAGGTGCGCGACTACCTGCACGACGTGCTCGACGCGATCGCCGACGTGGTGCCGTGCGTCAAGCCGCAGATCGCCTTCTTCGAGGCGCTCGGGCCGGACGGCTACACGCTCTACTTCGAGATCGTGCGCGCCGCCCATCGTCGCGGCCTGTTCGTCGTCGGCGACATCAAGCGCGGCGACATCGGCACGACGGCGGCCGGCTACGCCAAGGGGCATCTCGGTCCCGACGACGGCTCGGCGGTCGACGCCGTGACGCTCAACCCCTACCTGGGCGTCGACGGGATCAAGCCGTTCCTCGAAGTGGGGCGGGCGAAGGGGCGCGGCGTCTTCGTGCTGGCGCGCACCTCGAACCCGTCGGGCAAGGAGATCCAGGACGTCGGCGCGGCCGGCGCCGGCGTCGAGCAGAGCGAGGGGGCGCTCTACCGGCGCGTGGGCGCGCTGCTCGAGCAGTGGGGGGCGGCGTGCCGCGGCGCGCGCGGCTATTCCGACGTCGGCGCGGTGGTCGGCGCCACTCACCCCGACGAGGGCGCTCTGCTGCGCCGCGAGCTGCCGCACACCTGGTTCCTGGTGCCGGGCTACGGCGCGCAGGGCGGCACCGCCGCCGACGTCGCGCGCACCTTCGACGCGCAGGGCGGCGGCGCGATCGTCAACTCCTCGCGCGCGATCGTCTTCGCCTGGAAGGAGCAGGAGAAGTCCGGTGGTGCCGCCCGCTGTGCCGAGCTCGCGCGCGCCGCCGCGATCGCGACGACGGAGGCGATCCGTGCCGCTGTCGCGGCGCGCAAGGTCGCGAAGTAGCCGAAGCCGCCGCGCTGTTGCGTGGTCGGTGGCGGCTCGCGTCGGCGCTCAACCGCCGAAGCGGTACTCGCGGCCGTACGCGGCGATCTCGACGCGGTCCGCGCGATGGGGGGCGCCCGGCGCGGCGAGACGCGCGCCGAGCTGCGCCACGATCTGCTCGTGCCACTTGGCCTTGAGGTGGAAGGCGATCACCGTCAACTCCGGTCGGCCGAGCTTCTCGAGCTCCTCGACGAAGAGGCGCGGCGTCAGGTGGCCGACCTTGCGGGCGAGCTCCTCGCGATCGTCCGGGAACGAGAGCTCGAGGAACGCGGCGCGCAGCCGCGGCGTCGCGCCGCTCGTCGATCACGTTCTCGAGGAAGATCGGCAGCAGCCCGGTGTGGTCGGCGTGCGCATGGGTGAGGAAGACGTCGCGAACCCGCGCCTGCTCGACCGGCGTCCGCATCAGCCCGAGCGCGCCGGCGCCTGCGGCGAGCTCTGCAACAGCTCGATCTTCATGGAGCCGTCTTCGACAGGCCGACCGCACCGGTCGAAGCGCCCCTGACGCGACTCCCTGCGGACGACGTCCGCCGGATCACGACCCGTGGTTCGCCGCGGCGGCGCGCGCCGGCATCCGCCGGGTGCGCGCCCACTCGGCGAGGTCGCGGTCGAGCGGCTCGCTGGCGAGGAAGCGCGCGAACCAGTCGACGTGCGCACCGTAGTAGAACAGCATCTCCTGCCAGCCGGGCCAATGGCCGGCGTCGGGGAAGACGACCAGGCGCGACTCGACGCCGCGCTCCTGCAGCGCGGTGAAGTACTGCAGGCTCTGCGTGTAAGGCACCCGGTAGTCCTGCTCGCCGGTGATCACCAGCGCGGGCGTCCTGAAGTCGTGGACGAAGTTCGAGGGCGACCAGCGTTCGTACTGGTCGCTGTGCCACGGGACGCCGCCGAGATCGCGTTCCGGGAACCAGAGCTCCTCGGTCGCGCCGTAGAAGCTCCGCAGGTCGTAGAGGCCCATCATCGCGACCTGGCACTTGAAGCGGTCGGTGTGGCCCTGCATCCACATCATCATGTAGCCGCCGTACGACCAGCCCATCGCGCCGAGGCGGTCGCGATCGACCCAGGGCAGCTCGCAGAGCTGGTCGGTCACCTTCATCAGGTCGCGGTAGACGCGACCGCCCCAATCGCTGCCGATCGCGTCGCAGAACTCCTGGCCGTAGCCGGTCGAGCCGGTCGGATTGCAGAAGGCGACGATGCAGCCCTTGCCGGGATACACCTGCCAATCGCCGCGGAACGCGTCCTGGAACTGGCTCTGCGGGCCGCCATGGACGTTGAGGATCAGCGGGTACTTCTTCGCCGGATCGAAACCGTGCGGCGTGATCACGAAGGTGTGGACCTTGCTGCCCGGCACGTCGCCGTCGAGCCAGAGCTCCTGCGCCGGCCGCAGGTCGATCGCAGCCTCGAACGCGGCGTTGAACCGCGTGAGCCGCGTCGGCGCCGTCGCGTCGGCGCGCTTCACGCAGAGCTCGTGCGGCTCGACGATGCCGCGCCGCGCGTAGACCAGCGAGCCGTGGTCGTCGAGCAGCTCGAAGCCGTCGATCGACGCGTGCGTGTGGACCTGCTTCGGCGCGCCGCCGCCGAGCGGGAGGCGGAAGAGCGGCGTGCGGCCGTGGTGCTCGGCCTGGAAGAAGAGGGCGGGCTCGTTCGCGGCGAAGCGGAGATCGAGCGCGTTCTGGTCGAAGCCGCCGCGTTCGGTGAGGTAGACGGTCCGCCGGCTCGAGAGCTCGAGCAGCGCGACGCGCTTCAGGTCGGACTCGTAGCCGGCGGTCTGCTGGCTGACGTACGCGATCGTCTTCCCATCCGGCGAGAAGAGCGGCAGGCCATCCCAGCCGTCGCAACCGTCGGTCAGGTTCACCGGCGCGTCGGGGCGGTCGAGCTCGACCAGGAACAGGTCGGAGTTGGTGGAGCTCGCCGGATCGGGATCGTGGTTCGACATGAAGACGAGCCGGCGGCCGTCGGGCGAGAAGTCGTAGGCGCGGCCGCCGCCGAGCACGAACGGCGGGCTGTCGAACGGCCCGGGCGTGAGGTCCCTCACGACTTCGCCGGTCCTCGCGTCGACCAGAAGGACATGGGCGACCTTGCCGTCCTCCCAGCTGCTCCAATGGCGGTAGAGCAGCGAGTCGTACATGCGGACGGCGAACTTGCCGGCGGCGATCGCGTCGTCGCGCGACTGCTGCGCCGCGGCGGCGCACGGCAGGTCGGGCCACACTTCACTGGTCACGGCGACGAAGCGCCCGTCGCGCGACTGCCGCGGCGCCGAGACCCCGCCCGGCCAGCGGGTGAGCTGGCGCGGCTCGCCGCCATCGACGGCCAGCGTCCAGAGCTGCTCGCTGCCGCTGCGGTTCGAGAGGAAGAGGAGCGCCGCGCCGTCCGGCGTCCACTGCGGATCGTGGTCGCCTTTCTGCGCGAACGTCAGCTGGCGCAGCCCCGCGCCGTCGACGCCGACCAGCCAGAGCTCGCTCCAGCTGGTGGCGGCCGCCACGTCGAATCGCTTCACCGCGAAAGCGACGCGGCGGCGGTCGGGCGCGAGCGCCGGTGCCTGCACTTGGGCGACGCCGTAGACGTCGGCCACGTCGAAGGCGCGGCGCCCTTCGGGCGCCGCCGTAGCGTCGGCTCCGAGCGTGGCGGCGGCCCACCCACAGCACCAAGTGGCAATCAGCATCGATGCGTCCTCACGTCGTCAGCCGGCAGCGGCACCGGCGCCAGGTCGAGCCCAAGGTACGCCGCGCGATCGCCGTCGCGACGGGATTCCGGATGGAGGGGTAACCTCGCCTGTCATGTCGTCGCCGTCCACGGTTGCCGCGCTCGATCTCCCACCGGGAGCCAAGGTCGTAGTCACCGGCCAGCAGGTCGGACTGCTGACCGGACCGCTGTTGACCGTGCTCAAGGCAGCGCGGGCCATTTCGTACGCCGCCGAGGTCGCCTCGTCCCCGGCGACAGCGGCCGTCGTGCCCCTCTTCTGGGCTGCTGCCGACGATCACGACCTGGCCGAGGTGCACCACACCTACGCACTCAATGCTCAAGAAGAAGCACAGAAGTTCAGGATCGATCTCCCACTTGAATCAGCCGCTGCGAGTGAAGTTGAGATTCCGCCAGATTCCGCCAGGCGACTGCTGGAGGAGTTGTTCGCCGCGGCCGGGGTCGAGCCGGCGGCGTTCCCCCTCACGCCATTCCTGCCGGTGGGAGGGGACACCCTCGCCAGCTGGTTCTGTCGGGCGCTGCGCGCCGTGCTCGGCACCCATGCGCCCCGGATCGTGGTCCCGGCGCAGCTGAACCGAGCCGGCCGCTCCGTCTACGACCAGGCGTTGCGCGACGACGGCGCCATCCGCGATGCGCTCGCGGCCGGCGCGGCCGCCAATCAGGCCGCCGGCCTCGCGACACCGCTGCCGGTCGACGCCGACCCGCCACTGTTCGTGATCGAGCGCACCGCCCGCTGGCGCGTCCGCCACGGATCGCGGAGCGGCGAATTCCGGGTCGGCGAGAAGACGCTGAGCCGGGCGGCGCTGCTCGATCTCGCGCACGACGGCACGCCGCGCCTCTCGGCCAACGTCGCGCTGCGGACCATCCTCCAGGCCGCGACGTTGCCCTGCATCGCCTACGTCGCCGGCCCGACCGAACTCCTCTACTACCGGCAGCTCGAGCCGCTCCATCGCCTGTTCGCGGTCCCGTTCCCGACGCTGGTCCGTCGCCCCCATGCGACGTTGCTGACCACCGCTGCTGCCCGCGCCGCACGCAAGCTCAACCTCGAGCCCGACGCGCTCCGCGCCGCCCTCGATGCGCGCGCCGCCGCCGGGCCGGACCGCGCCGCGGCTGACCCGCTCCTCGCGCGCGGCGAGCAGTTGCGCGGCGAGGTCGCGGCATGGCTCGCGACGCTGCAGGAGGGCCGCCCCGCGCTGAAGAGCGCCACCGAGCGGCGTTCCACCCAACTGCTGCAGAGCTTCGACGGCGCGCTCGAACGGGCGCGCGCGACCCTCGCCGATGGCGCGCTCCACGCTGGCGCGCGCTGGTCGACGCTCGAGCGGTGCGTCCGCCCGCGCGGCCGCCCGCAGGAGCGCGTCCTCAACATCCTGCCGTTCCTCGCCGAGCGCGGCCCGGCGCTGATCGAGCAGCTCCTCGCCCTGCGCGGGGAACCGGGAGCGGACGGCGTCGTGCCCCACTCCGTCCTCTGATCGCGTCCCTCTGCCCGCCGGAGTCCGTTGCCATGGCCGATGTGCTCGCCTTCGGTGCCCACCCCGACGATCTCGAGATCGGCTGCGGCGGAACGCTCGCGCTGCTGGCGCAGCAGGGTCGCTCTGTGGTGATGGTCGACTTCACCCGCGGCGAGCTCGGCACGCGCGGCACCGTCGCCGAGCGGCGCGCCGAGGCCGCTGCCGCCGCCAAGGTGCTCGGCGCCGCCGCCCGCCTGAACCTCGAGCTGCCCGATGGCTTCCTGCCCTTCGCCGATCCGCAGAGCGGTCACTCCGCCCGCGAGCTCGCCGTCACCCGGGTCGTCGACCTGATCCGCGAGCAGCGCCCGCGCCTGCTGCTGGCCAACTTCCCGCGCGACGCCCATCCCGACCACGTCATCGTCGGCGATGTGGTGAAGCAGGCGCGCTACCTCGCCGGCCTGCGGAAGTTCCAGCCCGGCCGCGAACGCCACCGTCCCGCGCTCCTGCTCCACTACTTCGAGCATGAGCAGCACCCGCCCACCTGCGTGGTCGACATCTCGGCGGTGATCGAGCAGAAGCTGGCCGCCATCCGCTGCCACCGCTCGCAGCTGCACGACCCGACGCGCGCGGAACCGCAGACCGCGCTGTCGCGCCCCGATTTCGTCGAGCGGCGCGCCGCGCGCGACCGCTTCTTCGGCGCGCAGGCCGGCGTCGACTGGGCCGAGCCGTTCTTCACCGACGGCCCGCCGAAGATCGCCGATCCGATGAGCCTCTTGCCATGAGGTGCGCATGAACGCCGGCATCACCGACTTCCCGCTCAAGATCGGCATCGCCTGCTATCCGACGCATGGCGGGAGCGGCGTGCTGGCGACGGAGCTCGGCGTGGCGCTGGCGGAGCGCGGCCATGAGGTCCACTTCCTCGCCTACAGCAAGCCGCCGCGCCTCTCGCGCTTCCACCCGCGCATCTTCTGCCATCTGGTCGAGGTGTCGGAGTACCCGCTGTTCAAGTACCCGCCCTACGACCTTGCGCTGGCGTCGAAGATGATCGAGGTGATCGAAGAGCGGCGCCTCGACGTGCTGCACGTCCACTACGCGATCCCGCACTCGATCAGCGCCTACCTCGCGCGCCAGCTGATGCCCGCGCGCCGCTTCGGCATCGTGACCACGCTGCACGGCACCGACATCACGCTGGTCGGCAGCGGCAACTCCTACCGCGACGTGACCCGCTTCGGCATCGAGCAGAGCGACGAGGTGATCGCCGTGTCCGACTGGCTGAAGAAGGAGACGCAGCGGATCTTCGGCGCGACCAAGGAGATCCAGGTCGTCCCGAACTTCGTCGACGTCGCGCGCTTCCGGCCGCGCGAGGGACGCGCGTCGCCGCTGCTGTGCGTCTGCGCCGAGGCGCCGATCGTGATGCACGTGTCGAACTTCCGGCCGGTGAAGCGGCTCGCCGACACGGTGCGCGCGTTCGCCGATGCGACCACCGGCAGCAAGGCGCAGCTGGTGCTGGTGGGCGACGGCCCCGAGCGCGCCGCCGCCGAAGCGCTCGTCGCCGAGCTCCATCTCGGGGAGCGGGTCCAGTTCCTCGGGCTGGTCGACGACGTCTCCGACCTGTTGCCGTTCGCCGACGTGCTGGTGGTGTCGAGCGAGAGCGAGAGCTTCGGCCTGGCGGCGCTCGAGGCGCACGCGTGCGGCGTGCCGGTGGTGGGCTACGACTCGGGCGGCATGCGCGAAGTCGTCGAGGACGACAAGAGCGGCTTCCTCGTCCGCTTCGGCGACGTGCCGGCGCTGGCGGCGCGACTGCGGGCGCTGCTGTCCGACGTGACGCTGCGCCGCGACTTCGGCGCCCGCGGCCGCGCGCGCGCGGTCGAGCAGTTCGACCTGGTGCGCCTGCTGTCGGTGCACGAGCGCGTCTACCACGCGGCGATCGCGCGGCGCGGCCAGGCCGCCCGCGCCTGAGCGCCGCCATCGTGTCCGCCGACCGGCCGCTCTATTTCGACTGGGCCGCCACGGCACCGCTGCGCGATGAAGCGCGCGCCGCCTGGCTGGCGGCGAGCGAACCGGAGTTCGCCAACGCATCGAGCCTGCACCAGTGGGGACGCCGCGCCCGCGCCGAACTGCAGCGGGCGCGGCGCGGTTTCGCCGCGGCGCTCGGGTGCCAGCGCGATGACCTCTTCTTCACCGGCAACGGCAGCGAGGCGAACCTGCTTGGCCTCGCCGGCGCCGTCCAGGCGCTCCTGCCGCACCGGCGCCATGTCCTCCTCTCCGCGGTGGAGCACCCGAGCGTGGTCGCCCCCCTCGAGCGGCTGGCGAAAGCCGGGGCGATCGAGCTCGAACGGGTGCCGGTCGACCGGCGCGGACGGGTTGATCCTGAGAGTTTGGAGGCGCGTTGCCGCCCGACGACCGGCCTGGTCGCGCTGCAGGCGGCGAACCACGAGATCGGGACGGTGCAGCCGGTCGCGGCGGTGGCCGCACGCCTGCGCCCACGCGGGGTGCTGCTGCACTGCGACGCGACGCAGGCTCTAGGGAAAATCCCGTGCACGCTGCCGGCTCTCGACTGCGACCTGCTGGTCGTTTCGCCGCACAAATTCGGCGGGCCGCGCGGCGTCGGCGTCCTCGCGCGCCGCGCCGGCGTGGCGCTGAGCACGCCGCTCTCTCCGGAACGGCAGGAGCAGGGGTTGCGCGGCGGCACGGAAGACGTGGCCACGATCGTCGCAGCCGCGGCGGCGTTGCACGCGACGCTGCGCGACCAGGATGAGGTCGCCCTGCGCCTGACCGCCCTGGCGCGTCGATTCGCAGCGCAGCTGACGACCGCGCTGCCCGACGTAACTCTCTATTCCGACGTCGAGTACGCGCTGCCGGGCCTGGTCAACTTCGCGCTGCCCGATCTGCGTGGCGACTGGTTGGTGACTGAACTCGATCGGCGCGGCGTTGCGGTCAGCCATGGCGCGGCCTGCGCCTCGCTGGCGGCCGTTCCGTCACCGGTCCTGCTGGCGATCGGCGCGTTGGAACTCGCCGCCAACGCGATCCGCGTCTCGATGGGACGTACGACGACCAGCGACGACGTCGACCTGCTGGTGGCGCGCGTGGTCGCTGCAGTGGTTCAACTTCGTCATCGCTGATTTTTTTTCGGAGTCGCAACGTCGCTGCAACTCGCGCCTCGTCACGACTTGCACGCACGAAGAAGAACGGGTGCCGAACGCGTCGTGGTCGAGAGGTCGTTGACGATCCTCATTCTCACCGCCTAAAACTTGTGCCCTCGCGGTGAAGAGGGGAGCGAGCGAAGCGTGTTCGGGGCGCGTTTCAGCGCCGAACGCGACCGCTGAACCCCGCGGCAGCGCGAGCGCGACGGAACCGGTGGTGGCGATCACTGGATACGTCGTGGACTGGTCGCGGGAAAGGTTGGCGAACCCTTCTCGCGGCCGGGTCGAAGAGCGCGGGGATCGCGGCTGCGGCGTAGCGCCGGAGTCGTCCCCCGCCTCCGTGGGAAACAGGTGAGGCGAACGCCTCACCCCCTGGTTCGAGCCGTCCGCAGGTCCCGCCATCCGTGGCCCCGCCCGCAACCGCGCGTTGCGCCGGCGGCCCCGGGGGCTTCCCCGTGGCCGGCACGAACGATTTCCGAGCCCGTTGCTTCCCGGGTGGGCGACCCGGGGCCGAGGGGGGGGAACCGTCCGATGCTGCCCGCCAAAGCGGTCTCACTCTGGCACGCCGTGCTGGAAAAGGTCGAGCAGAAGACCACGCCGCAGCAGTTTGCGACGTGGTTCCGCAACCTCGAGGTTGCCGAGCTGGGTGACCGGCGGGTGGTGCTGCGGGTGCCGAGCAAGTTCCACCGCGACTGGATCGTCACCTACTACCGGGAAGTGGTCGAGGAAGCCGTTGCGGCCGTGCTCGGCGGCGCGCGCGAGCTCCACCTCGAGATCGGCGGGAAGTCGCCCGACGCGTTGAGCGCGCGGCAGGCGGCGCTGGCGGCCGCGCCGACGAAGCCGGGTGGCACCGCGAACGGTGGCGCCACTGCGCCGCCGAGCGCGGCAGAGGCCGGGCGGTCGGAGCGACGTCCGCCGCTGCGCAGTGACGGCACGCGACCGAATGGCGCCGTCACCGCGACGGCGCGGGTGGGTGCCGGCGCGGCCGCCGTCGGTGTCCGAACCTGCGGTGACCTGCCGCTCACCGAAGGCTTCGACTTCGCGCGCTTCGTCATCGGCCCGAGCAACCAGCTGGCGGCGGCCGCCGCCCGTTCGCTGGCGACGGCTACGACCGCCGCTCTCGACTTCCACACGCTGTTCGTGGTCGGCGCCACCGGCACCGGCAAGACGCACCTGCTGCAGGCGGCCGCGCGCGCCGCCGCCGAGCCGGCCGACGGCCGTCAGGTCGCCTACGTCCGTGGCGAGAACTTCCTGAACGAGTTCGTGACCGCCTGCGCCCAGGGTGCCGAGGCGACCCATCGCTTCCGCGAGCGCTGGCGCAGCCTCGACGTCGTCTGCTTCGACGACCTCCAGCTGCTGGCGGGCAAGAGCGGCACGCAGCAGGAGCTGGTCCATACGCTGAACGCGTGGAGCGACCGCGGCGCGCGGCTGCTCTTCGCCGCTTCCTGCGCCCCGGGGGAGCAGCTGGCGCTTGATCCCGCGCTGCAGGCGCGCCTGGCCGGCGCCTACCGGCTCACGCTGCGCGCGCCGGACCGCGAGACGCGGCGGGAGCTGCTGGCGGCAAAGAGCCGCCAGCGCGGTGAGGGGCTCGCCGGTGACGTGCTCGACTTCCTGGCCGACCTGCCGACGGGCAATGTCCGCGAGCTCGAGGGCGCGCTCACCAGCGTGATCGCCGGCGCCAAGCTGACCGGCACCGCCATCTCGCTCCGGACGGCCCGCGCGGCGCTGGAAGAGGATGCGCTGATGCAGCGGCCGGCCTCTTCGCCGGACAGGATCCTGAAGGCTGTTTGCAACCACTTCGAGGTGACGATGGCGGACATTTGTTCGCCGCGTCGCCCGCAGGCGCTCTCCTTCGCCCGACAGGCGGCGATGTACCTGTTGCGCGAGCGCACGGAACTCTCGCTGTCCGAGATCGGGGCGCTGCTTGGCGGGCGCGACCACACCACGATCCTGCACGGCATCCGCAAGATCGAGGAGGCCGACGGCAGCGACGGTCGGGTGCGTGACCACCTCACCCGCCTGCGGAGCCTGCTCGAGCGGTGACGGCGCGCAACGCCGGTTCGACACCAGCAAAGCTTCTGGAGCGGGTGGCAATCGACGCGGTTGCCACCCGCCGTTCGTTTCAGCCGGCCGCGGCGCTGGCGGCCCTCCAGAGCCCGGGGATAGCTGCGGGACAACCCGGTCGGCAGTGGTCTTGAGCTTCTGCGTTGCTCCACCGCCCATCGCGCCGCTGCCGCCGGCGCCGCCGCTCACGCGGCATTTCTGGATTGGAGTCCACCAGCTGCCCCCGCGAGCCATGGTCCCTCCGGTGCTCGCAACTCCTTTCGATTCAATGAGATGAAGCTTCGGCCGCCGTGCTTGTCCCAATTTGTGAGAGGGCAATGACAGGAACACGAAGGAGATTTCCTTCTCTTTCTTCTTTCAGCGCGGCCCCACTCCACCCGGCACGCGAAACGGCGTTCGCCCGGTCTGACCACCCACCTCGTCGAAGCCGCGTGTTCCCGCCGACTCGCTACGGGGCGCATGAACCAGGAGGGCTAGAATCTCGCGCCATTCGCGCAGCGCGGCGCGGGCGTCGGCAGAGGGGGATCAAGGGGGAGGCATGAAGCTTCGCTGCGATCGTCGTGCGCTGCAGGAGATCGTCGGCATCGTCGGCGGCGTCACCGCCAGCCGGGGGACGCGCCCGATCCTGCAGCACGTCCTGATGAAGACGCAGGGGAGCGAGGTCGAGTTCCTCGCCACCGATCTCGAGGTGGCCCTGCGCTGCCGCCATACCCCGATCCTGATCGAGGAGCCGGGCGTGCTGGCGCTCCCGGCCGCGACCCTCGGCAACATCCTCCGCGAGGCGCAGGGCGAGACGATCGACCTCGCCACCGACGGCAACGTCGCGCTGTTGCGGTCCGGGCGCGGGCAATTCCGCGTCAGCGGGGAGAACCCGGCCGACTTCCCTGAGGTTGCCGTCGGCGAGGCGACCGACTTCGTCGACTTGCCGGCACCGCTGTTCCGCGAGCTGGCCGAGCGCACCGAGTTCGCCGCCAGTCGCGAGCTCGGGCGCTATGCCATCGACGGCCTGCTGGTCGAACTCGAGGGCAAGACGATCCGGATGGTCTCGACCGACGGCCGCCGCCTGGCGCTGGCCGAGGCGACGCTCGAACAGCCGGTCGCGAACTCGGTGAAGGAGATCGTCCCGCTGAAGGGCGTGACGCACTTCCTGCGGGCGCTCGGGCCGACCGCCGAGGTGGTGGGGCTGCACCTCAGCAAGCGGCGGGCGTTGCTGCGCTGCGGCAACACGGTCCTCACCGCCACTTCGCGCGACGCCGAGTTCCCCGACTATCGCGGCGTCGTCCCCACCGACGACGCCGGCACGCAGGTGCGCCTCGACCGCGACGAGTTCTTCCATTGCGTGCGCCAGGTGAACGTCATGGCCGGCGACGACGCGCCGGCGATCACGCTGACCTTCGGCGAAGGCAGCCTGGTCTTCGCCGGCAAGCACGAAGGCCGCGGGGACGCCCGCAGCGAGATGCCGGTCGACTATGTCGGGCCGGAGGTGAAGATCTCGTTCAACCCCGCGTTCCTGCTCGACTTCGGCAAGCTGAAGCTGCCCGAGCAGCTGCCGTTCACCTTCCGTGACGCGACCGCGGCCTGCGCGTTCCGTCCGGGCCAGGGGTTCGTCTACGTCGTGATGCCGATGAGCCTGTGAGCGCCGGCGTGGCGGAGCGTGAACCGGGTCGCATGCAGCGGCGCCAGGAAGCGGGAGTGCCGCGACTCGGCTCGATCCTGGCGAAGCTCCGGCTGCCGGGACCGGGCCAGATCGCGCTGGCGCGGATCCAGGCGTCGCTCGAGGCGGCGTTCGGCGCCGCGGCGAAGGGTGAGCTGCGGGTGGCGAGCTACCGCAAGGGCCGCCTGCTGCTCGAGGTCCGCTCCGCGGCGCGCGCGTTCGAATGGCAGGCGTTCGCGCGCGACGACGCGCTCGCGCGCCTGCGCGGACAGCCCGGGTTAGAGGAGTTGTCCGAGGTCGCGTTCCGGAACGGCGCGTGGAGGGTTCATGGCCAGCAATGATGCGAGAGTGGCGGCGACGGCGCCCGGCGA
Source organism: Planctomycetota bacterium (assembly GCA_016872815.1). GTDB lineage: Bacteria > Planctomycetota > B15-G4 > B15-G4 > SIAN01 > SIAN01. Next base: position 43,263 of record VGYY01000002.1, read on the forward strand.
CGAGCCGAAGAAGAAGAGCGGCGCGTACGACGCCTCCTCGATCAAGATCCTCGAGGGCCTCGAGGCCGTCCGCATGCGGCCGGCGATGTACATCGGCGACGTCACGCTGCGCGGGCTCCATCACCTGGTGTACGAGATCGTCGACAACTCGATCGACGAGGCGATGGCGGGCCACTGCCGGACGATCCATGTCAAGATCCGCGTCGACGGCTCGGTGTCGGTCGAGGACGACGGCCGCGGCATCCCGGTCGACCTGCACCCGACCGAGAAGATCCCGACGGTCGAGGTCGTGCTGTGCAAGCTGCACGCCGGCGGCAAGTTCGACCACGACACCTACAAGGTCTCGGGCGGCCTCCACGGCGTCGGCGCCTCGGTGGTGAACGCGCTGTCGGAGTGGCTCGAGGTCGAGGTCTGCCGCGACGGCAAGGTCCACCACATGAGCTTCGCGCGCGGCGCGCGGCGCACCGAGATCAAGGAGCTCGGCCACACGACCAAGCGCGGCACCAAGGTCACTTTCAAGCCCGACGCGAAGATCTTCCAGGAGACGACCTACAGCCACGAGACGCTGGCCAAGCGGCTGCGCGAACTCGGCTACCTGCTCGGCGCGCGCGGGCTCGTCATCCAGCTCGACGACGAGCGCTCCGGCTGGAGCGAGACCTACAAGTTCGAGCGCGGCATCGCGACCTTCGTCGAGAACCTGAACCAGAACAAGACGCCGGTCCATTCGACCGTGATCCACCTGCAGAAGGAGGTGGAGGTCCCGCGCGAGAAGGGGGTCGACAAGCTCCAGATCGACGTGGCGCTGCAGTACAACGACGGCTTCCACGAGGACGTCTACTGCTTCGCCAACAACATCAACACGCACGAGGGCGGCACCCACCTCTCCGGCTTCCGCAGCGCGCTGACCCGCACGCTGAACGCCTACGCGAAGAAGGCCGGGCTGATCAAGGACAACGAGGCGCCGCCCGCCGGCGAGGACTTCCGCGAGGGGCTGGCCGCGGTGATCTCGGTGCTGGTGCCGGACCCGCTGTTCGAGAGCCAGACCAAGGTCAAGCTCGGCAACGCCGAGGTCGAGGGCGCGGTGCAGACCGTCGTCAACGACCAGCTCGGCGCCTTCCTCGAGGAGCACCCGGGCGAGGCGAAGTCGATCGTCAACAAGGCGCTGCTGGCGATGCGCGCGCGCGAGGCGGCGCGCAAGCAGCGCGACCTGGTGCGCAAGAGCGCGATGGGCGGCGGCGGCCTGCCGGGCAAGCTGGCCGACTGCCAGACGCGCAAGGCCGAGGACGCCGAGATCTACCTGGTCGAGGGTGACTCGGCCGGTGGTTCGGCCAAGCAGGCGCGCGACCGGCGGACGCAGGCGATCCTGCCGCTGCGCGGCAAGATCCTGAACGTCGAGAAGGCGCGCCTCGACAAGATGCTCGGGCACGAGGAGATCCGCACGATCATCACGGCGCTCGGCACCGGGATCGGCGCGGACGACTTCGACCTCGCCAAGCTGCGCTACGGCAAGGTCATCATCATGACCGACGCCGACGTCGACGGCTCGCACATCCGGACGCTGCTGCTGACCTTCTTCTACCGGCAGATGCGCCAGCTGGTGGACGGCGGGAAGATCTACGTCGCCGCGCCGCCGCTCTACCGGATCAAGCGCGGCCGCCACGAGGAGTACGTCCACAACGAGGAGGACCTGCTCCGCATCAAGCGCGACCTCGGCGTGAAGCACGCGAAGCTCGTCATCGCCGGCGCCGGCGGCGCGGCGAGCGGGACGGTCGAGGGCGACGCGCTGAAGCCGCTGCTCGACCAGCTGGCGAGCCTCGAGCGCGCCGGGCAGGCGCTCGAGCGCCGCGGCGTGTCGCTGCGCGAGCTGGTCGCGGCGGGGAGCGGCACGCCGGCCGTGCTGCCCGCCTACCGCGTCGCGGCGGCGAGCGAGGTGAAGTGGTTCGCCGACGATCGCGCGCTGAACGCGTGGCTCGATTCGGTGCGCGCGAACAAGGCCGACCTCACCGTGAGCTACGAGGGCGACGAGGCGGCCGACGTGCGCGTGCAGGCGTTCCGCGATCGCGGCGAGATCGAGGCGGCGCTGCACGCGCTGGCGCGGCACGGCCTCGGCATCGACCAGGTGTTCGGCGCAAGGGCGGCGCCGCCGGTCGCCCCCTTCACGCTGACGCTCGAGCAGGGGACGCACGCGCTGCACAGCCTGCGCGAAGTGGCCGAGACGATCCGCCGCGACGGCGAGCGTGACCTCGAGATCCAGCGCTACAAGGGTCTCGGCGAGATGAATCCCGAGCAGCTGTGGGAATCGACCATGGACCCGAAGATCCGCACGCTCTACCAGGTGCGGGCGGAGGACGCGGTCCGCGCCGACAGCATCTTCACGGTGCTGATGGGCGAGGAGGTCGATCCGCGCCGCCAGTTCATCGAGAAGCACGCGCTCGAGGTGCGCAACCTCGACGTGTGAGCGGGCCGGGCCGGAGGCCGCCCCCCGTCGCGACCGGGAAGGAGTTGCCGCTCGCTCAAGCCGGGACGCCCGCGGCGTCGATCGGGAACGACGAGGTTCACCGATGCGCACCGCGACCAAGATCTCGTCCGTGAACGCCGGGCAGGTGCTCCGCGCCGAGGGGCTCCTCACGCCCGAGCAGCTCGATGAAGTGCAGCGTGAGGCGGCGACCACCGGCGAGCGGATCGCCGACGTCATCCTCGCCCGCGGCCTCGCCACCGAGTACGACCTCGCCAAGGCGATGGTCCACCAGCTCTCGCTGCCCTACATCAGCGCCAGGAACTACGACCCGCCAAAGGACGTCCGCGCGATCGTGCCGCCGCAGACGCTCCACCAGCACCGGCTGCTGCCGCTCGACGTGTTCGGCGAGGTGGCGCTGTTCGCCACCTTCACTGACCTCGACCCGCAGGTGGTGGCCGACCTCGAGGCGGAGACCGGCAAGCGGCTCGCCTTCGTCATCGCCCAGAAGGGCGAGCTCGAGGCGGTCCTGAACGAGCGCTACCCGCCGGAAGACCTCGGCAAGCAGGTGGCGAGCCGCCTCGACCAGCTCTTCGGCCAGTAGTCGCACCGCCCTGCCGCGCGGCGGCGGACGTCGACCGGATCGCGCCCTTTACCTGGCGCCATCACCTCGGCTCCCTTGCGGACTCACCGTCCCCGCGAGGAGGTCGCCATGCCGAGGAACACGGGTATTCGGGCGCGTGCCGGCGTCGCGTTCGCCGCCCTCCTGCTCGCGGCCGGCTGTCTCACGGCCGAGTCCGGGGGCTCCGCCGGATCGGCCTCGCTGGGCACCGTCCCCGCCTACGCGATCACGCTGCCCGAATTCACGGCGGGCGTGACCACGGTCGGCGATCTCGCTGCGCGCTCGATCTTGACCGCGACGTCGCCCAAGGTGTCGCTGAACGTGGTCTGGGTCGACGGCGGCGTGATCGTCCAGCAGTCGCTCGCCGACTTCAAGGCGGCCTACTCGAACTGGGACAAGTTCCTCGTGAAGGCGTGGACGCCGGGCTTCTCGATGCCGACGCCGACGATCACCATGTCGAACCAGTACCGCCTCATCGTCGCCTCGCTGGCGTCGAAGGGCGGCGATGTCGGCGTGGTCATCGAGCCGCCGGCGGAGGGGCCGAAGAAGCGGACGCCGTGAACGGACGGACCGGCCGCCGCCCGCGCGCCAGCCCCCAGTCCATGACGCAGACCTCGCCGAAGCGGCCGACCATGAGGTTGCCCGGCTTCAGGTCGCGATGGATGACGCCCTTGCTGTGCGCGTAGGCGGCTGCCGCTCTCGAGTTGGGATCGAGGCGACGCCATGGCCGTCTCCGCACGGCTCCGGCGCTTGGGGGGAGCGCCGGCACCATGGAGAGCAGCGGGAGCCGGTCGCGGGCGTCACCCTTAAGGGGCTGGCAGTCGGGCGCCGCAGGGGGAAAACTCCGCCTTACCGTACCTCTCGGTGCGGCGGGCGCTCGAGGCGGCGGACACTTGGACCTGCTTGGCAACACGGCGTGGCTGGTGCGGGTCGCTTCCCGCGTCGATCCGGAGGGGTTGGCGCAGGTGCGGGCGGTCGCTCGGGCGCTCTGCGAGCGGCCTCCGGCTGGCGTGAGCGACATCGTCGCGGCGTACGCGACGGTGACGGTCCATTTCGATCCCGCCGTCGTGGCGCGCGCGGCGGTCGGCGCCTGGATCGACGCCGTGCTGGCGCGCGGTGCGGCGACGCCGGGCGCGGCCGCCACCGCCACCACCGCCCACGTCCTGCCGGTCCGCTACGGCGAGCCGTTCGGTCCCGATCTCGCCCTCGTCGCCGAGCGCTCGGGGCTCTCCGCGGCCGACGTGATCGAGCGCCACGCGGCCGGTCGCTACGTCGTCGCGGCGATCGGTTTCACGCCCGGCTTCGCCTACCTGGCCGGCCTCGCTCCGGAGCTGGCCACGCCGCGCCGCGCGACGCCGCGACTCGAAGTCGCGGCCGGCAGCGTGGCGATCGGCGGGGCGCAGACCGGCGTCTACCCGCTGCTGTCGCCGGGCGGCTGGAACGTGATCGGCCGCACCAGCGAGCGCTTGTTCGATCCGGCGCGCACGCCAGCGGCGCGGCTCTGCGGCGGCGACTCGGTGCGCTTCGAGCCGGTCGCCGCGCGGCGGTTCGCCCGGCGGTTGCGGACGGTGGCGCTACCACCAGCGGCGCGTGCCGCCCCCCTGGCCCGCGCGATGAAGCGCGCCGCCGCCTTCGAGGTGCTCGAGCCCGGCACGCAATCGTCGCTGCAGGACCGCGGTCGTTCCGGCCACGCGGCGCAGGGCGTCGCGCCTGGGGGCGCGCTCGATCCGCTGGCGGCGGCGGTCGCCAATCGCCTGGTCGGCAATGCGCCCGCGGCCGCGGTGCTCGAGTGCGCGCTGACCGGGCCGCGGCTGCGCGTGCTCCGTCCCGTGCGCGTCGCGCTCGCCGGCGCGCGCGTC
>VGYY01000003.1 GCA_016872815.1 Planctomycetota bacterium
CTGCGCCGCCGCTGCGCCCGCGGCAGCGGCCACCAGCGCCGCCGCCAGCGCCGCCGTCCGCCACCGTCGCCGCGCGGTCACGATCCGGTCCGCGGCGCGGTCTCGATCACCACCTTGCAGCGCATCCCCGGCACGAACGCCGGCGGCAGCGTGCCGTCGAGCTCGACCGTCGCGTCGTAGCTGTTCTCCGGCCCGCCCGCGCTCTTCGGATCGGGGAAGCGGTCGAACCGGAGCCGGCCGACCAGCGTCTTCGCCGCGTCCGCGGCCGGCACCACCTTGACCGCGACGTTCTGCTCGAGCTTCAGCAGCTGCGACTCCGGCAGGTCGAGCGCCACCGCCATCACGCCGGGTCGCGCCACCGTGAACAGCACCGCGCCGCCGCTGGCGCTGCCGCGCACCGCGTGCCGTGCCGCGCCGCGCCCCGGCTCATAGTCGGCGATCGCGCCGTGCAGCGCCATGCCGTCCCGCGCCGCCCGCACCACCAGCCGCTCGCGGTCTCGGCGCAGCTTCGCCACCCGCTCACGCGCGTCGCGGAACTCCGGATCGAGCTTCAGCAGCCCGTCCTCCCGCGTCCGCCGCTCCATCTCCTGCTGGCGGACCAGCCGATCGCGGCCGCTCCTGGCGTCGCGCACCGCCTTCTCCTTGCCCTTCGCGTTCAACGGCTCGGTCACCTCCTCGTCGATCCGCCGGCGCGCCTGCTGCAGCTCGTACGAGGTGAGCGACCGCGCCATCTGGCGGCGCGACCGCTTCAGCACGATCTCCTCGGTGGCGTCGGTCAGCTCGTCCGCCGTGTACATCTTCTCGAGCTGCGCGAGCTCGTCCTTCTGGTCCTCGATGTTGTCCTTCGAGTAGCCGTCCGACAGCTCGATGCCGCGGCGCTTCAGGTCGAGCTCGACCTTCCGGTAGAGATCCAGCGCCGCTTCCGCCTGCTGCAGCGCGTCATTGGCGTCGACCAGCCGCACGTCGCCGGCCTCCTGCTCCAGTCGTGCCGTCTCGCGCTGGTTCTGGTGGCGGATCTCGGTCGAGCGCAGGTCGCGCTCGGCCGCCTCGATCGCCAGGTCGACCGCCTCGAGCTTGAAGCGCGCCAGCACGTCGCCGAGCCGCACCGCGGTGCCGTGCGCCACCACCTCGGTGAACTCGAGCGGGCCGGAGTAGCTCTCGAGCTCGAGCTTGTGCTCCACCGCGTCGGCCGGCACCAGCGTGCCGGCGCGCTCGATCGGCGCGGCGGCGTCCTGCGTCGGTGCGGCGGCGAGACAGACGGCCAGCGCGGCGACCAGCGCGGCGCTCTTCCAACGGGTCACGGACACGGCGGTTCCTCCTGTCGTGAGGGGTTCGGTGCGACGCGTGGCGCCGCGATCGTTCCATACGAGCGACGACGGCATGCGTTGCCGCCCGGGCGCGCGAACGGCCCGGTATGGTACGCCGCCCCCTCGATCCGGGAGGAGCTGACGTGCGATCCGTGATCCTCGCGCAGTGCGCCGCGTCTCTCCTCGCCGCCCTGGCGACCGGCTGCATCAGCGTCGTCGAGCCGGTCGGCGACGAGGCGCTGGCGGCGACGCCCGGCTGGGAGGCGCTCGCGGCCGACCCGACCACGGCGTCCTCTGCCGCTCCCTTCACCGGTCTCGAACTCGCGGAAGAACTCGCAGGCGGGCTCGATGCGCTCGAGTTCCTGCCGGGGCTGCGGGTCGCGGCGGTGGTGGCCGGCTCGCCGGCGGAGGGGGCGGGGATCGCCCCAGGCGATCGCGCGTTGCGCGTTGACGGCGTCGAGCTGCGCTCGCTCGAACAGTGGCACGCGCTGCTCGAGGCGGCGGCGCCGGCGGCTCGCCTCGCGCTGGAACTGGAGCGCGGTGGCGCGTTGGCGCACACCGACGTCGCCGTGGTGCGGCGTTCCTCCGCGGCGCTGCGCCCGGCCGACCGCTTCGTCGAGCGTCGTCGCCTCGATTGCATCGCGCGCACCGTGATGGCCGGCGCGGCACCGGGCGGGGTCGGCGTCAGGCTCGAGGAGATCGGCGCGCGATCGGTGCTGCGCGGGGCCGGACTGCGTGCAGGCGACGTGCTGGTCGAGCTCGACGCGCTGCCGCTCGCCGGCGTGCAGGACCTGTTTCGGCGGGTCGCCGCGGCGCCGGCCGGCGCGACGCTGCAGTTCACGCTGCTCGAGCCCGATGGCGCGCGCCGCGCCGCCGTGGTGCAGTTGCCGCGGCCGGAACGCCACCTCACCGAGATCTCGCTCTGGCCGCTCTTCTCTTGGAGCGAGACACCGGACGAGCGGAAGGGCGAAGTGGTGATCGGCGACCTGTGGCTGATCTGGTTGTTCCGCCGCGAACACGACGGCGACGCGTATCGCACCAGCATCCTGCGCTTCCTGTCGTGGGAGAGCGGCGTCGGGGCGCTGGATGAGGAAGCCGCCACCGGCGAGGGCGGGCGATGACGCTTGCCGCGGCCGTGGCCGTCGTCGCCGCCGCCGGGATGGGCGAGCTGCCGCAGTTCACCGAGTCGCGCATCGCCGTCGGCGCCGAACCGTTCGAGTACCAGCTCTCCGACGTCGACCTCGACCTGCGCGTCGATCTGCTGGTGTCGTCGGTGGCCGGTGGCGAGCGGACGCTGCGCCTGTGGCGCCAGCGCGCCGACGCGTCCTTCCCGCCGACGGCCGACTGGTCGCTGGCCGTGCCGCCCGACGTGATCAGCTGGTCGTTGCTCGACCTGCGGCCCGACCCCGGACGCGAGGTCGTCCTGCTGACGCGCGGCGGCGTCCACTCGCTGACCACCACCCGCGCCGGCCTGAAGGAAAACCTTCGCCGCGAGCTCGCCGCGCCGCTCATGCCCGACCTCGCCGATCCGCGGCGCCTGCCGGCCTGGCAGCTGACGCAGGACGTCGACGGCGACGGACGCGAGGAGTTGCTGCTGGTGGTCGAGGAAGAGCTGCGGATCCTCGGCGTGGCGGCCGACGCGGCGGCGGGCAGCGCGTTGGTGGAGCTCGGTCGGTTGCCGGTCGCGCCGCGGACGACGCGGGTGAGCGAGCGCGGCAGCTTCACCTTCGGCAGCTCCGGGATGCGCGGCCGCGGGCCGGCGGGCGGCACGTCGTTCTTCCGCCTGGCGCGCACGTCGCAGCCGGTGCTCTTCGGCGAGAAGCTGCTCGACCGTCGGCGCACGCTCGAACTGCCGCGACTGCTCGATTTCGGCGGCGATGCCGCGCTGGAACGCGTCGAGCGCGAGAACGGCCACTGGCGGGTCACGCCGCTGCCGCTGGGCGGCGGGCCGGCGCCGATGCCGGCCAGGTTCGAGTTGCCCGAGGCGGCCCGCGACGCCACCTCCACCGAGTGGACCGACCTCGACGGCGACGGCCGGCGCGAGCTGGTGGTCTTCCGCAGCGACGACGATGACAAGGTGGCGCTGGTGTTCACCGCGCGCGTCGACCCCGCTCAACCGTTCGGAGCGCTCATCGACGCCGCGCCCAGCGCGCGGATCAAGCTGGCCGGGATGGGCGTCCGGTACTGGCTGACCGACGTCGATCGCGACGGCCGCCAGGACCTTACGGCGCGCGTCTTCGACGTGCCGACCGGCTTGTCGACGCTGGCGACGGTGCGGCTCGACACGGCGTTCCACGTCTTCCGCGGTCGACCCGGCGCCACCTGGTCGCGCGCGCCCGACCTGAGCTTCGAGCGCAGCTTCCGGCCCGAGCAACTGACCCGCGTGCAGGAGTCGCTGCTGATCAACGTCGGCGGCGATTTCGACGGCGATGGCTGCAACGACCTCGTGACCACGCAGCTCGACGGGCGGGTCGAGATCCGCCGCATCACGGCCGGCGAATCGCTGCAGCTCGAAGCGAAGCCGGTGGTGTCGTTCGCGCCCACGACGGAGGTCGAGCGGCTCGAGACGTGGGATCTGAGTCGCGACGGAGTCGCCGACCTGACGTTGCGCCACGAGCAGGGGCTGACGCTCTTCGTCTCGCGCGGCATGCCGCGCCCGCCACCGGAGCAGCGCCGATGAGCGCCCTCCCCGGCTGCGCCGCTCTGGTCGCGTCGCTTGCGGCCGGCGACGTCTCGATCGCGCTGCCCGATGGGCTGACCGGCCTCGAGTTGCTCGACTGGGAGGGTGACTCGCGCCTCGAGCTGCTGCTGGTGGCGGATGCGGGGCTCACCGTCGCCGCCATCGAGGACGACGGCCGCCTCACGCCGCGCGCGCGAGTGGAGCGCGGCGCGGCGCGGACGCTCGCCTGGTGTCTCGCGCCCGTCGCCGGCACGTCGCGGCAGGAGCTGCTGGCGCTGCGCGAGGACGGCGTGCTGCAGCGCCACGCGGCGGGCGCGGCGGCGCCGGCGGAAGTGGCGCGGATCACCGGCCTGGCGCTGCCGAGCGGCGTCTTCGCCTTCCCGTTCGCGCGCGACCTCGACGGCGACGGCGACGCCGACCTCGCATTGCCGGCCGCCGGAGGGCTCTCCCTCTGGTGGGTCGGCGCCGATGGCAAGGCGACGCGCGGGCCGCTGGTGCGCCACCGGATCGACGTCGGCCTCACCCTGCCGGCGCCCGAGGACGACGGCCCGGAGGTCGGCGTCTCGCTCTCGATCCCGAGCTTCGAGGTGGTCGACCAGAACGGCGATGGTCGCCCCGACCTGGTGTTCGAGTCGGACGACCACCTGCAGTTCTTCTGGACCGGGTCGAACGGCGCGTTGCCGGAGCAGCCGACGCTCGAAGTCGACCTGGCGGAACTGAAGGCGAAGCTCGCGCCGGCCGGCGGCAGCGTGCTCGACCCGGCCAACCTGTTCAAGGCGCTGGCCTCGCGGGTGTCGGCCGACGTGCGCGACTTCGACGGCGATCGCCGCGCCGACCTGCTGCTGCGCCAGGGCTCGAAGGTGTCGCTCTTCCCCGGCACGCCGGCCGGCATCGATCGCGCGAAGGCGGCGCAGGTGCTGAAGGTGTCGGGCAACCTGCTCGACGCCTTCGCGTTCGACGACGACCGGGACGGCAAGGACGACCTCTGCCTGCTGCAGGTGGCCGACGTCTCGTTCGGACAGCTGCTGCTCTGGGTCATCGTCGGCGGCGAGCTCGAGTTCGACCTCTTCACCTATCGCCAGGAGGCGACGCTGCGCTTCGGCAAGAGCCCGGCGAAGCGCCGCCGGCTGCGGGTCGAGCTGCCGGCGCTGCTCGGCATCGCCGACGAGTTCGAGGACAGCAAGGCGATCGAGCGGCTCGGCGACGAGTTCGCCCGCCAGCCGATCGGGCTCGATCTCGATGGCGACGGCCAGCGCGGCGACGTGGCACAGTTGCGGCGCGACGGGACGGTGGCGGTGTGGCGCGGCAAGGCGGCCCTGCCCGAGGCGCACGCAGCGGAGCTCGCCGAACTGCGCCGCGGCCTGCTGGCGCGCTTCGACGCTGCCGCCGCCGGCAAGGACGCGGTGAAGATCGGCCTGCTCGACCTGGTGGAGTGGGTCCCGACGCCGGGCGCGGCCATGCGCGCCGCCGTCGCCGGCCGCGAACCCGACACGCTCCTCGCGACCAGGGACCCGAGCGCCGACCGCAAGGATGCCGACGCTGCCGACCGCCAGACCGACCGCCTCCTGATCGCCGCCGACCTCGACGGCGACGGCAAGGACGAACTGCTGCTGCTCGATGTTCAGCCGCTGATGCTGTGGCGGCTGGCGGGCGGATAGCGCAGCCGCTTCAGCGAACAGCGCGATCGGGCAGGTGGCGCACCGGGTCGAGCGGTTCGTGGAGCGTCGCGAGCCGCAGGAGCGCCAGCGCCTCGCCGGCGGCGCCGAGCATGAGGTCGACGCTCTCGGCGCCGGCGTTGGCCGGGTCGTGCGTCGCGCCGCGCAGCCACTTGACGCCTTCGCCGTCGGCGACCGCCGCGCGGCAGAGGAATTCGCCGGCGCGAGCCGCGAACTCGGCGTGCTCGGCGTCGCCGGTCGCGCGATGGAGGTCGCAGAAGAAGTCGAGCACGCCGGCGACGCCGCAGCAGAACGACGGCGGGAAGGCGGCGGCCGCAGCGTTCGGCGCATCGGCCGGCGCCTGCGCCATCACGAAGCGTGCGCCCGCCAGCGCGGCGTCGAGGTAGCGCGGCTCGCCGCTCTGCGCGTGGAGCAGCAGGAAGAGACGCGCCGTGCCGGGCGGTCCATGGCACCAGCCGCCGAGGCATTGGTCGGCACCGGCGATCACCGGCCAGCCGAGGCCGTCACCCTGCGGCCGCGCCTGTTCGAGCAACCGCTTCGCGGCGTCGCGGGCGGCGCTCGCGCACGCCTCGTCTCCGGTGACGGCGGCGACACGGGCGAGGGCGTAGGCGACGCCGGCCGTCCCGTGGCTGAAGTTGGTGTAGGGCTGGTTCCCCGCGAGCTGCCAGACCCAGTGAAGCGGCCACTCGCGGTCGCTTGCCCTATGCTCCCGTCAGCCCGCTTGACGCATGAGCCCCGTCGCAAGGCGACGGAATGTTGGCGCAGGACGAGGCGGGAGATCGCGGTGGTCCGTCGTCTGTCGGGTACAGGCAATCGATGGAGCCCGCAGCTCGCAACGCGGTTCACGCAGGATCGGGCGGGCGCGAGGATGTGATTCGATGGGGGTGATCTCGGGGACGCTGGTCGCGTGGGTCTTGCTGCTGCCGGCCGCGCCGCCGGCCGCCGCGGCGTTCAAGTGCGTGACGGGCAGCGCGCCGGTCGTCGCCGCCGATCCCGGCGAGGAACTCGCCGAGTTCGGCAGCGCGCTCGACGCGAAGGAGTGGAACCGTGCGATCGAGCGGGTCGCGGCGCCGGCGAAGCAGACGCGCGCGACGGTTGAACTGCACGCGAGCGTGCTCGCCGCCGCCGTGAAGGCCGGGGCCGAGGGCGAGAAGTTCGTGGTGCGAGCGCTCGAGTGGAAGCACATCACCGACGCGGAGCAGCCGCTCGCCGCGGCGCTTGGCGCGCTCGGGGCGCGGCCGGAGCCGAAGCGGATCGAGCTCTACGGGGAGTACCTGAACGACCTGCGCATCCCGGTCGCGCGCGCCGCGATCATCGCGATGGGGAACTTCTTCGGCGAGAAGGAGGCACTGCGCAAGAAGGTCGTCGCGCAGCTGGTGCGCGCCTACGACGGCACCGGCATGGGCGGCGAGGGCAGCGGCCGGCAGCGCAACGATCCGAAGAGCGCGCTCGGCCAGCCCGGCGATCGGATGGCCGTCCGCCACGATTTCCAGTACCAGCTGGCGCGCCTCACCGGCGGTGTGCATTTCTCCGATGCCAACGACTGGGTCGCCTGGTTCGGCGCGAACGACAAGACGAAGTGGCGCGACGGCGTCGACAAGCCCGACATCAAGCTCGACGGTTTGAAGAGTGGGCCCGCGCCGGGTTCGGGCGGTCGCTGATCGCCGTCATCCCGCCAGGAGACTGCGCCGATGATTCGCCGCTCGATCCGTCCGCTCGCCGCGATGGCGGGCTTGATCGCCTTCGCGAGCGGCTGCGGTTCGCGTCCGCCGGACCACGGTGAACGCGACGCCTCACTGCAGGTCGCGCGCGCCGCGCGCCATCCCGGCGCGACGTGGAGCGAGCGGCTCGACCGCGCCGCGCAGAGCGACGAGTCCTGGCGCGCGCGCAGCGACGAGATCCGCACGCAGATCCTTGTCGCGTCCGGACTCTGGCCCGAGCCGGAGCGCCCGCCGGTCCATGCCCGCCTCTCCGGCCGTGTCGAGCGCGACGGCTACAGCGTCGAGCGCGTCGAGATCGAGACGCTGCCCGGCTTCATGCTCACCGGCACGCTCTACCGGCCGCGCGACGGCGGCGGCGCGCGACACCCCGCGATCGCCACGCCGCACGGCCACTGGGCCGACGGCCGCTTCACCGATCACGATCGCTGCTCGATCCCCGGCCGCTCGATCCAGTTCGCGAAACTCGGCATCGTGACGATCGCCTACGACATGGTCGGCTACGGCGACTTGAAGGCGCTCGGGCACGACTTCGGCGACGCGCCGTGGGGCTTCAGCCTGCAGGGGCTCCAGCTCTGGAACTCGATCCGCGTCGTCGACTTCCTCTGCTCGCTCCCCGACGTCGATCCGGAGCGGATCGGCGCGACCGGGGCGTCGGGCGGCGGCACGCAGACCTTCCTGCTTGCGGCGGTCGACCCGCGGGTGAAGGTCGCGGCGCCGGTGAACATGGTCGCCGCCGGGTTCCAGGGCGGCTGCCTCTGCGAGAACGCTCCGTTGCTGCGCCTCGACCTCAACAACGTCGAGATCGCCGCCGCGATCGCGCCGCGGCCGCTGCTGCTGATCTCGTGCACCGGCGACTGGACCCATGGGAACCTCGAGCTCGAGGCGCCCGCGCTCGCCCGGGTCTATGCCGCGCGCGGCGCGCCGGAGCGGTTCCGTGCCGCGCAGGTCGATGCCGGCCACAACTACAACCAGGACACCCGCGAGATCGCCTACGCCTGGTTCGCGCAGTGGCTGCTCGGCGCGCCGCCGGCTGAGCGGATCGCCGAGGCGCCGTTCGTCGCCGAGCCGCGCGAGTCGATGGCGCTGCCGCTCACCGGCACGCTCGAGTCGATCGCGGCGCAGTGGCGCGACCAGGCGCGCGGACGCTTCGAGTCGGCGCAGCCGATGGACGAGGCGACGCTCGCGGAGTACCGGCGGCTCTATCGCGTCGCGTGGGAGCGGACCCTCGGCGCGCGACTGCCGGCGCCGGAGGACGTGTCGATCGAGCTCGTCTCCGCCGCCACGGCGGCGGGCGCCGGGATGGTCGGCAGCGTGCGCGCCGCCATCGTGCCGTTCGCCGGCGCGGTCGAGCTCGCGAACGACGCGAGCGGCGACCCGGCGCGGTTGGAGGTCGTGCTCGATGGCGATGATTCGCCGGCGGCGACGACGGAGCGCGACGCGGCGTCGAGTCGCGCCGGCTGGCGCCTGCTCCTCCGCGCCCATGACGCCGAGCCGGCCTGCAACGCCGGCGTCGCGCTCGACGACGACGTGCTGCCGCAGCAGCGGCGCTTCCCCGCGACCTATCACCGCAGCGAGCTCGCCCGCCGGGTGCAGGACGTGTTGAGCGCGCTCGCCGTGCTCTCCGTCCGCTCCGGCATCGGGCCGGAGCGCGTCGAGCTGGTCGCGCGCGGCGACGCCGCGGCGGTGGCGCTCCTCGCCCGCGCGCTCGCGCCTGGGCCGTGCGATCTCGACTTCCGCGGCCTCGACGAAGCCGGGCTCGCCGCGCAGCCGAACTACCTTGCTCTGGGCGGTCTCGAAGGCGCGGCGCTGCTCGTCGCTCCGGCGCGCGCCACGCTGTGCGCGCCGCCGTTCCCGACCGCGGCGATCGAGCGGGCGTGGGGGATCGGCGGGAGGGGAGGCGCGCTGCGAATCGTGCGGTGATGCGGCGAAGCCCATCGAAGTCGGTCAGCACCGGACGGTCGCTTCTCGATCCTCAACTGTCCGCCGGCGACGGCGTTGACGCTCATCGCGAGGGGCAGGGGGATCGAAGAGCAGACGCGGCGCGACATCGACCCGGCCGCCGGCCCGCTGGTGGTGGAGGTTCGCCAGACGCTGACCGCTTCGGCGCGAGTCGTGGGCATTCTCGTGGGTCCCGATGGCAAGCCGGTGGCCAATGCGCATGTCGCGGCGGCGCGGCTCGGGGACCGCTAAGGAGGCGAGTCCTGGACCAGCGCCAACGATGGGCGGTTCGAGGTCGGGCCGCTCGTGCCGGGATCGTGGTGGCTCACCGTCCGGTCCCGCGAGTGGCCGCGGTTCGTCGGCGTGCCGTTCGAACTCGCCGCTGAGGCGACGCGGGACGTCGGCACGATCACGCTCGCGTTGGGCGGGAGGGCGCGCATCGAGATCGGCGGCGACCGTCAGCGAGCCGCTCGCGCCCGGCGACTACGTGCTGGCCGCCTCCGCTGGGAGCGCTTCAGGAACGATCGAGTTCACCGTCGCTGCGCAGCCGGGTCGGTCGTGCGGCTCGAACTCGAGAAGTGACCGCTCGCGAGCGCCGACCGCGCGTCAGCTGCGCGGCAGCTCGCGTGCCCACGCGCGCACGAGCGGAGCGATCGCAGCGCCGTCGCGCTTCGTCGACCCGCGCACGTAGATCCACGCGCCGGCGATCTGCGTCGGCTTGATTCCCGACTCGCGCCAGCCGGCAGCGATCTCAGGATCCTGCGTGATCGCCTTCGCCGAGTCGGTGAGGCGCCACGCCTCTCCCGTGCCGAATGGCTGCGCGGGATCGAGCACGCGCGGGTTCGCGTCGTCGACGCCGCCGTCGTCGTTCGGGTGGAGGAGCAGGTAGTGCGAGGCGACGGTGTCGTCGTACGTGCCGGTCTTGAGCAGCACGACGAACGCCGTCCGCTGCGCGGGCGCGAGGCTGCGGTAGGCGCGAACGAGTGCCGACGTGTTCGCGAAGACCTTCGGCCACCCGGTCATGCCCGGCAGGTACTCCTCCTTCAGCGCGAGCTGCACGGCGCCCTCGGTCACGTCCGAGACGAAGTCCGAGTTCAGCGTCGTCATCGAGAGTCCGCACGGCGTGTAGTAGTAGTACGCGTGCGCCAGCTCGTTCAGCGCCTTCGGCGTCCACGCCGGCGTCCGCGGCACGAGCAGCTCCAGCACCATCGCCATCGCCGTGAGCAGACACCCTTCATTCGCGATGTTGTTCCCGTCGGGGAACTCGCGCATGAGCTCCTGCGCCTGCGCGAGCGGCGCACCGTTCAGCTCGTGATCCGCGCGGATGACGAGGTTCCGATCCCACATCCGCTCCTTGCCCCACGCCGGATCGTCCTGCCGAAACGGCATCCCGGAGCCGGCCGGATCGTGGAGCGCCGCCGTCGGCTCAGGTGGAGTCGGCGACCAGGCGTTCGCGGCGGTCGCTGGGGGCGGCGTTGCGGCGGACGCCGTGGAAGCGCCGACGAAGCTTGCGCCGAGGGTCGCGCCGGTTCCAAGCGCGGTGCGAAGGAAGGCGCGCCGGGAGGTGTCGTGGTTGGCGGCGGCGTTCGAGTGCTTCGGTGTCATCGGTGCTGTCCCAGTTCTCGGCCAAACCGTCGCTCGGCCGATGGGCCACGGTTCTGGTAGCGACGGTTGGTCGCAGGGGTGATGGCAAGGTGAGACGAGAAGGGGGCGAGGATATACGGCTCGGGTATCGACACGTGCCCGCTACGGGCAGGCCTGTTGTGTGAGCGCCGCTACACGCGGCGTGATCACCCTCATCCCTCGCGCCGCCTCCCCTCCTCGCCACCACCCTGGATCAAACGTGAACGCATGCAACGCGAGCATGCCGCAGGTGAGATCGGCGAAATCGACCAGCACCAGCAGCGACGCGTGCATCGCGACGGCGCTGGCCCAGAGCCACTTTCGCGCGGATGGCAGCGCGGCGAGCGGCGCGAAGGCGAGTTCGAGGGCGAGCGCGCCCCATGTCGCCAGTTGTAGGGCGGGCGGCGGCAGCGCACCCGGCGGCGGTCGTCGCGCGCGGCGAGGCGATGCGACTCGGCGAGCTGCTGGCCAATGCGGAAGCTCACGAACTCGGCGGGCTGCAGCGGCGCGACGCGGACCAGGCAGTTCAGCCGCCCGTCGTCGAGGTCGTTCGGCGTCATCATCGAGCGGTCGCACCGTCGCAGTCGCGGATCCTGAGTCATCTTTTCTCCGCGAGTCGCGCGGCGCGGTCAGTTCGAGGACGACCGCGTGTGCCGGCCTTCGGCATCGAGGTTCACCGACAGGGCGATGCTCCCGGTCCCCTCGCCGAACCGCGCGCTCGGCGAGACCGCGCTGCAGTTCGACGCGGGCGGCGATCGATACGGGGGAGCGGTCGGCGTCCGTTTCGCCTGGCTCTTCCAGCCGCTTCCGGTGCGGAATGAGGAGCTGATCGCCGTCAACCTCGTCGCGGTCATGATGAGCATCGTGTTCTGGAACGGCGTGGCGCTGACCTCCGCGCTCCGCTACCCGCTGTCCCGGCGAAGCCTGGCGTGAGTCGGGTGGCTCAAGACGCAGCTGGAGGAAGCTGCCGTGTTCATCGGCATGCTTGCCGGCTTCGCGGCACTGGGATTCGCCGCCGCATGCGGAGGCTCGAGCCGGCGGCCGAGATGCAGGATCCATCGATCCTGGCGGCCTACGCGCTCTCGGTCAGCGTCCTCGTGGGCGGCGCGGTGCTGCTCACGAATGTGTGGGAGGAGGGCACACGCCACCTCCGCGCCGGGACCGCAGGTCTGCGGCACATCTGGATTCCGCTGCTCGCGCTCGCGCTGACCGGTCTCCTCCGGTGGTTCTGGCTGGTCAAACTGCGGAACTACTACCGTCGCAGCGACCTCGTGTGAGCGCGGCCGCGGTCAGTCGTCGCTGTCGCTGTTGCCGTCGCTCTCTTCCGTCCGCTCGAGCGGCCCGTTCTCTTCCATGATCTGCAGCGTCTTCAGGAAGTCGACGACGCAGCGCTGATCAGCGGCCGAGAGCGCCTGGTACGCCTGGCGCGACGTCAGCGCCTCGCCGCCGTGCAGCACGATCGCGTCGTGGATCGTGAGCGCGCGGCCGTGATGGAGGAACGGCGGTTCGCTGGCGAAGCCCCAGAGTTTCTTGGTGATGAACTGATTGGTCGGCACACCGCCCTGCACCAACGTCTCGTTGTTCAGGTCGGGCCCCATGTCGTGGCGCTTCAAGTCGGTGTAGGCGGGCACGCGCACCGTGCCGTCGCCCTCCTTCGGGAGGTGCGGGCCGGGGCCGTGCACCGTCAAGTCGACGACGTAAGGGGCCGGCACATCGGCGACCTGGAGGTTGCCGACCGGATTGAACGGGTTCGGTTCGCTGAAGAGCGGCGCGTCGAGCACCAGTTCCGGGATGTGGCAGGTCGTGCAGCCCGCCTCGTCGAAGAGGCGCTCGCCGCGCTCGACCGCCGCGCGCCGCCGAGGATTCGACGGGAGCACCCGCCCCGGCACCGGCAACAGCGCCTGATAGAGCGTCGTCGCCGTGACGTCGCCGCGCGAGAGTTCATCCAGCACGCCGTCGCTGTCGTGGTCGTTGCCGTCGCCGAAGCGTTCCGACGACTGCATGCCGTGGTGGTGGTTCATCGCGTTGTTGGTGAACTCGCGCAGCGAGACCACGACGCCCTTCTGGTGGAAGGGGCGCACGATCAAGTCCGCGTTGACGCCGACCACGCCGCTCGTGTCGACGACGCCGGCCGAGTTCGACGCGATCGTCCCGAAGGAGACTCCCTTGGTGATCAGCGGCAAGCTGACCGTGACGCTGTTGGTCGTCGCCTGGGAGATCGCATCGGAGCGGATCGCCTGCAGCTCGGTCGACATCTCGCGGGCGAGCATCTCGATGAACCCGGCGCCGAACATGCCGAGCGTGTTGCGCTCGTTGGCGGCGCTCTCGAGCGTCGGCGTCAGCGAGAGGTCATCGAGGCCGCCGTCGAACCGCAAGAACGGGAAGCGCTGGCCCAGCACGAAGACGTTCGCGACGTTGTCGCCGCCGCCGCCGGAGCGCGGCAGGTTGTGGCAGCCGGCGCAGCTGTTGGCGTCGGGCGCCGAGATGCGGTTGAAGTTCTCGGGCGCGTCGTGCGCTGAACGGCTGGCGCCCGTGCCGGTCGTCGTCGGCCGCCCCTGGCCGTCGAGCGTGTTGAAGAAGGCGTTGAAGCCTTCCTTGCCGATCGCGAAGAGCGCCTCGGGCGAATAGACGCCGGCGTCGATGTCGTCCTGGTCGATGTGGCCGGTGACCAGCGCCGGCTCGTCGCCGATCGTGCCGGACGGATTGCCGATCACGACCGTGGAGCTCGCATCCTCGGGCAGCACCTGCAGCGTCTTCAGGAACTCGACGATCGACTTCTGCTCGTCGCCAGTCAGCGCTTCGTACGTCAGGCGCGCCGCGTCGCCTTCGCCGCCGTGCATCCGGATCGCCTCGTCGATGGTCGTGGCGCAGCCGTGGTGCATGAACGGGGGCTCGTTCGCCATGCCCCACAGCTTCTTGGTGAGGAAGAGGTTCCCCGCGACGCCCGCCTGGACCAGCGGCTCCGCCAGGCCCGGCCCCATGTCGTGGCGCTTGAGGTCGGTGAAGGCGCGCACGAGGACCGTGCCGTCGCTCTGGCGCGGCAGGTGCGGGCCGGGACCCTCCGAGGTGAGGTCGACCCGAACGGGGTCGGTCACGTCCGCCAACTGCAGGTTGCCCGGCTTGTTGAACGGATTGGGCTCGCTGAAGACCGGATCGTCGAGCGTGAGTTCCGGCACGTGGCAATCGGCGCAACCGATCGTCTCGAACAGCGCTTCACCGTCGATCACCGCGTCGAGCTCGGGGCCGGCGGGGCCCGGCAGCACCTGACCGGGCACCGGGAGCGTCGCCTGCCAGAGCGTCGTCGCCGTGATGTCGCCGACGGTGAGCTCGTTCACCATGCCGTCGTTGTCGGCGTCGACGTTGAAGCCGAACCGCTCGACCGACTGCATGCCGTGGTGGTGGTTCATCGCGTTGTTGGTGAACTCGCGCAGCGAGATCACCACGCCCTTCTGGTGGAAGGGCTTCACGATCAGGTCGGCATCGACGCCCTCGACCGCGCTCGTGTCGAGCGTTCCGTTGGCGTGCGCCGTGAGATCGCCGAAGGCGATCCCCTTCGCCGTGAGCGCGACCGTGACGTCGGAGCCCGCGAGCGCCGCGTCGGCGATCGCATCGTCGCGCAAGGCGTGCAGCTCGACGGTCATCTCGCGCGCCAGCAGCTCGATGATGCCGGCGCCGAACATGCCGAGCGTGTTGCGCTCGTTCGCGACGTCCTGCAGCGTGTGCGTCTGGTTCCCGTCGCCGACGCCGCCGTCGAAGTTGACGAACTCGAAGCGCTGGCCGAGCACGAAGACGTTGGCGACGTTGTCGCCGCCACCGCCCTTGCGCGGGACGTTGTGGCAGCCGGCGCAGCTGTTCGCGTCGGGCGCCGAGATGCGGTTGAACGCCTGCGTCCCTTCGCGCCGGTTGCGCGCGACGCCGGTGCCGGTCGTCTCCGGGCGCATCGCGCCGTCGAGTTCGTTGAACATCCCCGCGAAGAGCAGCTCGCCGCTCTCCAACAATTCGTCGAGCGACACGCGGCCGCGCTCGATCGCCGTCTGGTCGAGGTGGGCGGCGAGGATCCCCTCATCACCGACGGCCGAGGCGGACGCCGGCGGCTGGGTTTCACTCGACTTGCTGCAGGCGGCGAGGGCCACGGGCAGCGCGGCCGCCAGGGTCGACAGTGTCACGGTTCGACGCATGGATCCCGATCCGGTTCGGACTTCACGGCTGGAACACGGTGTATAGACAAGCGTTGCGCTCGCCGCGGTGGTGGCGGGTGAGAGGGGATCGGCAGGCGGGGCGAGCGCCCTCAAGCCGGGTTCGATCGGCCCCTCCCCAAGAGTCCGTCGCCAACGTTAGCCCCGCTTCGAGGCGACCGGGCGCTGGTGAGCATGCCGCGGCAGCAGGTCGAATGCCGCAGCCGTCGAGCCGTCGGAGCAGCGTGAGGCGGTGAGCCACCACCGTGCGAACGCACGGACGCTGCGGACTTGCCTACTCCGGTTGCTGCTGCGTCACGCAGTGTAACATTCCGCCGGCCCGGTAGAGGTTGCGGCAGTCGATGCCGATGACCTGGCGCTCCTCGAACAGGTCCTGCAGCAGGTCGAGCGCGACCGCGTCGTTCGCATCGGCGTAGGTGGGCACCAGCACCACGGTGTTGGCGACATAGAAGTTGACGTACGAGCCCCGGTAGCCGAGGTCGAGCCCGTAGGTGGTGACGACGTCCTCGGCCGTCAGCGGCAGATCGAGCCGGCGGTACTCGCGGCCGTCGACGTCGTCCGCGGCCGCGATCGTCGCGATGTCGCTCTCGGACAGGCCCCAGTAGCGCAGGTCGTCGTCGCCCATGGTGACGATCGTCCGCGGATCGGCGAAGCGCAGGAACCCGTCGACGTGCATGTCGGTGATGTCGAACTTCCCGCCCGGCGCGCCGTCGAGCCAGATCACCTTGTCGATGCCGAGGTTGCGCGCGAGACGGTTGTCGAGCTCCTCCTCGCTCAGGCCGGGGTTGCGCTTGTCCTCGAGGATCGAGCTGCGGGTGGCGATGAGGACGCCGCGTCCGTCCACCTCGATGGCGCCGCCTTCGAGCACGGTGCCGCCGCGATCGAGGCGCGGCAGCCCGAGCGCCGTCGCCACTGCCTGCGGCACGGTGTCGTCGCGCGCGAATGGAGCGTCGTCGCCCCAGCCATCGAAGCCCCAGTCGAGCACGTGGAGCGCGCCCTTCGCGTCCTCCACGAAGAGCGGGCCGTTGTCGCGCACCCAGCAGTCATCGGTCCGGCGCAGCAAGAAGTCGACCTGGTCGAGCGCGATGCCGTTCGCCGTCAGCAGCGACTCGATCCGCGCCTGCTCGGTGGCGTCGAAGGCGACGATGTGGACTCTCTCGCTGCCGACCAGCGCGCGGGTCATCTCGATCCACGTCGGCTCGATCCGGTTGCGGTACGTCCTGCCGTACGTGTGGTGGTGCGGCCACTGCAGCCAGGTGCCCTCGTGCCGAGCGGACTCGTCGGGCAGTCGCCACCGCTCGCCGCCAGGTGATGGGGCGATGCAAGCGAGCGCGGCAAACGGCAGGAAGCGGGCGGGAAGGCGCATGCCCATCCCTATAGCCCCGGAGCATCGCGACGGAAGTCGCCGAGCGTGGCGC
Organism: Planctomycetota bacterium; assembly: GCA_016872815.1. Lineage (GTDB taxonomy): Bacteria > Planctomycetota > B15-G4 > B15-G4 > SIAN01 > SIAN01. The sequence goes on from VGYY01000003.1 coordinate 16,560, forward strand.
GGTGGCGACGCTCCGGGGTGCGTGTCGTCCCCGGGGTGCCGCCCTCAGTCGATCACGGCAACTCGAGGTTGCCGTTGTTGGTGTTGCAGTTGTCGAAGTTGTTGTTGAAGACGTCCAGCGCGCTGTTCAGGTTGCTGAACGTGACGTCGCCGATCGAGTCGCCGTCGACGTCGAAGGGACCCGCGCCGAGCTCGCAGGCGATCGCCTGGTCGGCAAGGCCGATCAGGTCGCGCACCGTCCAGCCGATCAACTTGGAGTGGACGCCGGCGACGAAGACGAGGTCGCACAGCTTCAGGTCGATGCGGCACTTGCCGCTGTCGAAGACGCCGGCGTCATCGAACGCGCAGTTGAGCTTCGCGGCGACGAGCTGGCCGGCGAAGACGCAAGCCGGCAGGGTGGTCGGATTGATCGCGTCATAGGTCAGCGGGCCGGGACCGCCACCGATCGGCAGGAACGTCTGGACCGCGGCGGCGGTGTCCCAGCGCGCGGCCCAGAGACCGCTCTCGCCGTCATTGATGCCGCCCTGATCGCCGATCAGCAGGCCGTTCGGGAACAGCGTGGTGAACCAGGTGTCGAGCAGGCAACCGGGGTTGTTGCCGTTGCAGTTCGTCCCCCAGCCGCCTTGCGTGTAGGTGCAGAGATCGCCGGCGTGGATCGCATCGATGAAGGTCGTGGCGACCTGGTTCGAGATGCCGACGTTCGGCCGACAGGTGATGAACTGCGAGTAGACGGTGATCCCGACCAGCGTCGGGTCGCAATCGACGTCGAAGGCGTGATGCCCGGTCGCATCGAGCGTGAAGTGGACTTCCGTCAGCAGCGGGAAGTCGAGGCAGATCGTGCCGTACCTGCGGCTCTGGATCGGGCCCTGACCGGCGGAGATCATCAGCAGTCCCATCTCGTTCGCCGGTCCGACGAGGTCGACGGTGACCGTGCTGCCGATCTCCACTTCATCGGGGATGGTGAGGACCCACCCGGCCTTGCCGCCGCAGCCTTGGGCCTCTGCGAGGCCGGGCGCTGACGCCAGCAGGCCGGCCGCCATGAGGACGAGACGCAGGTTCATGGATGTCGTGCTCCGTGAGAGGGGGGAGCGGCAGCGCCGCGACACGGTCGCGAACGCACCGGCAGCCCGCATGCCACGGTGGCCAGGAAGCTGCGGACGAGTGGTAACAGCAGTCGCGCGCAGCGCCCGGTGGAACCGGTCCCTGGAGAAGACGTTTTGCGATCGCGGGGCGGGAGGCTCGCTCGAGTCGCGCCTCCGCCGGCCCGCAGCGCGGCATCGAGATGCGTCGCGAGCGCACTGAACTCGGCTGCCGTGATCTTCATCCCCGTGTGCAGCGGCTTCATGTGCGCCACCTGCCCGTCGGAGGGCTTCCACTCCTGGAAACCGGGCACGTCCTTGCGGAAGAAGTCGACCGCGGGTGCGGGTGCGGCTTCCGCGACGAAGTCATCCACCACGCGGCGCACGTTCGCCTCGCCGCCGAGCCGACGCTTGTCGGAGTGGCGACCACCCGCTTGCCGCCTGTCGCCGCACCTCTGGCACCAGCCCAGCAGCCGAGTGCCAGATTGGCGACGTCGCAGCGTTGCGCTATCACCGAGCGCCACGGCGGAAGGGCTGATCCCGTCGTCGAGGCGACGCAGACTTCGGTCGACAGGAGAAAGGCGATGACCCGAGCAATCCCGGCCGGCGGAATCTGGCTCCTTCTGCTCGGCAGTTGTGCCGTGGATCCGCGCGCCTCGATCGACGCCGATTCCTCGCCCGAGCGGCGCCCGAAGGCGCGCTTCACTCCTGCCGCTGGCGCGGCGTTCTCGGCGCTGATCGCCCAAGGGCGGCCGTCGACCGGAGGCGCCGCGACACCGCCCGGCGCGACCGCCGGCGGCGCCGCGACCTTCGACACCCAGTTGCCGTGGTCGGGCTTCACCGATTGGGAGCCCACGGTCGCCTGCAGCCGCGACGGCCGCTACGTGTATCAGGCCACCACGCGCCACGGCGACCCGAACTCATTCTCGCAGCCGCACGTCGCATTGCGTGTCTCGATCGACGGCGGCGCCACCTGGCTGCCCGACCAGTTCGTCGAGAACACGCGTCGCTGGGAGGCCGATCCGCAGATCGCGGTGTCCGACGACGGCACCGTCTTCGTCGTCTGGCTCAGCCTGTTCACGCCCGGCGTGAGCTTCAAGAAGTCGACCGATCACGGGAAGACCTGGAGCACGCCGATCGCGCTGGCGCCGCCAGGAGCGAGTTTCCCGCCGGGATGGTCCGACAAACCGTGGCTGACCGTCCACCCGAACGGTCAGGACCTCTTCGTCGGTTTCAACGCCTCCGATCCCTACGTCGTCGTCTCGCACGACGGCGGCGTCACCTGGACGAAACCGCGCCGCACCGCCAACAACGGTCGCTACTGGTACCACACCGGCGGCTGCGTCACGCCGACGGGCGAGATCCACTTCGCCACCGCGGACTACAGGACGAACTACCTCGGGAAGACCTACCTGAACGTCACGTCCTCGACGGACAACGGCAAGAGCTGGCAGAACACGCGGGTCGACACGAGCGAGGAGATGCCCGACTGCGCCGGCGTGGCGGGCTGCTACTTCGGCTTTCTCGGCCCGCAGTCGGCCATCGCGTGCGATTCGGCCGGGACGCTGGCGTACGTCTGGAACGCCGGCCGCAGCAAGAACGCGCCGCAGCAACTCTGGTTCGCCACGTCGACGGATGGCGTCACCTGGTCGACGCCGCAGCAGATCTCGGTGGCGAACGCCGCGGTCGGCAACGGCTTCCCGCAGATCACCGCGGGCCCGACGCCCGGCGACTTCCGCGTCACCTGGCAGGACGACCGCGACGGCGGGCTCTGGAACACCTGGTTCAAGCGCACCCTCGACGGCGGTGCGACCTGGAGCGCCGACGTCCGTCTGTCGAACATGGCGTCGACCGGCGCCTACAAGCAGGTCGGCAGCTACGACTTCGTCTTCGGCGACTACAACGGGATGGCGGTCGATCAGTGGGGCACCAACCACGTGATCTGGGGCGAGGGCTACAGCTACAACGGCCCCGGCAACACCTGGTACACGAAGGGCTGGTGAGCCGGCCGGCGGCGGGCGGCCCGCACCCCGCTGCCGCCGCGTTCGCGCCGGTCCTGCGACCTCACTCCGCTCCCGCGAACGTCCCCGCCAGCTCCGCGACTTCGCGCCAGGTCGAGCGCGATGTCCTGTGACCGAAGTTCGCAAAGCATGTTCTGTGGAGCGCCGAAGTAGCCTCATCCAGGCTGCCATGGCACGACCCAGCATCGATGATCCCGAGGTCACGAGCGCGGAGCGCACGGCGCTCGAGGGCTACTGACAGCGTCGCAAGACGGGCCAGGCGTTGGCTTTGCGCTCGCGCATCGTCCTCCACCGCGCGGTCGGGCGCGCGGACCAAGATGTTGCGGACGAGCTTGGCGTCAGCCGCCTCACGGTCGGCAAGTGGCGTCGGCGCTTCCTCGTGAAGCACCTCGACGGCCTGCTCGACGAGCCGCGCTCGGGCACGCCGCGGAAGACCAAGGACCATCAGATCGAGCGCGTGATTACGACCACGCTCGAAAGCCTGCCGAAAGATGCGACTCATTGGAGCACTCGCGGCCTCGCCAAGCAGCTCGGTCTCAGCCACATGACCATCGCTCGCATCTGGCGTGCGTTCGGTCTCAAACCGCATCTCGCCGAGACGTTCAAGCTCTCGATCGATCCGCTGTTCATCGAGAAGGTCCGCGACATCGTCGGCCTCTGCCTGGCGCCGCCCGATCGCGCCCGCGTGCTCTGCGTCGATGAGAAATCGAAGATCCAGGCACTCGATCGCACGCAGCCCCTGCTTCCGATGCGCCCCGGGCAGGTAGAGCGACGCACTCACGACTACGTGCGTCACGGCACCACGTCGCTCTTCGCTGCACTCGACATCGCCACGGGCACCGTGATCGGCAAGTGCCGCCGCCGCCATCGCTCCAAGGAGTTCCGCGACTTCCTGGATCTGATCGACCGAGAAGTGCCGCCGAAGCTCGACGTGCACCTCGTGATCGACAACGCCAGCACCCACAAGACGCCGCTCATCCATCGCTGGCTGCTGCGCCATCCGCGGTTCCGACTGCACTTCACCCCAACCAGCTCGTTCTGGATCAACCAGGTCGAACGCTTCTTCGTCACGCTCACCGAAAAACAGATCCGCAGAGGTGTCCATCGCAGCACCATCGCTCTCGAACAGGCCATCGAGAGCCATCTCGCTACCTACAACCGCGACCCTCGGCCGTTTCGATGGACCAGGACCGCCGACCTCGGCCAGGACGTGTGGGGTGCTCGTGCGCCACGCGGATCGTGGTGAAGATCAGCGCCACGCGCTACCTCAGCTTGGCGACGTTGGCGGCGAGCACCATCCGCTTCGCCATGCGCTTCTTCGCGCCGCTCAGCGGCGCCGGGTCGATGGCGCCGGCATCCGCGGTCGCGATCCCTTTCGAGCGCTGTGCGACGCCTGCTCTGCCATCCCCTCGTCGAAGCAGCCGGGGGGGCCATGCTCCGACGCCCGCGCCCGCCGCGACTCCTGGAGCGCGTCGGCTCAGTTCGACGACTGGCTGCGCTCCGGCGAGCCCACTGGGTGCTCCATCGTCCTCGGCTCGCAGAGACCGAAACCCGAGACCGAGCGCGGGGTTCCTTGATGTCCTGACTCCGAAGCAAAGTTCAGAATCAGGACATCAGCCGGAGGATGCGATGCCGATCCCCATCCGACTCACCGTTGCGCTGCTGTGCGCGATGTGCGCCTGCGGCGCGCCGCTCGCGGCGCAGGAAGGCGCACCGCACTCGCGCGCCGGCGCGCGCCCGCCGGGACCGCTCCCCATCCACGAGGAACCGGCGGAGCCCGGCATCGCCTGGTTCGGCACATGGTCGGAGGCGCTCGCGGAAGCCGAGCGCACCGGGCGTCCGCTGCTGTTCATGTCAGCCGCACCCCAGTGCTCGCGCGTACCCGGCGTGTGGTGACCGGGTTACCAGCAGACCGACAGGAGTTTCCTGTCGCAACCGCAAGTGGTGGCCGCCTCACGTGCGTTCGTGTGCGTGCGCCCGCAGACCTACGAGGACGCCGAGGAGGCCAAGATCCTGAGCTACGTCTTCGCTGGCCGCAGCGGGCTCGAGAACACCTCGTTCGCGCTGCTCGACCCTGCCGGCAAGAAGCTCACGGCGGGCTCACGCTCACCGAGCATGAGCTACGGTGAGGTCGAGCGCTTCGTTGCGGCACTCGACTCGACAGCGGCCAAGTACACCGAGAAGGCCAAGCCGATCGAGGCGCTGCCGACTCTGCGCAACCTCCGCCTCGCGCTCAACGTCGCCGCAGCGGACATGCGTCCGCTCGTCATCGTTCGCGGCAAGGACGAGGCTGCTGCGCAGACACTCGCGCGCAAGGTCGCCAAGCTCGCGTGGAGCGAGGAACAGGTCGGCGAAGCGCACTATGTCGTGCTTCAAGAACCGATCGAGTTCGAAGCGCTTGCACCGGAACTCGGCACGAGCGTGGTGCAGCCCGATCCTTACGGTCTCGGTGGCAAGGTGCTCGTCCACGTGAAGCCCGAGGCCGACGCGAAAGAGCTTGCCAGGGCACTCGTGAGCGGCTTCAAGCAGCACAAGGTCAAGGCCCGCGAGCACGACGCGCACGTGCGCGAGGCGCGCCGCCGCGGCATCGAGTGGGAAAGTCTGCTCCCCGTGTCCGATCCACAGGTGCCCGAGCGTCGAAACTGAGCGGCGCGCGGCACATGGCCTCAGCCTGAAGCACGACCCGAGGGCCGCGCGCGGGCCGACCGAGGTCTGGCCGGGCGTCTGGACGAGCCAGTCGCGCGCCTCGACGGAAGTGCCGGCGGCCGGCGATCCGGTGCGGCTGCGACGCTCGCACCAGTACCTGCGCCTTTGCCGAAGTCCTCGGGATCCAGCGCCCACGCATTCACATCGAGCAGCCCGAGCGGCTTGCTCCGCCGCGCGCGTCAGCGGCGCCGGCACCGGCTCGACGCCTGGTGTCCTGGAAGCGCCGATCGAGGGGACGGACGAAGACCCGCTTCACCGCCACCCGTCGCTCGTGACGAGCCTCCAGTCGCCCACGGCCGCGCGTGACGCCGAACTCGATCCAGTTGGCAGCGCGATCGCTCGCGCCGTCAAGGCGCTCGCGACCGACGATGCTCTCGACCAGGAGCGGGCGCTGACCTCTTGAATCCTCCCAGTCCGCGGCGACCCGTCGCAGCAGGATCGACTGCACCCGTCACGTGAGATTCGGGGCGCGATGCCCCATGCAGAGGCGGCTCTGCGCGATCACGTGCGAGCGATGGTGTCGCCCCGGCGATCTCCACTCGATCAGGATCTGCCGATCGGAGGGCGCCGTGTTCAGCGGGGGAGCTGTGGATCCTGCTCAGCCGCCGCCGTACGGACGTGGTCGCCGCTGCCGCTGAGTCGCCTCTGCGAACTCGCTTCGACGGTCAGGTCGCAGCGCGCACCAGCCAGGCCGCGAGGCACGCGACGATCGGCCCGACGCCCACGATCAGCCACCCCTTCCGGCCACCGCCGCTCCCGGCCGGGAGCACGACGCTGGCGCAGACGACGAGCAGCAGTGCCGTCGACAGGCCGCCCAGATGGCGCGCACCCCACGCGTAGGCGAGAAGGCTCACCAGCGCCATCACCACGACGGCGAAGCTCGAGCGCGCGGTCGGGGCGGAGCGGTGGGCGAGGCCGAGGAGGAGCGCGACCGAGAGGACCGCCACCAGTCCGCCGGCGCAGCGAGCGAGTCGGTCCGACTGCTCCGCGAGCAGGACGACGGAGGTGGCGGCGGCGAGCCAATGCGGCAGCAGCCAGCGCCAGGCGGGAGCCGAGGCGGCGCAGCGCTCGCCGAGCAGCAACAGCAGCAGCAGCGCGAGGCCGCCGCCGATCCAGACGATCTGCGCCTCGAGCGGGCTCCAGTCGCGGGCGCGGCCGGAAGGGCGGACCAGCCACCAGGCGATCGCGACCACCAGCGCCAGATGGAGCAGGAAGCGCAGCACCGAGGCGATGCCGTGCGCCTCCTCGAACCAGAGCAGCAACAGGGTCGCCGGCACCAGCCACGCGCACCACTGCCAGCGCTCCGCCGGCGGCAGGCCGGGCATTCCCGGCACCACCGTCATCACGCCGGCGGTGAAGCCAAGCGCCAGCGCGATGGCGGTGGCGCCCCCGCTCTTCGCCATTCCGCCGCCGCCCAGCACGGCGACGACCTGCAGCAGGAGCGCGACGCCGGCCGCCCAGGCCAGCGTCGCAAGCCAGGCCGCGACGATCGGCTCCTCGAGCCAGGCGCGCAGCCAGTCGGGCAGCAGCTCGATCATGGGCGGTCGGACCTCAGCGTTTCCGTGCCTCGATCGACACCAGCACGGTGACCTCGGTCCCGAGCAACTCGACGGCGTAGGTCATGCCGAAATCGCGCCGATGGAGGACGAACTTCGCCTCGAAGCCGACCACCGTCCCGAACTGCGGACCGCTGCTGGCGCCGATGTACTCGCCGGTGGCCGTGACGCTCTTCGTCACGCCGTGCAGGGTGAGGTCGCCGCTGATCTCGAGCTTGCCGGCCCCCAGGTCGACCACCTTGGTCGACTCGAACTCGATGGTCGGGAACTCCTCGACGTTGAAGAAGTCGGCGTTGCGCAGGTGCGTGTCGCGCGCGTCCTTCGCCCCGGCCTCCACGCCGGTCTCGTCGTTGGTGTCGATGTCGTAACGGCCGCTCGCGGGGCGCCTTCGCATCGGCGGCAGGGGCCGACTGCGGCGCGGGCGCCAGCGCCAGCGCGTCGAACGTGGCGGCGGCGAGGATCAGCTTCGACAGCATCGGGGGCTCCCGCGATCGATGGGTGGGTCGGCCGTGAGGTCGGCGTTCCGTGGGGGCGGGGCGATGGTAGCGGCCGCCCGACTCGCTCCGCCGTCACGCGACGCAACCGTGCCATTTCCCGCGATTGCGACCACCGCTAGCTTCGCCTCCATGAATCCCACGCACGTCTTCGCCGCCGCCGCGCTGCTCTTCGCACCGGCCGTGACCCCGACCGCTCGCGCCGCGCCGCAGGACGACCGCGCCGGCCGCCGTGGCGTCTCGCCGACCGATGTCGCCACCGCGCGTCAGGCGTTGCTCGACGCCGCCACGCCGCAGGAGCGCGAGTTCGATTCGCTGATCCGCGCTGCGTTCCGCGAGGCGACCGCGCGCAAGCTCGCCTCGGTCATGGACAACCCCGAGGCGCAGTACGAACCCGAGCACCTGGCCCTGCGCGAGGAGATCTACGGCGAGTTGCGCAACCGCCCGGCGTTGCGTGAATTCCTGCGCACCACCGCGCGCCGGACGCCGAACGGCGCCTTCGACTTCGTGGCGACGACGGCCGCGCTGGTGCTGGCGGACGCGCCGGTGGCCGACGATCTGCCCGCGCTGCTCGACGGCTATCGCGCGACACCCGCCGAGTCGCGCGCCGGCATCGCCCGGCAGCTCGGGCGGGCGCTGGCCGTGCTGCGGACGGCGAACCCGCCGCCGCCGACGGTGGCCGAGGCGCTCGAACTGCTGCGCGCCGACGCCGGCGAGGGCAAGGCCGTTGCGCGCGGCGCGGCGATCGAGGGTCTCTTCCGGGCCGGCTGCGAGGACGAGGCGCTCGCCATCCTGAAGCCGCTGCTGATCGAAGGGGCGGATCCCTACCAGACCGTGACGCTGCTGTCGGCGTGCTCGCGCTTCTTCCGCCGGCCGAACCTCGATCCGTTGCTGAAGGCGCGCGCGCTGGCTGCGACCGCGGCGGTCTTCAACGACCTCCTCGACTCGAACGAGCCGACCTCGACCACCGGCGTGATCTCGGGCAAGGGGCGCTCGCTGCGGGCCGCCATCACCTTCCTCCAGGAGGTGGGGGGCGACGCCGAGTTCGAGCTGCTGCTGCGCTGCCTGACCGAGCCGAACGGCTTCCGCCTGCTCGGGATGGACGGCCTGCAGAACCTGCGCTTCGCGCTGCAGGGGAAGCGCGGCAAGGTGGCACCCGAGCTCGGGGCGCGCGTCGACGAGCATTACCTCGGCGTGGTGCTCGAAGCCGGGCAGCGGCTGTTCGACCTCGAGGAGGCGCCGTTCGATCAGGACGAGAAGGAGCAGTTCTTCCTCGCCCGCGACCTGCGTTACAACGCGCTCTCCTACCTGGTCGACCAGTTCTTCCGCAACGCGGCGCTGAAGGAACGGATCGGTCGCGAGGGCGACCTGCCGGCGCTGCTGGTGGCGCTGGCGCAGTCGCGCGAGGACATCCGCGAGGACCCGACCGACGCGCAGTCGCCGTACGTCGTGGTGCTGGAGAAGACCGAGAACCGGACGCTGGCGCTGCAGCTGCTGGCGCTGATCGAGCGCGAGTGGAATCGCCGGCCGGGCCTCGACGTGTTCGCCGAGGCGTACGGCCTGCTGTGCCTCGAGATCCAAGCGCCGCTGCAGCCGATCGCCGAGGTCGTCGCGTTCCGCAAGGCGCGCGCGCCCGGCCTCGAGCTGACCATCCCGGTCCGTCGCACGCCCGACGATCCATGGATCCGCGGCGCCTGCTGTCAGGCGATCGCCAACCTCGGGTACATCGTCCACACCGAGCCGACGCGCATCCGCATCGAGGTCGACGCCGCGAACCCATGGCCCTGGGCCGAGCAGGGCTGACGCGCACGCGATGAGCAGCGTTCCGGCGGCGGGAATGGGCGCCGCCGCGGCATGATGCGCTGCGTTCGAGGGGAGCACGGCTTGGCCAGGGCAAGCAGCCCGTTCCTGCGCGGCGGCAACCTGAAGGACAGCCTCGGCACCACGCTGAACGGCCTGCTGCAGCAGGTCCCGCCCGAGGAGTTGCGGGAGCTCAAGCGGCGCGTGCGCGAGGAGGGGCTCGCGCGCGGCGTGGTCTACGAGGACGACGACGGTCGCCCGCAGCCGACGCCGATCCTGATGCGGCCGCGCGTGCTCGGCGGCAACCAGCGCAACTACCTCCACCAGATCTGCCGCGTGATGGAGGGAGCGTGGGCGAAGCTCTGGCGGCTGTGGCGTGAGGACGCGGCGGCCCGGCTGCTCCTGCCGATGACGCCGCGCGAGGAGAAGTGGCTGGCGGAACTCGGCGGGGCCGACGGCGGCGGCAGCGGTGCCGACGTCCTGTTCGGCCGCTGGGACGCCACCAGCGACTTCGGCAGCAAGGACTGGCTGAAGAGCACGCAGTTCTTCGAATACAACCCGCTCGGGGCCGGCGGCACCTACCTCGCGCCGACGGTCGACGAGATCATCCTGAAGACGGTGGTGCCGGCGCTGCGCAAGCATGCGCCGACGCTGCTGCTCGAGATGAACGATGATCCGCGCCGCGTGCTGCTCGAGGTGCTGGCCGACCATGCGCGCAGCCTGAAGCTGCGCCGCTTCAACGTGGCGCTCTGCCAGTACAAGGGACTCCAGGGCGGCGTCGAGGAGTTCCCGTACAACGTCCGCTTCTTCCGCGAGCTCGGCGTCAACTGCTGGCACGTCGATCCACGCGAGCTCCGGGTGCGCGACGGCGAACTCTGGTGCACCGAGGACGGCGTCGATCACCCGATCGACCTGGTCTATCGCGACCACGAGATCAACGACCTCGCCGCACAGGAGGAGGCGGGCGTCGACCTGAGCGGCATCCGGCACGCGCTCAGGACCGGGCGGGCGGTGAGCTCGCTGGCCGGCGAGTTCGACCACAAGAGCGCGTTCCAGGTCTTCACCGAGGCGCGTTTCGCCGGCGCGTTCACCGCCGAGGAGCGGCGCGTCTTCAAGGCGCATGTGCCGTGGACGCGACTGATCGCGGACGAGCGGACGGCGGGGCCGGACGGCGGCGAGATCGACCTGCTGGCATGGCTGATGGCGCATCGCGAGGGGCTGCTGCTCAAACCCAACCGCAGCTACGGCGGCGCCGGGATCCTGCTCGGGCGCGACTGCTCGGAGCGGGCGTGGTCGCAGGCGATCGAGCGCGGCGTGAAGAATCCGGGCACGTGGGTCGTGCAGGGTTTCCGGCCGCTGGCCGAGAAGGACTTCCCCGTCATCGACGAGGAGGGCAACGTCGGGCTCGCCGAATACTTCACCGTGCTCGGCCTCTACGCCAGCGAACAGCGGCTCGGCTTGCTCGGCCGCGGCAGCCGGCGCCGCGTGGTCAACGTCGCGCAGAAGGGCGGGCTGGTGTCGGTGCTGCGGCTGCTGTAGGGCGGGACGGCGGAGCGTCCGCCGCGCCGACCGCGCTCAGCGCTGGAACACGGCTTCGCGCTCGACCCGGGCGACGCGAGTGGCGAACGCGTGATACCAGCGGGCGCGCCCGGCTCGCTGCGCGGCCTCGTGCTCGGCGACCGCCTTCCACGCGGCGATCGCCTCGAGGCTCGACCAGTAGGAGACGGTCACGCCGAGTCCGTCGCTGCCGCGCGCGCTCTCGAGGCCGAGGAACCCGGGCTGGCGCGAGCCGAGCTCCACCATCCGGTCGGCGGTCTGCCCGTAGCCGTCACCCGGCCGTTCGTCGCGCAGCGAGGTGAAGATCACGGCCCAATAGGGGGGCTGCGGGGTGGCGGCCAGCGCCGGCGCCGGGGCGGAATGGGGTGCGGAGTTCGGTGCAGGGGGAGGCATCGGCGACTCGCTGCGGCAGAGTGGTGGGGCGTGGCCGCAGATTCTGGCGACGGCGGTGACGAACTGGAGCGGGCGGCCAGGGGGGCGGCTGGTGGCGATGATCGATCCAGCACCGTGGTTCCGGCCGCCGCGCTGGGCGAGCGGGCCGCATGGGCAGACGCTCGCCGGTCACCTGCTGCGCCGGAGCGGCGGGCTCGCGGTGCGGCGCGAACGGTTCGAGCTGCCGGACGGCGACTTCGTCGACCTCGACTGGTTCGCGGCGATGCCCATGCCTGCGGGAGTGGCGGGGACGAGCGCGGAAAGCGACGGGCGGTGCGGCGCGCCGCTCGTGCTGCTGCTGCATGGGCTCGAGGGGTCGGCGCGGTCCGGTTACATCCGGTCGGTGGCGCGAGCGGTGCTGGCGGCGGGCGGCGCGGCGGTGGCGCTCAACTTCCGCGGGTGCAGCGGCGAGCCGAACCGGTTGCCGCGCGCCTATCACGCCGGCGAGATCGGCGATCTCGACCAGGTCGTGGCGGAACTTCGGCGGCGCGAGAGTGCGCGAGTTGCGGCGAATCGCGCGGGGGACGCGCTGCCGCGACTGTCGGTCGTCGGCTTCTCGCTCGGCGGCAACGTGTTGCTGCGATGGCTTGGAGAGCACTGCGCCGCGGCGCGGGAGCAGATCGCCGCGGCGGCGGCGGTGTCGGTGCCGTTCGACCTCGCGGCGGGGGCCGACTGGACGGCCGTCGGTCCGGGGCGGCTCTACGCCGTGCGCCTGCTGCGCGAGTTGCGGCGCAAGGTGGGGCGGAAAGCGGGGCAACTCGCGGCGGCGGCGGCGCGGGACGAGCGTGCGGCCCGGGTCGACCTGGCGCGCGCGCTGCGGGCGCGGACGTTTCGCGAGTTCGACGAGGCGTACACCGCGCCGGTGCACGGCTTCCGCGATGCCGACGACTACTACGCCCGGTCGAGCAGTGCGGGGGTGCTGGCGCGGATCGCCGTGCCCACGCTGGTGGTGCACGCGCTCGACGATCCATTCCTGCCGGCGCCGGCCGTTCCGTTCGCGGCGCTCGCGGCAAACCCGAGCCTGCAGGCGTGGGTCGCCCCGACCGGTGGCCACGTCGGCTTCGTCACGGGCCGGCCCTGGGCGCCGCGATTCGCCGCCGACCAGGCTGTCGCCGAGTACGTGGTTCCGCGCGGCCGCTGACCCCGTCCCGTCAGGAGGTCGGCGGCGGCGTGGTGGCGTCGGTGGCGGGGCGCTTCGGCTTCCTCGCGGCGACGAGATAGAGGATCGCCGCCAGCGCCAGGAAGCAGCCGAGCCCCCACCAGTTGTGGTCGTTCAGGAACGACCGGGCGTTCATCGCCAGCGAGCTCTCGTCGTAGAGCGTCGTCACGACCTTCGACTCGAGGTCGATGCCCGTCGATTGCAGCAACTGTCCGACCGTCTCGTCCGGTCCGGCGAGCCGGTTGGCGAGGTTGAGGTCGATGCGCTCGCCGCCGAACAGCCGCAGGTCCTCGCCCCAGGTGGTGTCGACCGGCACCTTCTGCAGCAGCGGCTGACCCGCCGCGTCCTTCATCTCGACGCCCGCCGCATCCTTCACCGGCTTGTCCAGCAGCACCGTCTTCGGCGTCAGCAGTGCGCAGGTCAGGATCGCGATCAGGGCGCCGCCCGCGATCATCCCGGAGCTGAACAGCACGCCCGGCGAGCTCTCCTGCTCGGCCTCGGTCAGCTGGGTCCGCTTGTCGGCCCACTTGCGCACGAGGCCGCCGAGGAAGATCGACGAGCTGGTCGAGATCGGCAGGTAGACGCCGACCGCGAACGCCAGCGCCGGCACGCCGCACAGCTCCATCATGATCGCGATGAAGACGCCGATCAGGACCAGTTCCCACGGCAGCGTCCCTTCGAGCACGCCGTCGATGATCATCTGGAACAGGCGCGCCTTGGGCGCGTCGAGCTTCGAGCCGAACTCCCGTTCGGGCGTGATGCCGTCCTCGGCGTACTGCACCTTCTCGGTGCCGCAGACGCCCGGATCCTCGCGGTAGGCGATCGCGCCGTCGGCCACCAGGTAGCGCCCCACCGGCACCGCGACGCGGGCCGGATCGGCCGGGTCCATCTGCGCCCGCCGCACGAACAGCACGTCCCACTGCTTGCCGCGGAACTCGCGGTGCGCCTTCTCGATCTTGAGTTCGTCCTTGCGCCCGCCCGCTTCGTACTGCGCGACCGTCGCTTCGCTGGCAGCGAAGCCGCGGGAGTCGAACTTGTGGTAGCTCGTGTAGTTGTCGTTCAGGAACATCAGGGTGAAGCCGATCACGGCGGCGCTGGTGATGACGCCCCACGTGATGGCGAGCTGCTGCTTGCGCGGCGTGCCGCCGAGCAGGTGGCCGGTCTTCAGCGCCTGCGACGTGGTGCCACCGTTGCTGGCGGCGACGCAGACCAGCGCGGCGGTGCAGAGCGCCATCTCCTTGTAGGAGATGCCGGTCCACTTGACCGCCACGAACAGCAGGCAGGTGATCAGCAGCGTCGCCACCGTCATGCCGGAGATCGGGTTGCTCGAGCTGCCGATCTCGCCGGTGATTCGGCTCGACACCGTGGTGAAGAAGAAGCCGAAGACGACGATCAGGATCGCCGACAGCCAGTTGATGCCGAGGATGTCGCGCTCGATCAGCCCGCGGGTGAAGGCGAAGTTCGGCGCCCAGATGGCCAGCACCAGCGCGACGCAGCCGACCAGCACGAGGCCCATCGGCAGGTCGCGTTCGGTCCGGCGCGCGACGGCGCCGCGCGCGCCGCCGAGGCCGCCGAGTCCGCGGAAGAAGGCGCCGAGGATCGTCGGCATCGCCTTGGCCAGCGAGATCAGCCCGCCGGCCGCCACCGCGCCCGCGCCGATGTAGAGGATGAAGGCGTTGCGGATCTGCCCGGGCGACATGTCGCCGGCCCTGATCAGCTCGCCCTTCGCGTCGGTGACGAGCGGCGACGTCATCTGGCCGCCGAAGAACTGCACGGCCGGGATCAGCACCAGGAACGACAGCACGCCGCCGGCCAGCATCACGAACGAGGTGCGCCAGCCGATGATGAAGCCGGTGCCGAGCAGCACCGGGTTGGTCTCGAAGCTGATCGAGCCGCCCTTGAACAGGGCGACCATCTTCCCCTTCCACGGGACCTGCGAGAGGATCCACTCCGGAGCCTCGGCGAAGAGCTTCCCGATCCGGCCGAGGTAGGCCCAGAGCACGCCGAAGAAGAGGCCGCCGAACAGCGCGCGCGCGCTCGACCCGCCCTTCTCGCCGACGATCAGCACCTGGGCGCAGGCCGTGCCCTCGGGGTAGAGCAGCTTGCCGTGCTCGCGCACGATCAGGCTCTGGCGCAGCGGGATCATCATCAGCGTGCCGAGGATGCCGCCGAGCAGCGCGATCATGGTGATGCGCAGCGCGTCCATCTCGAAGCCCATCAGGAGCAGCGAGGGGAGCGTGAAGGCGACGCCGGCGGCCAGCGACTCGCCGGCCGAGCCGGTGGTCTGGACGATGTTGTTCTTCAGGATCGTCGACTTGCCGAACGCCTTCAGGATCGTGATCGACAGCACGCCGATCGGGATCGAGGCGGAGGTCGTGAGGCCGACCTTGAGGCCGGCGTAGACCGAGGCGGCGGCGAAGACGATCCCGAGGATCGAGCCGAGGACGATCGCCCCGATCGTCGACTCGGTCATCTCCGTCTCATCGGAGACGTAGGGCTTGAACGTGGACGACGCGCCCGCCGCGTCGCCCGGAGTACCCGGATTCGAGTTCATGGGGGCGGCATCATGCCGGCGGTTCCCCGGGAAGAACATCGCGCGCCCGCGGCGCCGCGGGCGCCGTCACTCGCGCTGCAGCACCAGCACCCAATCCTGCGGCGACGGAACCGGCGGCGTGACGAAGCGCTCGACTCCGGTGACCGTGCCGAGCGGGAACCGGCGGCCCGCCGCCGGGTCGAACCAGAACGCCGTGTGGCGGACGGTCGGCTGCAGGCCGCGCAGCTCGAACCCGCTCCAGTCGTAGATCCGGCGCTTCGGCAGATAGGCGACCACCAGTTCGCCGCGAATGCCGGCGGCGAAGAGGCCGGCATCGACCCACTCCGGGTGCGGTTCCATCCGCTGCCACGGGAGCTCGAGGAGCAGTCGCTTGCCGAGTCCGAGCTGAGTCGCCCCCGGAAACGCCATCCCCTCGCGCCAGGGGGTCCAGTCGTAGACCGGCGTGATCCCCGGATCGCCGGCGACGCTGGCGTGCCAGATCCCGGCGGCGCCGTAGGTGTGGCCGGCCGCCCCCGACAGGACGAGCGTCCAGAACAGGTGGCGCTGGAGGTCCTCGAAATTCGACTGCATGTGGCGCTCGTAGCACGCCTCGCCGCACAGCGCGGGACGAGTCGGCGACTGCGATCGCGTTCGACGCAGCAGCTCGAGCGTCGCCTGCGCAGTGCCGAAGCCGTCGTGGCCGATCGCGATCAGGTCGAAGTCGAAGCGGTCGTTGCCGGCGGCGATGGCGGTGCGCGGATCGGCGGGCGCGTGGTAGGTGAGCGGGCGGTCGAACGGGTCGAGGGCGCGCACTTCCTCGGCGAGCGCGGCCCACGGACCGTTGCCGTCGCTCGCCTCGCCGCCGAGGATCCAGACCACCGGCCACGAGCCGAACCGCGCGATGAGATGGCGCCAGTGCCGCCGGTAGCCGTCGAGCCCGACCTGGTCGATCGTCGAGCGGCCGCCCTCCTGCGGCCGGCCCCAGCCGCCAACGATCGCCGGCACGATCCCGTGGTCGAGCAGTTGCGCGAGTCGTCGCTCGGCGGCGTCGAAGTAGGCCGGGTTCACCGCGCGGAAGTCGGCCGCCGCGTAGGGCAGTCCCGCTTCGTTCGCCGAGCGCGGATCGAGCAGCTCCTCGTCGGGATAGGGACCGCAGACGATCTGCACCACGTTGAACCCCTTCGCCGCGCGGTCGGCGCAGAGTTCCCGGAAGCCGTCGGCATCGAGCCGCTTGCACAGTCCCTTCCACCAGGTGTCGCCGAGCCAGAAGAACGGTGTTCCATCGGCGTGCTCGAAACGGCGCCGGTCGGCGGCGATCCGCAGCGGGCCGTGGCGCCAGAGCGGATTCGCGCCGGTCGCCGGCGTCACCTCGAACGACCCGACTCGTCCATGCAGGCCGGCGTCATCTGGGACGCTGCACTCGCTGCGCCAGCGATGGACGCCGACCTGCGGCGAGGCGTAGCGCGCCTTCCACGTCACCCCGCCGGCGAAGAAGGCGGGCACACGCAGCCGCGAGCCGTCGGGCGCTTCGACGACGATCTCGAGCTCGACGGCCGCGAACGGCTCGGGGTGCTCCCTCTCGGCGACGAACGCGAGCTCGATCGGCCGATGGGAAGCGATCCGCGGCACGTCGCCATGGCCGGCGATCGCGGCGCTGGCGGACCCCGCGACGCCGAGCGAATAGAGAGTGACGATGCGCGCCGCACCCGCGCCCAACCGGAACAACTGTTCCTGGAGCAATTGTTCCACTTCGTCGCCGGGGGGCTACTGCTCGGCCTTCGGCTTCTCGCCCTTGGTCGGCGGCGGCAGATAACGGCGGCCGTTGTTGGGGTTGTCGCGGTCGAAGGCGAAGGCGTCGCGGTTGTCGAGGAAGTGCTGCACGTAGTTGATCGGGATGGCGAAGTTGAGCCCCTCGCTGAAGAGGAGCTTCCACGCCACCACGCCGACCACCTCGCCGTTCTTGTTGAAGAGCGGGCCGCCGCTGTTGCCCGGGTTCACCTGCGCGGTGGTCTGGATGTAGACGAGGCCCTCGCGCTCGCGATTCGTCGTCGAGACAATCCCCTCCGACACGCTGCGCTCGAGCCCCTCCGGCGCGCCGACGGCGAAGACCGCCTGCCCCTGGCGCACGGAGTCGATGTCGCCGAGGTAGACCTTGGTCAGCTTGGTGTCGCCGAGCTCCTCCGGCTCGATCTTGAGCAGCGCGAGGTCGACCTGCGGGTTGATCGCCATGATCTTCACCCGCTCGTAGACCTTCCGCTCGATCTGCGCGCCGGCCTTCTTGTAGACCGTGACCGTGACCTCGGTCTCGCCCTGCACGACGTGGGCGTTGGTCACGATCCAGCCGTCCTCGCTGACGATGAAGCCCGAGCCGAGCGAACTCGGGTTCTTGATCAGCACGACGCCCTCGCCGAAGGTGTCGACCGCCTCGCGCACCGAGATCTCGGGCAGCGCCTTCTTCGCGTAGATGCCGCGCCGCGTCTCGGCGCCCGCCGCCGCACCCGCCGCGTCCGCGTCGTCGGTGCGCCGATCGAGGATCTGCGCGCGCGGCACCGTCAGCACCGTGAAGCCGAGATCGACGTGCAGCGCGTCGGCCGTCTCCTTCAGGATCGGCCCCTTCACGATCGCGCCGCCCGACAGCACCAGCTCGTCGCCCCGCGCCGGGACGGCGAGCGTCAGCGCGAGCAGCGCCGGCAGCGCGCCGCGGCGGAGCCGCGATCCGACCGGTGCGAGGAACGGGATTCGTGACATGGGGCCTCTCCGGCCCGCGTCCGTGCGACGCGGGTCGGCGGCAAGGGTACAGTGCCGCCCCCCTTCCGATCCGCGTGCACCGTTCGCTGCGGTCGCCGCTGCCCGCCGGAGTCCGCTGATGCCCGCCTTCCCGCGCCGACCGTTCGCGCTGGCCCTCGCGCCGCTGCTGCTGCCCGCCGCTGCACCGGCGCCCGCGGTCCGCGGCGTCCCGCGCGCCGAGGAGTACGGCTGGACCGGGCTGATCAACTCGCGGCTCAACGACGGCTGCTTCCGGCTGCTGGCGGCCGACGTCGATTCCGATGGCGACACCGACCTCGCGCTCATCAACAACCCGAAGGCGCGGCTCGACTTCCTGCTGCAGCGACAGCCCGGCGAGGCGCTGCGCGCGTCGCAGGCGACCGAGGCGGGCGACGGCGCCAACGACTTCCCCGACGAGGTCCACTTCGAGCGCGAGTCGTTCCCGACCGACCAGAAGGTCAGCTCGCTGGCGATCGGCGACCTGAACGGCGACGGCCGCAACGACCTCGCCTTCGTCGGCGACTCGCAGAAGCTGACGGTCGCCTTCCGCGGCGCGAAGGGCGGCTTCGGCGAGCGCGTCCGCTTCGATCTCGACGAGCTGTCGAACGTGCCGCAGTCCCTGCGGCTCGGCGACCTCGACGGCGACGGCCGCGCCGACGTGCTGGTGCTGGGCAAGAAGAAGACGCAGCTCTTCCTCCAGGGCGCCGACGGCCGGCTGGCCGAGGCGGCCGAGCTGCTGAACGCCACCGCCTCGCCGGACGGCTTCGCCATCTGCGATCTCGACGGCGACCGCAGGAATGACCTGCTCTACGTCAAGGCCGAGGCGGACGCGCCGCTGCGCTTCCGCCTCAATCGCGGCGGCGGCGAGCTGGGCCCCGAGCGGCTCTTTCCCTTCACCGAGATCCGCCAGTACGCCGTGACCGACCTCGACGCCGACGGCCGCGTCGACATCGCGGCGGTGCGACGGCGCAGCGGGCGCGTCGCGCTGCTCGAACTGGCGGCGGCCGGCGCGGCGCCGAAGGCGGGCGAGATCGCGCTGTCGTCGCCCCGGCTGGTCGCCTACGCGACGCAGAAGGACGAGAAGGCGCGCGACGAGCTGCTGGCCGACCTCGACGGCGACGGCCGGCCGGAGCTGCTGGTCTGCGAGCCCTCGGCGGCGCGTCTCGTGCTGCATCGCGGCGATCCGGACGGGCTCGCGAGCCGCGGCGAGGCGTGCGCGAACCTGGTCGGCGCGCGCCAGCCGCGGCTGGTCGATCTCGACGGTGACGGTCGTCCCGAGCTGGTGGTGGCCGCGCCGGAGGAGGGATCGTTCGGAGTGGCGGTGCTCGACGCGACCGGCCGGCCGGGCTTCCCGGAGACGCGGGGTTACAAGGGGGAGACGTTGCTGGCGCTGGATGCCGCCGACCTCGACGGCGGTGGCCGGAGCAGCCTGGTGGGGCTGGTGGCGACCGGAAAGGCGGCGGCGAAGAAGTGGTCGGTGCAGCTGCTCGCGGGCGGTTCGGCGCAGGTGCTGCCGGCGCAGGTCGAGCTGCCGAGGCTCCCGACCGACCCGAACGATCTCTGGCTGATCGACCTGAACCGCGACGGCCTGCGCGACGCCTTCGTCTCGATCCCGACCGAGCTGCCGAAGGTGCTGCTTGGCGCGCGGTCCGCCGAGGGCGCGTTCAGCTTCGTCGCCGCCGAGACCGGCGACGCGGCCGGGCTCGGGGTGGTGAAGGGGGTCGCGCGCTCGGCGATGTGGCATGGCGATGCCGACGGCGATGGGGCCGTCGAGCTGCTGGTGCCCGGCCCCAACTTCGCGCGGGCGCTGACGTTCGACGACAAGGGGGCGCCGAAGGTCGTGGCGCAGTGGAACCTCGAGGAACCGAGCGCGAAGGTCGGTGCGGTGGCGGCGGGCGACCTCGACGGCGACGGCAAGCCCGAGGTGATCGTCCACGACCGGTCGACCCGCTCGCTGCGCGTGCTGCGGCAGGTCGACGGCACGGCGAAGACGGTCGCGCGGGTGGAACTCGGTGACGTCGAGCCCCGGGCGCTGCGCGTGGCCGACCTCGACGGCAACGGCCGCCAGGACATCGTGCTGCTCTGCGCCGACCGGTTCGCCGTGGTGCAGGCGGGCGTCGCCGACGCCTCGTTCGTCGAGACCGACGATTTCGAGAGCCCGCTGAAGAACGCCTTCCTCGACCAGCTGGCGTTCGGGGACGTGAACGGCGACGGGATCACCGACGCCGTGATGACCGATTCGAACAAGCACCTGATCACCGTCGCCGCCCATGTCGACGGCGAGCTCGCGCACGTGCTGCAGTTCCCCGTCTACGAGGAGAGCATCTTCGAGCGGGACGGCGGCGGCGGGCGCGAGCCGAGAGAGGTGGTGATCGCCGACGTGACCGGCGATCGGAAGCCGGACCTCGCGATCCTGGTGCATGACCGCGTGATCGTCTACCCGCAGGAGTGATGTCGATGGCGTCGCGAAACCGGTTGGCGTTGCTGCCGTGGCTCTGCGTGGCGGTGGCGCCGGCGCCGGCGCAGGAGAGCGGAGCCGCGGACGCGCAGGACGCGGCGGCGCCGGCGGCAGCCGCGCCCGCGGTGGCTGGCTACGAGCACTCGGTGCCGGGCAACGTGCTGCTGTACGCCGGCGTCGACTCGTTCGACCAGTTGCTGGCCGACTTGGCAGCCTCGGCGTACGGGCGGCTGCTGCAGGACGAGGCGGCGAAGCCGGTGCGTGACGCGTTCGCGCGGTTCCTCGAATCGCTGGCGGCCGCCTCGAAGGAGGAGAGCGGATTCGACTTCGTCGACGCCACCAGGAGGATCGACGGGCGGATCGGCTGGTCGCTGAGCGGCGACCTCGACCGGGTGCAAGACACCGAGATGGTGGTGGCGCTCGAGTCGAGCGAGCACGCCGCCGAGCTCCATGCCCTGGCGATGGCGGCGGTCAACACGCATGTCGAGCGCGGCGACGCGATCTTCAAGAGCGAGGCGATCGGCACGCGCGAGGTGGTGCAGCTCACGCCGATGGACAGCGCGGACAAGGGGCGCTTCCGGATGGGCGTGGTCGGATCGACGATGGCGCTCGGCATCGCGACCGGCGCTGCCGTCGACGGCGATCAGTACATGCGCTTCGTCCAGGCCCTCGACGGCGAGGGCGGCGAGTCGCTCGCGATGCGTCACGACTTCGCGCAGTCGCTGGCGGCGCGGGCCGGCGGCGTGAAGTTCTGGCTCGACACCGGCCGGGCGGTGCGTGAGCAGATGACGCCGCCGGCGGCCGATGGCGCGGAGTCGCCCGACACGCGGCTGACGCGGGCGCTCGGGCTCGACCAGCTCGGCGCGCTGTCGGCGCGATTGCAGCTCGATGCGTCGGAGATGCGGCTCGACGCACAGCAGACGTGGACGCCGGTCGGTCTGGCCAAGGTGCTGACGGCATTCCTGTCGGGGGGCGAGCACGCGCTGCTGACGCTGGTGCCGGCGGAGGCCGCGACCGCGATCTCGCTGCGGCTCGACCTGCCGGCGGGGCTCGACGCGGCGGAGGCGCTGGCGAAGGAGGCGGGGCTCGGGTCGCTGTTCGGCGAGCCGGCGGCGGAGGGGGCGGCGCCGGGCGCCGAGGCCGAGGAGTTCCATCCGCGGCGCGACCTGCTCGATCACCTCGACGGGCGCCTCGCGCTGAGCGTGGTCGAGGTTCCGGAGGACGAGTCGCTGATGGGCATCGGGATGCAGGGCGGGCCGTCGGTGAACACCGCCTTCATCCTCGGCGTGCGCGACGCGACCGCGCTGGCGGCCTCGCTCGACCGGATGTTGCGCAAGCAGGGCATGCACGCGGCGCGGCGCAAGAGCGAGTTCGAGGGGTACGTCGTCTACTCGCTGCCGCTCGGCATCCTGACCGTCAACTACGCGATCGTGGACGACTTCATGGTGGTGTCGCCGTCGCCGACGCTGCTGCAGGACGTTCTGCGCCGGAAGAGCAACCGTGAGCTGCCGAGCCTCAGGACGTCACCGGCGTTCATGGCGAGCTTCGACGCGCTCGCGGCGGCGCCGGCCCTCGCCGTGTGGAGCAGCACGACCAGCGACGTCATGGAGGGGTTGCGCGGGGCGATGCTCGGTGAGGGGATCGACCCGGCCTACGTCGAGGGCGACGAGGAGGGCGGGGCGTTCGGCGGCGAGCCGGGCGGCGATGAGGCCGACCCCGTCGGCGCGCTCGAGCCGGACGAGCGCGGCTCGTCGGGCGGCAACCTCGAGTCGCACGCCATGGCGATGATCGACGCCTTCAGCGCCCTCGATCCGAAGCTGCTGCTCAAGTACCTCCCGGCCGGCCAGCTGCTCGCGCTCCGCTGCGACCAGGCCGGCGCCCACTTCGAGATCGTCGCGCGCTGAACGGTCACGCCACCCGCGGGCCGGTCGCGACGGCCGGCCGCCGCGACTCCGCGCCGAAGGTGACGCCGGCGGCGCGCAGCAGCTCGAACGGCGGCGTGCCGCCGGCGAAGACGAGCACGTGGTCGTTCGGCAGCGACAGCGGGCGCTCGCCGCCGTCGATGGCGACTCGCAGCTCGACGCGGTCCGGCTCGATCGCGACGACTTCGCTGCCGAACAGCACCCGCACGCCACCGGATCGCTCCGCCGCGACGATGCGCTGCTCGTTGCGCGGCTTGAGCCGGAAGAACGCCTCCTTCCGGTAGGAGAGGGTCACGCGGTTCCCCGGTTGCGCCGCCAGCGCCAGCGCCGCTTCCACCGCGCTGTCGCCGCCGCCGACCACCAGCAGATCCTCGCCGCGGTGGAGCGCCGCATCGACCAGGCGGTACGCGACCTTCGGCAGCTCCTCGCCCGGCACGCCGAGCTTGCGCGGAGTGCCGCGCCGCCCCAGCGCCAGCACCACTGCCCGCGCCCGCAACTCGCCGCTCCCCCCCGCATCGCGCCAGCGCACCGCGAAGTCGCCGCCCGCCTCGGCGCGTGACACGGTCTCGACGCGGGTCCGCGTCTTCAGCCGAAGGGGGAATCGCCGCGCCGCCTCGTGGAACAGCTCGACCAACTCCTCTTTCCGGTACTCGCTCCTCGTCAATCGGCCGAGCAGCGGCAGCTCGACCGGCTGCGTCATCACCAGCTTGGCGCGCGGGTAGTGGAGGATGGTCCCGCCGAGCTCTTCCTGTTCGATCAGCACGTGCGATCGCTTGCGCTCGATGCAACGCAACGCCGCCGCCAGCCCCGCCGGTCCGGCGCCGACGATCGCGACGTCGACGCTGCCGTCGTCAAGGCGTGCTGCGCCCGGCCTGACCGGCGCCGCGCCGCGGCCGCCGTCCCGTGCCGCGATCGCGTCGATCGCGGTCGTCGCCTGCGCCACCGCATGACGGATCAGCGCGATCCCCGACAGCTCGCCGGCCAGGTAGAGCCCCGGCACGACCGACTCCTGGGTCGGCGACAGCACCGGCACGTCGTCGCGCTCCGCGAGGGAGCCGAGCCCGACGGCGATCGCGCCGACGGGGCATGCCGTCTCGCAGCGACCGTGGCCGACGCAGCGCGAGCCATGCACGACGCGCGCGATGCCTTCCAGCACCGCCAGCACCCCTTCCTCCGGGCAGGCCTTCACGCACAATCCGCAGCCGACGCACTGCAGCGGATCGATCTGCGGATGCTGCGCCAGCGGGCGATGCGAGCCGCGCGTGCGCGCCTCCTCGAGGTCCGCGACCGCCGCCAGCTCGAGCCGCCGCGCCGCGCGCCGCTCGAGCCATGCGATCAGCGCCAGCAGCGGCACCAGCACCGCGATGAACCCGAGGATCGTCGTGCCCACTGCGGATCGCCCTCAGAAGCGCCAGGTGAGTCCGAGGTCGAGACCGGTGGTGTCCTGCCGGTCGCCGAAACCCTTCGCCGCGCGCGCCCACGCCGTCGTGCGGACGCCGGCCTGCCACGTCGCGAACAGCGACAGCGTGTTCGAGAGGAAGGATTCGCCGCCGTCGATCTCGAGCGAGGTCGTGTCCCAGCCGAAGCGCAGCAGCCACGCCGCCGCCGGCATCCAGGTGACCCCGGCGCTGGCGCCGAGCCCGTCCTGGTCGACGCCGACCAGGTTGAACAGCGCCAGGTCGCCGCCGAACGCGGCGCTCGAGAGCAGCGTCGCATCGCGCCCGCGCAGGGTGACTTGCAACTCGCCGGGCGTGCCGTCGCCGGTCAGCCACGCCGCCTCCTGCTCGAGCGCCGCGCCGCCGCCGAACGACTCCACGGCGGCCAGTGCCGCGCGCGTCCGCCCGCGTCCGTAGCTCGCGTCGTTCGGCGCGACCGCGCGCAGCGACTCCGTGTCGGGGTTCTGCCAATGCGACCACGACGGCCGCAACGCCAGGAGCTCGCTCGCGCGCCACCAGCCGGTGACGTGGAGCCGCGTCACGCCCACTCCGCTGCGCCCCGCGTCGCCATCCCCGTCGGCGTCGAGCTGCGTCGAGGCGCGCAGCCAGTGGCCGCCGCTGAAGTTCGCCCCCAGGTCCGCCAGCAGGGCGTGCTGATCGGCGTCGCCCTCGTACCAGCTGGCCAGCGCTCCGAGCGCGCCATTCCAGCGCGTCCCGCCGCCGGTCCGTCCGTCGAACGCGGTCCACCCCGCCGCCACCCACTCGTCGGCGCGTGGGCCGAGGTCGTCGCGATCGGGCCGCAGGCCGAGCGCGCCGCCGACGCGGACCCCGTCGCCGAGCACCCGCTCGCCGTAGCCGCCGTCGAGTCGGCCGATGCCCGGAAGCGCATGCGGCAGGAAGCGGCCGACGCCGAGCACGCTCCCGTCCTCGAAGTGGCGGCGCACCAGCAGCGTGTCGGCGCGCAACCGCCAGCGGTCCTGCTGCGAATCGTCGGCGTAGCCGTCGCCGCTGCGCCGGTTCAGGTCGAAGCGCCACTGCAGCGACCACGGGCCGTCGCCGAGCCGTTCGACTTCGCCGCTGGTGAACAGGCGCAGATTCACGTAGTCGCGGCCATTCTCGTCGTCGGCGAGCCAGCTGGTGGCGAGCCCGGCGCTGCCGTGCAGGTAGTTGCCGCGCGACTCGGCTGGCGCCGCCACGGCGGGCGCGAGCAGCGGCGTGAACGGCCGCTCGACGTCGCCCGCCGCCGCGCGGTCCGGCGTCGCCGGCGCCCGGGGCGCCGGGCGCGCTGGCGGCACGATGCCACGGAAGAGGACGCGGTCCCCGGCGGCTGGAGCGGCGTCCGCCTCGAGTCGGGTGACCACCGCGAAGCACGACGTCGCCGTCGCGTGGCGGACCTCGACCTCGCCGAGCACCCGACCGTCGCGCTCGATCGTCCCGCGCGCGCCGGGCTGCACGCCGGCATCGGTGCCGGTCGCGAGGTAGAGGCCGTCGGCGGCGACCTGCGCCACCGGAGCAGCGAGGTCGCGCGCGAAGTCCACGCCTTGCGGTGCCGAAGGTGCGGGGGACTCCTGCAGCGGCGGCGCGAGCGCACTGGCTGCCGCCGCCGGCGCCGCGGCGCACAGGTGGAGCGCGACGGGTGCGGCTGCGCCCGCAGCGAGCCCGCGCCATCGGAGAGACCGTGCGCACCGCGCTGCGCGCCCGGCGCGCGCCGCATGGCGCGTCGGTGCAGTCGCCCGTCGTCGCTCGCTCATTCCTTTCCCCGCGGATGGCAGGCGTAGCACTGCGGGCTGCTCCAGCTGTAGCCGCCGACGTCGTCGTGCTCGTCGTCCATCTCGGGCTTCGAATGGGCGTGACAGTGGGTGCAGGAGAAGGTCGGGTAGGTGCCGGTGGTGTGGCAGTCGCTGCAGTTCAGCGCGTGCGGGCCGGTCAGCGGGAAGGCGCTGCCGTGGTCGAAGCCGCCGCGGCCCCAGCCGATCGGCGTGTGGCAGTCCTCGCAGGTGGTGCCGAAACCGGCGGCGGCATGGTCGGGGTCGCTGGTCGCGGCGTAGTCGGCGGCGTGGCAGCTGAAGCAGTCGCGCGGCGTGCCGGAGTAGATGCCGCCCGCGTGGCAATCCGCGCAGGCGGCGGCTCGATGCCGGCCCTGGAGCGGCCACGAAGGATGGGAGTAGTGCGCGGCGCTCCACGCCGTCGGCGAATGGCACCGCTGGCACGAGCGGACGTCGCCGAGCGCCGCGTGATCGGGATCGCTCGCGGCGGCGAGGTCGTCCTGGTGGCAATCGACGCACTCGATCGAGGCGCCGACGAAGCGGCCGACGCGCGCCTGCTCGTGGCAGCGGTCGCAGGCCGCGGCGGCGTGGGCGCCGGAGAGCGGAAACCGGGTGCGTGCATGCTCGGCGATCCGTCCGGTCGGCTGCCAAGTGGTGGTGTCGTGGCATTGCGTGCAGTCGGCGCCGAGCGTCGCCTCGTGCGGATCGACGTGGCAGCCGCCGCAGCCGCGCACCGCGAACTCGCGCACCGGTCCGCGATCGTTGTGGCAGCGCAGGCAGGCGGCGGTCGCATGGGCGCCCTCGAGCGCGACGCCGGTCTGCGCGAGGTGGTCGAAGGCGAAGCCGGGCTTGAGCACGTCCCAGCGCTCCGGGACATGGCACAGCGAGCAATCGCTCGGAAAGGTGTGGTGCGGCACCAGCGGCCCGAATCGCCGTTCATTCCATGCCTGCCGTGGCACCGTTCCGATCGAGTGGCAGGCGACCAGCAGCGCGATCGCCAGCGCGACGAGCCCGCCGCGAGCGCGGATGCGAGGCCGCAGCGGATGCGGATCCGCGGGATCGGGCGATCGCGACCCGCAGGGCTCACCGTCCGGCATGGCAATCACGGCATTCGACTCCGAGCGGGACGTAGTGGATCCGTTCACGGCCGTCCGGCAGTCGCGTCCGCGGGTGGCAGGCCGCACAGGCGAGGCGGGCGTGGACGCCGTCGAGCGCGAAGCGCGCGTCGCGCGCATGGTCGAAGGTCACGGGCAGCCAGCGCTCGGCCGAGCGGTGGCACGTGTTGCAGTCGTTGCCGTGCCGGGTGAGCTGGCCGTCGTGGGGATCGGCGTGGCACGACTTGCAGGTCTGCGGGGTCGCGGCGAATCGCCGCACTCCGTTCGCATCGGGCAGGTGGCAGCGGTTGCAGGCCACGGCGAGGTGCGCGCCCTCGAGCGGAGGCCGGTGGCGCATCGCGGTGAGCCGCGACGGGGCGAAGCGCTCCTCCGTGTGGCAGGCGGCGCAGCCTTCCGGCCTGGGAGCGAACTGCCCCGCATGCGGATCGGCGTGGCAGCCGGCGCAGTCGCTGGGCGTGCCGACCCACCGCACCGGCGCTCCGGCGCCCGGTGCACGGTGGCAGTCGCTGCACCGCGCGCGCGCGTGGGCGCCGGCGAGCGGCGGATGCCGCGCCGCGAAGTCGTAGCGCGATGGCCGGAAGCAACCGGTGTCGTGGCAGGAGCTGCAGGACGGGTCGGTGGCGCGGAACTGCCCGCCGTGCGGATCGCCGTGGCAGTCGGCGCAGGCGGTGGGCGTGCCGACGAAACGGACGGCGGTCGCCGCGCCGGCCACGGCGCCGCCCGCCGCATCCGCGCGGCGATGGCAACCGCTGCAGGCGACGGCGACGTGCGCGCCGGTCAGCGGCGGGACGTGGTTCGCCGGGTCGATGCGCGAGGCGGAGAAGCTCGCGTCGTGGCAGGCGGCGCAATCGGCTTCGCGCGCCCCGAACTGGCCGCCGTGCGGCGAGCGATGGCAGGCGCTGCAGTCGCCGGCGGCGCGACCGGGAAAGCGGGCGTCGAAGGCGGCGGGCCGATCGGTGCCGGCGTGACAGCTCGCGCAGGCGAGGTCGGCATGCGGTGCGGTCAGCGGAAAGCCGGTCGCGGCGTGCGCGGCGGCGCCGAAACGCGGCGCGGCGGCGTTCCAGTCGGCATCGATCGCGAAGTGGCAGTCGTCGCAGCGACCCGGCAGCGATGCTCGGTGCGGCGAAGCGTGGCAGTCGGCGCAGCGAGTCCCCCGCACCGAGGCGAAGTCGAGCTCGGCGCCGCGCGGGTGGCAGTCGCTGCAACCGGCTTCCGCGTGCGGCCCGAGCAGCGGGAAGCGGCGCGAGTGCTCGAAGCGGGCGGCCGGGATGAAGGCCTCCTGCGCGTGGCACGCGGCGCAGTCGTCGCTCATGGCGCTGCCGTGCGGGTCGGCATGGCAGGTGGCGCACTCCTGTGCCAGCCCGAGGAAGGAGGTCGCCGCGCGTTGCTCGTGGCAATCCGCGCAATCGAGGGCGGCGTGTGCGCCGGCCAGGGCGAAGGCGACGTGCCGGTGGGCGGAGGCGAAGTCGGGCGGTGTCCCGCCCCAGGAGAGGACGTTCACCAGCGGGAAGTCGGCGCCCCAATGCTCGCCGTGGCAGCGGTCGCAGTCGCGCACGCCTTCGGCGAGGCGCGCGCCGTGCCAGCCGGTCGCGCTCCTGAGCTGCGCCGCGATCTCGACGTGGCAACCGCCGCAGCCGTCCGCGAGGCCGGTGGCGGTGTGGCAGCGTTCGCAGCCGGCGAGGCCTTCGAGCTCCGGCAGTCGCGCATGCGCCGCGGCCAGCGGTCCGGGGCTCGGCGATTCGCGGGCCAGCTCGACCGAGAGGCCGAGCACGGCCAATGCCAGCAGCGCAGCCACCGCGGTGTGAGGCCTCAAGGCAGCAACTCGCGCAGCGACCATTCGCGGAAGCGCAGCTCACCCCAGCGGATCGCCAGCGCGACATGGCAGAGCGCGGTGCCGACCATCACCAGCGCCAGCCAGCGATGGAGGAAACGCCAGGAGGCCATCAGCGCGGTCAGGTCGTTGAGGCGCTCGAGGCGGTCGGCCTCGCGCAGGATCGCGGCGAGCTGCGGCAGGACGCGCGAGCGCGTGGCGGCGTCGGGCTCGGCCTGCTCGAAGCGCGCGCGCCAGGCGCGGGCGGTCGCGCGCGATGCGGCGTCGCCCAGCAGGACGCCGCGAAGCGCCCGCAGCTTCGAGCCGGTCGTGACCGGGGTTGCGGCCGGCCGTTCGAGCGGCGGGAGGCCGAGCTCGGCGAGGCGCGCGCGCAGGGTCTCGAAGCGTGCGTGCGCCTCGTCCAGCGACAGCGCGTGCCCCTCGCGCGTCCGCGGGATCTGGGCGAGGACGTAGCGGCCGATCAAGCCGGTCACGAGGACGATGCCGAGGGCGGCGCTGGCCATGGTGGCCGACGCGCTGCGGAAATCGCCCGCGGAATGGAGCGCGACGCAGCCGCCGGCGAGAAGACCCGAGACGACGTGGAGGTCGAGCCAGCTGCGGATCGAGCCGGCCCAGCTGGCGGCGAGGAGCCGACGGCGAACGAGGTAGAGCAGGTTCAGGAGGATCAGCGCGACGGCGATGACCCCCAGCGCAAGCCCGAGGGGGCCGCTGGAGCGCAGTCGTTCATGGCGCGAATCGAGCGCCTGGACCGCGAGCGGGGCCTGGTAGTAGCTGCACTCCCGCCATGCAAGGAGTGCCAGCGCGAGCAAACCTGACGTGAGCAGGATCGACGCCACGAGCGGCGTGCGGCGCGGTCGTTCGGGCGATGGCGGCATGCCGTTCACGGGCGGAGAAGCCCTCGGGCCCAAGATACGGACACGACGGTCCGGGGGAAGCGGACGCATCGCTCCCTGGTCGCGCCCGCTGGTCACGAAGCGCGCGGCGAGCCTCTTCGCAGCCCGCGTACCAAGTCGTTCCCGTGAGCGGGCGCTCTTTCCCGCAGCTGGTCCGTGCCGGTTCGCGCCGCCCGAATCAGCGGCGCGGCAGGATCATCGTGGTCGCAGGCGGGCGTGGCGGATCTGGACCGAGCCGGGCGCGTCGGCGGGGAGCTCGAAGCCGATGCCGCCGGCTGCCGGGCCGTCGCGGTCCTCGTTGTCGACGGTGATCGAGCCGTTGAGGCGCACGGTGATCCGGTCGCCGCGTGCCTCGATCAGGAAGTGGTTCCAGCCGGTGCGCTCGGGCAGCGGCCACCAGATCTCCTGGCGCGGCTGGACGATCACGCCGCGGCCGCCGAGGTCGCGCAGCCGACCCCACGCGCTGCGGCCGCCGTCGACGGCATAGCCGCGCGTCCCCTGCCCCTGCGCACCCGCATCGCTCCGGAACCAGCAGGAGTAGAGCTGCTCCTTGTCGCCGAGGCGCGCCTCGAACTCGAAGGCGAAGTCGGCCGGAGCGCTGATCACGGCGGCGCCGCCCGCGGTCGCCGGGAGCGCCTGCCACGCCGCCGCCTTCGCCGGCTCGACGATCTTCGGCGCCAAGAGCCAAGCGGTGAGGTCGGCGATCTGCTCGTAGCTCAGCGCGTCGAGCAGCCCCTCCGGCATCACCGACTTGGTGGCCGGCCGGCGCCGCTCGATCTGCTCCGCCTTGAGGTCGACCTGCTCGCCGCGCAGGTCGACGAGCAGCACGTGGCGCTCGTCCGCGACCAGCGGCATGCCGGAGACGATGTCGCCGTTCTTCAGGATCACGTTCAGGCCGCGGTACTGGTCGGAGATCGTGCGCGACGGCGCGAGGATCGACTCGAGCAGGTCGCGCGGCCCGAAGCGCGCGCCGATCGTGGTGAGGTCGGGTCCGACCGCCTTGCCCCACGACCCGCGCAGGTGGCACTTCGAGCAGAGCTCCTGGAACAGGAGTCCGCCGTCGGGCAGCGAGCGGTGCGGCGCGTCCAGCGTCCGCTCGACGAAGGTCAGCACCCGGTCGAACTCGCGCGGCTCTGCCGCCGCCGCCGGCGCCGCGGCCGCC
>VGYY01000004.1 GCA_016872815.1 Planctomycetota bacterium
TCCGACTGGCTCGGTGGTGCGAGCGGGCCGGCATGGCTGGCGCTGGGCTTCCTCACCGTGCTCGACCGTTGCGGCAGCCGGTTCACCGTCGCCTGCCGGGAGGAAGCGGCGACGCTGCCGGGCCCCGCCCTCGATCGCGGCGCGCCGGCCGTGGCGCCGGGCACGCTCGCCGGTTTCGGTGAACTGCTGGTGGTCGCCGCGCTGGCGCTGCAACTGGCGGCGAATGGCGTGGCCGGCCGACCGGTCGAAGCGGCGGCGCCGCTCGCCGCCGCGTTGGCGGGTGGGTTCGCCGCCGTGCTCCTGCAGGCGCTGCTCGAGCGGGCGCGGGGGCCGGTCCCGGCGGACGGGACGCCTGCCTCGACGGAAGGACCGGCGCGCGCCATGATCCCCGCCCTGGCGTGGACGGCGATCGTCGCGCTCGGGCTGCCGCGGACCGTCGCGGCCGAACTCGGGAGCGCGTTCGGCGGGATGCTGCTGGTCGGCGGCCTCGCGTTGCCGCTCCAGGCGAGGATGGCAACCGGCAGCCGCTTGCGGCTGCCGCGGTGGATGGTGGTGATCGTGCTGCTCGCCGCGCTGGCGGCGGCGGTTCCGGACGGAAGGTAAATCGACTTGGATTCGCTCGAGCTCGCCCAGGTCTGCGCCGGGATCGCCATCGACAAGAAATGCGAGGACCTGCTGATCCTCGACGTGCAGCAGCGCACCGTGATCGCCGACTACTTCGTCATCGCTTCGGCGCGCAATCGCCGCCAGCTGCGCGCGGTGGCCGAGGGCATCGCCAAGGACGCGGCGGTCAGCGGGCGCAAGACGCGGCGCGTCGAGGGCACCGGCGGCGACCGCTGGGTCCTGCTCGACCTCGGCGACGTCGTCGTCCACCTGTTCGATGGCGAAGGCCGCACCTACTACGACCTCGAGTCGCTCTGGGCCGATGCGCCGCGGGTGGCGGTGCGGCGGCGCCCGGCTCGCACCGCGAGCTGAGCCGCGCGCACGTAGCGGCGCCGCCGCGCGACGCGGCTATTGGTGCGCAGGGGACGCAAGCCGCGGGCAGCCGTCGGCCGAAGGAGGGGTGCCGGAAACGGGCCTCCTGGAGCGGCGCGATGGCGGTGGCGGGCAGGCGCGGGAGCGACGACGACTTCACGCCGGCGATCCTCGAGCGGATCGCACAGGCGATCGGGTCGTCGTTCGATGCGGCGCACGGCGGCTTCGGCAGCGGCCAGAAGTTCCCGCACCCGGAGGCGATCGACTTCGCGCTGCTGTGGGCCGAGCGGCGGCGCGACCCGGCGTGGCAGGAGGTCGTGCTGCGCTCGCTGGTCGGGATGGCGCAGGGAGCGCTGCTCGATCCGGTGACCGGCGGGTTCTTCCGCCACTGCGCGACGCGCGACTGGCGCCAGCCGTGCACCGAGAAGCTGCTGCTGACGCAGGCGGGGCTGCTGCGCAACTACCTGGAAGCGTGGCAGATCTTCCGCCGCGACGAACTGCGCAAGGTCGCGCAGAAGGTGCTGGCGTACGTCGAGCACACGCTGCGCGATCCGGTCGGCGGCGGGTGGTTCGCCGCGCAGGAGGCGAACGACGCGTGGTACGCGCTGCCCGAGCGGCTGCGCGCCGACCGCAAGCCGCCGCGGGTCGAGCTGGTGGTGGAGGCGCGGCCGCTCGCGGCCGCGATCTCGGCGTTCCTCAAGGCGGGCGCGGTGCTGCGCGACGAGACGGCGACGCGCCGCGCGCTGGAAGCGACGCGGTTCCTGGTCGATGCGATGGTGGTGCGCGGTCGCGGCGTCTACCACTCGGCGGCCGGCGGCGAACGGCAGATCCTCGGACTGCTCGGCGACACGGTCTTCGCGCTGCGGGCGCTGCTGCACGTGGTGCAATACACCGGCGACCGCGCCTGCCTCGAGGTGGCGGAGGACCTGGTCGGCGTCGTGCTGGCGAAGGAGTCGGCGCGATACGGCGGATTCTTCGACGCGCGCGACGATTCGCCGCACTTCGCGCAGGCGCGGCGCCGCCACGAGACACTGCAGGAGAACGGGCTTGCGGCGGAGGCGCTGCTGCGCGCCGGCTGGCTGTTCGCGCGGCCGGAGTTGCACGCCGTCGCCGAGCGGGCGCTGCGCCACTTCGCCGCCGATCATCCGCTCTTCGGCTACCACGCGGCGGAGTACGGCCGCGCGCTCGACCTCCATTTCCATCCGCCGCTGCTGCTGCTGGTGGCGGGGGACGCCGCCGACCCGCGGACCGCGGCGCTGCTCGAAGTGGCGCGGCGCAGCTGGGTGCCGAGCAAGCTGGTGCTGCCGCTCGATCCGGTGCACGACGGCGCACGGCTGGAGCGCCACGGCATCGTCGCGTCCGGTGCGACGGCGCGCGCCCACGTCCGCGTCGGCGAGCGCGAGATCGCCTGCGTCCACTCGCCCGAGGCGCTGGCCGACGCGATCGCCGCGGCGGCGGCTCAGGGGTAGCAGCGGTCCGCCAGGAGGCGTGCGACCTTCCGGTTCGCCACGCCGTCGGGATGGCCGTCGAGCGGTCCGACCCAGTAGCGCATCAGGTCCTCGTCGCGCGCGAACGCCTCGACCAGCGGCAGCGCCGGGATGGCGCGCTCGGCGCAGACGGCGGCGAAGCCGGCTTCGATCGACGCGAACGGGTTCAGGTCGGGCCGCGTCATGTAGGGATAGATCGCGACCCGGAAGCCGATGCCGGCGGCCGCGCAATCGGCCCGGATCGCGTCGAGCGCGCGGCGGATCTGCTCGCTGCCCTGGTGGTGCCACGCGCGCACGATCGACTCGACGTAGCCGTCGAGCGCGAAGCCCATGCGGCGCAGCAGGCCGCTCGCGTTCTGATTGGCCATCTGCAGCAGGGGCGAGCGGAACGGCAGGTCGGCCAGGCGGTCGATGGTGGCGTCGACCGGGATCTCCGACCGGGCGAGCGCGCCGCTCACGTCATTGGCCACCATCACCCAGATCACCTCGGTGGGCGCCAGCGGCAGCACGCGCGTGCGCAGCAGGGTGGCGACGTTGTCGGCGTTGTAGCCGGGGATCCCGCAGTTCAGGACCTGCGCCGCCCGGCCGCGCGCGGCGAGCTCGGCGGCAAGCGCGACCGCCAGGGTGGCGTCCTCGGGGCAGCCGTTGCCGAAGGTGACCGAATCGCCGATCAGGGCGATGCGCGTCCGTCCCGTCTCCGGCGGCGGGAACTCCTCGCCGCGGAAGCCCTGCGCATTGATGCGGACGAGCGCGCCCTTGTAGGTGGTCGTCCGGCCGGGAAACAGCAGGTGCGGCAGCCTGTCGACCGTCGATGTCGCGAACGGCGTCACGCCGCACGCGCCCACCTTCCCGCGCAACCAGAGGTCGGCGAGCGTGGCCGGGATCAGGCAGGCGATGGCGGCGAGGCCGAGGCGACCGAGGATCCGACGCGTGCGCATGGAGCGCGGTACGCTAGCGATCCCTCCGGTGCGGCGGAGGTGCGAGGACGGCGGCGCGGATGACGGCGACGGACGACAGCGCGGAGCGATCCACGGCGGCCGCCGCGGCGAGCGGGCGCGGCCGCGAGTTCGCCGCCGCGCTCGGCTGGTTCCTCGTCGCGGCGACGCTGCGCGCGATCGGCATCGACCGCTTCAGCCTCTGGGGCGACGAGATCTACACGCTGGAGAACAGCCAACAGCTGTTCGGACCGGCGATGAAGCCGAGCGCGCTCGCCTTTCCGCTCAGCTTCCTGCTCGAACGCGGCGCGCTCGAGCTGGCGCGGCTCGGCGGGGTCGACCTCGGCGCTCCGGAGAGCCTGCAGTGGGTGCTCCGCGTGGTGCCGGCGACGTGCGGCGCGCTCGCGGCAGCCGCGGCGTTCGCCGGCTCGCGCGGGGTGCTGCGTCCCGGGGAACGGCACGTGCTGGCGGCGCTGGTCGCCTTCTCGCCGTGGTTCCTCTGGATGTCGCAGATGGCGCGGTTCTACGCGCTGGTGCTGTTCTTCTGCGTGCCGGCGACGTTCTCATTCTGGCGCGCGCAGCGCGACGGCGACGTCGGCGCGGCCTGGCGCGGAGTCGCCTGGTCGGCGCTGGCGCTGGCCACCCACCCGTCGGCCGGGTTGCTGCTGCTCGGCCATCTCCTCGCCTGCCTCGCCGCGGCGGCGCTGCGGCTCAAGCCGCTCACTCGCGCGCTCGTCCCGCCGCTGCTCCTGCCGCTCGCCGCCGTCGCGGTGGCGGCGGCATGGCCGACGCTGCGCGAGACCATCGCATACCGCTACCACGCGCAAGATGCGAGCCTCGAGACCGCCGCGGTGCTGGTGCTCGGCCTCGGCTTCAACTTCGGTCCGGTGGTCGGGGCGCTGGCCCTGCTCGGGCTGCCGACCCTGTGGCGGCGCGAGCGAGCGCTGGCCGTGCACGTGGTGGTCGGCGTCGGCGCGCCGGTCGCCGGCGTCCTGCTGCTGGCGTTGCAGCAGAAGGCAGTCGAGCAGCGCTACCTCGTCGCCGTGATGCCGCTGGCACTGGTGCCGGCGGCGGCGTTCCTCGGCGAACTGGGGCACCGCGTCACGGGGGCGCTGCGCGGCGCCCGCGTCGCGATCCCGGCCGCGGCACTGGCGGCGTGGCTGCCGGGCGTCGTCTCGGCCGGCATCGATGGCGATCGCCACGACCTCGCCGGCGCGCTCGCCTTCGTCGGCGCGCGGCTCGAGCCCGGCGACGCGATCGTCTGCGAGACGCACGCGCTGGCGCGTCGCTATCTGCCGGCCGAACTGTCGGACGAGCGTCTGATCGAGGCGCCGCCGCCGCGCGATGAGTGGAAGCGCTGGCAGGAGCTGTGGACGGACAGTCGACGCGTCTGGGTCGTGGTCCAGGCCGAGTTCGAGGAGATGAGCGCGGAGACCCGCTCGTTCCAGCGCTGGGCGTGGCAGGAAGGACGCCTCGTGCGCGAATTCTGGCGTCCGCGCCTCGACTACCACCAGAATCGCCTGCGCGTGTTCCTCGTCGACACCGCGCTGGCGCGGCGCTGGCACCGCGAACTGCCGCAGCGCTGAGTGTCCGCGCGCGGAGCAGGCCGCGCGGACCAGGCCGGGCGGTGCTCAGCGCGCGTCGGCCGGCAGCGGCAGCGAGCGCGTCGGCTGCCCGGAACGCGCGCTCAGCGAGCGGACGAGGCGCACCTCGGGCCGCCCGCCGGGAGTCTCGACCAGCGCGAGCAGGTGGTCGACCGTGCCCGGGACGCCCGAATCGCCGGCGACGGTGCCGTCGGCCTGCACCTGTTGCGTCGCCTCGACCAGCAGCGAGGCGATGCCCTGCTTCTTCAGGAACGTCGACAGCCAGGGCAGGAACAGTCGCGAGTCGTTCAGCAGCGGGAAGGCGTTCTTCAGCTGACCGATGCCCCACAGCGCCGCACGCTCGATGCGCCGGCCGGCGGCCTCGAGCTCGAGGATCTCGTCGTAGAGGTCCTTCATGAACTTGCCGGCGGAGAGGTACTCGGGTGCATAGCTGATGATCGCGAGGCGGTTCGCGGCGTCGCCGAACCACTCGCGGGCCACCGCGGCGAGTTCGTCGCGCGTCTCGCGCAGCGTGATCAGCAACCCGGTGCCGCTGCCGGCCAGCAGGAAGCGCAGCGCCAGCCAATGCGCGGTGGTCGCGCGCGACGGCGGGCCGATCAGGCCGGTCACCGAACCGTGCGGGACGTGCAGGTCGTCGAGCCCGAACGGGATCGACGGGTGCGGCGCGGCGCGCGCCTCCTTCGACTGCTGGTAGTCGAGGTGCGACAGGAGCGTCGGCACGGACGGGTAGACGTGCACTCCCGGCGGGCGCGCGCCACGGCCGCCGAACAGGACGCCTTCGTTGCGGCCGACGATCGAGAAGTGGTGGGCGCCGCGGTAGTAGAACTGGTGGCGCGCCTTCGCGATCTCGATCGAGCGCTCCTTGAACTGGTCACCGACGCGGTGATACCCGAGGTCGATGATCACGTCGGCCGCATACTCCGCGGCGGTGAACGCGGCGCGGGACGAGCCGTCGCCCGGCGTCTCCACCACGAAGATCCCGTGCAGGCGCCGTTCGGCGAGTTGCTGCCGGATCGACTGCAGGGCAGTGCGCGCCGGGATGCCGTCGTCGAACGCGTTGACCGAGATGTTGTCGATGGCGACGAGCCGCG
The DNA here is from genome assembly GCA_016872815.1 of Planctomycetota bacterium. Taxonomy (GTDB): domain Bacteria; phylum Planctomycetota; class B15-G4; order B15-G4; family SIAN01; genus SIAN01. Next base: position 6,093 of record VGYY01000004.1, read on the forward strand.
GGGCGAGGCGGCTGCCCACCGGAGCGGCCGCCCGAACCATCGCGGCGAGGTCGCGGTCAAGTCGCTCGAACAGCCTGGCCCCGCCGGCCACCATCTCGCGCGGCGACTCGCGCAGCGCCGCCAGCGCGAGATAGCGCTCGGGTGCCGGCGGCGGCGGGGCGAATTCGTGCACCTGCGCCGCGTGCTCGGGCGACTCGATCGTCCCGACGATCCGCCGCCATTGCGCGTCGAGGCCGTAGAAGTCGAAGTCCTCGCGCAGCTTCGCATGCAGCTCGGAGGGGCCCTGGTCGAAGCTGTAGTAGACGTGGCAGGCGCCGCGCTCGGTGGCGGCACCGAGCGTGCGGACCGCCAGTTCCAGCGCCAGGTGGGTCTTCCCGGTCCCCGGGCCGCCGAGGATCACCATGAAGACCGAGCCCTGCTGCGGGAAGCGGAGGCCGCCGCCGCCGAGCAGCAGGTCGAGGCCGTCGATCTGGGTCGGGAGGCGCTGGTAGGCCGGCGGCTGCGGGCGGTTCATGTCCCGAGGATACGCGCCGACGCGCGGGTTCGTCCGGCGCCAGCAGTCGGGCCCCCCGGCGCGCCGATGAGCGGGTGCGACGGCATCCGGGGGGCGCGCGGCGGCGACATGATGGCCGCCCGCGTCCGACCCCTTCCCGAAGGTCCGCCTTGAGCTACCGAGACGTCATCGTCGCCGTGACCGTGCTGGCGCTCCTGCCGCGGGCGTTCACGCGGCCGTTCTTCGGGCTCCTGCTCTTCACCTGGCTGGCCTACCTGCGGCCGCAGGACTTCTGCTGGGGATTCGCCAAGGGCATCCGCTACTCGCTGTACTGCGCGATGCTGATGTACGGCGGCTGGTTCTTCAACGAGACGCGCAAGTTCACCCGCTGGTCGACGCCGACGCGCTGGATGCTCGGGCTGTTCCTCTCCGTGACGCTGTCGCTGGTCGGCGCCGACCGGGACCCGAACGACAACCAGACGGACAAGTACGTCGACCTGTTCAAGGTCTACGTCGTCACCTTCTTCGCCGTCGGCATGGTCGACACGGGCGATCGCCTGAAGAAGTTCGCGTGGACGATCGGCCTCACCTTTGCCTTCTTCGGCGTCAAGTACGGGCTGCATGGCGTGCTGCGTGGCGGGCGCATCCTGCAGGGGCCCGGCGGGATGATGCTGGACAACAACGATCTCTGCCTCGGCCTCGCCATGGGCATGCCGTTCACCTTCTTCCTGCGGCAGACCGCCGAGAAGCGCTGGCTGCGGCGCGGCCTCATGATCGCCTTCGCGCTGACCTGCATCGCCGTGATCTGCACGCTGTCGCGCGGCGGCTTCCTCACCATGTGTCTGGTCTGCCTGCTGATCTTCAACAAGCTGAAGAAGAGCATCCTGCCGTGGCTGGTGGCAGCGCTGCTGGCCGGGATCGTGCCGTTCCTGCTGCCTTCCGACTTCAAGGAGCGGCTCGAGACGCTGAAGGACCCGACCCAGGAGGAATCGGCCGCCGGCCGCCTCTACGCCTGGCAGGTCGGGCTGCGAATGGTCGCCGCGCACCCGTTCTTCGGCGTCGGCTTCGAGGGGTTCCTCTCCAACTTCCGCCGTTACGACCCGATCACCGTCCGCCGCAAGGACGGCGTCAAGTCGGTCCGCGTCGCGCACAACACCTACCTGCAGGTCTGGGCCGAGCTCGGCACCGTCGCGCTGGTCTGCTTCATGGGGATGCTGCTCTCCTCGCTGCTCTGGCTGCGCAAGACCCGCAACGAGGTGCGCCGCCGCGGTGGTCCGCAGTGGCTGGTCGACTACGCCGACATGATCGAGATCTCGTTGCTGGCGTTCATGTTCGGCGCCAATTTCCTGAACCGCGCCCACTTCGACCTGATGTACACGCTGGTCGCGATGACGGCGTGCCTCCGCTTCGTCGCGCGGGACGAGCTCGCCCGCCTCGCCCCGCCGCCGGAGATCGCGCGGCCGGCATTCGGCGCTCGCGCGGCCGCCGCGCCGGCGATGGTTGGCGCCGGCTGACGGCGGCGCGGGCAACCCCGCCCCCCTCGCCCGCGCCGCCGCAGGCGCCCGAGCTGACGCCGGAGCAGGTCGAGGTCCGCTCGCTGACGCAGCAGGCGATCGCCTGGTTCGGCAAGGGCGAGTGGAAGCGCGCCGACGAGCTCGCCGTGCGCGCCGAGAAGCTCGATCCGCGCCACGAACTGGCCGTGCGCGTGCAGGGCTGGTGCGCCGTGGCCGCCGGCGACGATGCGAGGGCCGCCGAGACGCTGACGCGCGCCCTCAACCTCGATCCCGCCAACCACGAGGTGCAGTTCCTCCTGGCGGGATGCCACCTCCGACTCGAGGAGTGGGGGGCGGCGAAGGACCTGCTGACCGACCTGTTGACGAAGCAGGGGCCGAGCGTCGTGCTGTGGACCGCGCTGGCGGAATGCTGCGCCGGCGAGGGCGACGGCCCGGGCGCGCTCGCGCTGCTGGAGAAGGCGCGGGCGTTGGCGCCGAAGTCGCAAGAGGTCGTGCTGGCGATCGTCGCCGTCCACGAGCAGTTCGAGGCGTGGACGGCCGCGGCCGCCGAGCTGAAGCCGCTGGTGGCGGCGACGCCCGGCGATGCGCAGCTGCGTTGGCGGCTGATCCACTGCCGGCTCTCGGCCGCGGACTACCCGGCAGCGATTTCCGAGCTCGAGGAGGCGTGCCGCGTCCTCCGGGACGATCCGCAGCCGCATGAGCTGCTGGTCGAGCTGTTCACCAGCCGGTTGCCGGACCCGGTGCGGCTCGCCACCCATCAGGAGTGGCTGAAGGCGTGGAAGCTGCGCCGCCGATGAGGCAGCCGTCGGGGCGCGCCCCGCGTCCAGCCATTGGGGAAGTGATCGCATGAACGCGTCCAACCCGTCGACTCCCGTCCCGCCGCTGCCGCCCCCGGCGAACCAGCGCAAGACGGTGCTCATCGATCGCGCCTTCCAGCTGGGCTTCATCCGGCGACTGGGCGGCGCGCTCTGCTTCTACTTCCTGCTGTTCGTCGTCATCGCGGTCGTCGCGCCGGTCGCGTTCACGTTCCTCGGCCATCCGCCCGAGTGGGCGATGATGGAGACGGCGTTCCGCGTCGAGGTGCTGCTGCGCATCGTCCTCGCGCCGCTGATCTGCACCTTCATCTGCCTGTTCGCGCACGGCGTGCTCGAGACGTTCCGCATCGCTGGCCCGAACTTCCGTTTCAGGGCGCTGGCCCGCGACCTGCAACGGCTGCGCATTCCGCGCGGCGTGCGGATCCGCAAGGGCGACCTGCTGCAGGACACCGCAGACGAGCTGCATCGCGGACTGATCGCCGTGCACGACCAGCTGACCGCCGTGAAGTCCGAGGTCGTCGCGGCGATCGAGCAGACGCGCGGCGCGATGGGTCCGGCGCGCTCGGCGGGCGCGGATCAGGCGCTGGCAGCACTGGCCCGCGCCGGACAGGCGATCACCCGCTTCGAACTGGTCGGCTGCGCCCCCGAGTGCGCGCGCGAAATGGCCGAGACGATGCCCCCGGTCGAGCCGCTCGCCGCGGACGCCACCGTCACCAGCGGGCGCTGAGCGACGACGATCCAGGCAAGGTTCGCGGTCGCTCAGCCCTCGTCGCTCGCCTCGCTGCCGTCCTCGGCGGCCGTGTCTCCGTCGGCGGAGTCGGCACCGTCACCAGCGGCGGCCGCTGCCGGCTTCCTCGGCGCGTCCCCGCCGAACGCGACCAGCCGCGCCTGCACGGCACCGCCGAAGAACTGGGTCAGTCCGCCGTTCAACTCGTGGTAGCCGAGCTCCAGGACGGCGCCCTTCGCGCCGTGCCGGCCGAACAGCCCGCGCGGCGTCACATAGCCGATGTCCTCGAAGCGCAGGTCGAGGATGCGCCGTCCGCCGGTCGGAAAGAGGCGTTCGATCGCCATGCCGGCCGGGAGCGCGTCGTAGGTCACGAGGTAGCCGACGGCGTTGCCATCGACGATGATCTGCTCGGTGTGGGTGTAGGGGTCGATCTCCCACGGCTGCACCGCGAGGGCGGCCGACCGACCGGTGCGCTCGGCGGCAGCGGGATCCGACGCGCAGCCGTGGAACTGCGCGGTGACCAGCGCGAGGGCGGAGAGCAGGAGGGGACGACGCCAGCCCATGGGGAGCTCCGGGAGGTGGAAGGCGGGGGATCGTAGGCCGGTTTGCCGGAGGCGGCAACAGCACGCGACGGCGTCGCGACGCCGCCGCGGCCCCGGGAGGGGCGGTCGGTGAGCCGCCTGCGCGAACTGCTCGGCCCGGGCGGCCCGATCGCCGCGCGCCACCCCGCGTTCGAGGAGCGCGAGAGCCAGATCGTGATGGCCGAGGCGGTCGACCGCGCTTTCCACGACCACGCGCGGCTGTTCGTCGAGGCGGGGACTGGGACCGGGAAGACCTTCGCCTACCTGCTGCCGGCGCTGCTCCACGCCGACCTGCCGGACCGTCGCGTCGTGATCTCGACCTGGACGCGCAACCTGCAGGAGCAACTGGTCCACCGCGACCTGCCGATGTTGCGCGAGATCCTCGGCGTGCCGCTCGAGGCCGCGCTGGTGCAGGGGCGCGAGAACTACGTCTGCCGCCGCCGCGCCGAGCAGGCGCTGCGCCGCACCGATCTCCTGTTCGAGCACGTCCGTTCCGCCGGCGAACTGCAGCGGCTGGTGAGCTTCGCCGCGACCAGCCCGCAGGGCACTCGCAGCAGCCTCGACTTCGAGCCGCGCGCGGAGGCGTGGGCGGCGGTGCGGGCCGAGCGCGGCAACTGCCTCGGCGCGCGCTCGCCGTTCTTCGAGTCGTGCGCCTGGCAGGAGGCGAAGCGGCGCGTGCGGGAGGCCGGCGTGCTGGTGGTGAACCATGCGCTGCTGCTGGCCGACCTCAAGCTGAAGCGGGTCGGCGGGGCGGTGCTGCCGCCGTACGCCTACCTCATCGTCGACGAGGCGCACCATCTCGAGGAGATCGCCGCCGAGCACCTCGGCGGGCGGGTGTCGCGGGCAGTGCTCGCCGCGGAGATGAAGCGCGCCGGGCAGGCGGTCGGCGCCGTCGTCGGCGACGCCCGGCTGGCCGTGGACGAGGCGCTCCTGCATGCGCGGGCGACGACGCAGGAGCTGTTCGAGGCGTTCGCCCGGCTGGCGGGGACGCGCCTGCAGGCGCCGGTGCCGGCCGGATTGCCGCTGCCGAAGGCGGCGCCGGAGGCGCTGCAGGAGCTGTCCGCCCGCCTGCTGCGGGTCGCCGAACACGAGCGCGACGAAGCGGTGGCCGCCGACCTCGCGGCGCGCGGTCAGGTGCTCGCGGAGCAGTCGCTCCATCTCGCTGCCGCCCTGGCGGGCAGCAGCGACGAGCGGGTCGCGTACGTCGAGCGGCAGGAGGCCGGCGGCGAGGTGTCGGTCTGCACGGCCCCGATCGAGCCCGGGCCGATCCTCGCGCGCGAGCTGTTCGCGCCGCTGCGCTCGGTGGTCCTCACCAGCGCGACGCTGGCCGTGGCGCCGGCGCCCGACCGCTTCTCCTGGCTGGCGCGCGGCTGCGGCATCGCCGACGCCCGCCCGCTGATCCTCGCCTCGCCCTTCGACTACCGGCGCCAGGCGAAGCTGGTCATCGATCCGTTGCCCGAGCCGAACCAGCCCGACGCCTGGCTCGGCGCGATGATCGAACGGCTCCCGGGACACCTCGAGCGCTGCCACGGCCGCGCCTTCGTCCTGTTCACCAGCAGGAAGACGATGGAGCAGGTCGCCGACGGCGTGCGCGCCGCGGCCGATCGGCTCGGGATCGCGCTTCTCGTGCAGGGGCGGGGCCTGCCGCGCAGCCGGATGCTCGAGGAGTTCCGGCTGGCGCAGCCGGCGGCGCTGTTCGGGCTGGCGTCGTTCTGGGAAGGCGTCGACGTCCCCGGCCGCGAGCTGTCGCACGTGATCCTGACCCGCCTGCCGTTCCCGATGCCCGACCACCCGCTCGAGCGGGCGCGGAGCGAGCGGGCGGAGCGGCGCGGCCAGGACCCGTTCATGACGCTGTCGCTGCCGAAGGCGGTGCTGCGCTTCAAGCAGGGCTTCGGGCGGTTGATCCGGCGCAAGGACGATTCCGGCGTCGTGACCGTGCTGGACGCGCGGATCATCCAGCGGCGCTACGGCCGGCAGTTCCTCGAGGCGCTGCCCGACTGTCCGAAGGTCGTGCTGCGGGACGGCGAGGAGATCGACCTGTCCGAGGAGTCTTCGCGATGGTGAGCCTGCTCCTCATCGGGCTGGTCACGAGCACGGCGACGCCGCTCGACGGCGCCGCGAGCGCCGACGAGCGGGCGGCGCGCTGGCGCGATTTCCCGGTGTTCGTCTGGTTCCACGGCGGGCCGGCGCCGGGCCCGGTCGCGTTCGCCACCCTGCGGGAGGCGGGGCTCGCCGGCTGCAACGTCGAGGCGGCGTGGGACGGCGCGCGGAGCGCCGCCGTGCGCGCGGCCGGTCTCGATTTCTACGTCGATCACCTCGCCGGGAAGGGCGACCTGTGGCTGCGGCCGGCGCGGTTCGATCTCGACCGCGAGGCGTGGAAGGGGGACCTGTCCGGGTTCCGACCGTCGCGCCCGACGTCGCTGCTCGAGCCGGCGGCGCGCGGGCAATTGTTCGAGAAGGTCGAGGCCGGGCTGGCACGCCATCGCGCGGCGGCGCCGCTCTGCTGGGTGCTGGAGGACGAACTCTCGGTCACGCGCGGCGTGAATCCGATGGACTACTGCTTCGCGCCCGCGACGCTGGCGGCGCTCCGCGCATGGCTCGCGGCACGACACGGAGCGATCGCGGACTGGAGGGCGCGACACGGCGGAACGTGGGATGACTGGAGCGAGTTCGTACCGCCGACCAGCGCCGAGGCCCGCCGCGCCGCAGCGGACCGGCCGCTGGCGGAAGTGCGGCTCGCTGCCTGGGCCGTCCATCGAGAGTTCATGGATGAAGCGCTGGCCCGGCTGCTGGTCGACCTCGCCGCGCCGGTCATCGCCGCTGATCCGGGTGCGCCGGTCGGCTTCACCGGGGGCAGCTTTCCCTCCGCGTTCGGCGGCTTCGACTGGGCGCGCCTGGCGCCGGCGCTGACGCTCCACGAACCGTACGAGACCGGTGCGGCGCCGGAACTGGTCCACGCCTTCAAGGGAGCGGGCGCACGCGTGCTGTCGACGCTGTTCGTCCCGGATCAGCCGGCAGCCGACTGGGAACCGCGCGAGCTGCTGGCCCGCGTCGGGCGCGGCGACGACGGTGCCGTGATCTGGTCGAGCGGGCCGCTCCTCACGGCGGACGGCAGCGCGCTGACCCGTGCCGGGCGGCGTCTCGCCGAGGAGGTGACGCAGGCGCGGCGGCTGCGGCGGGAGCTGGTCGACGCGGTGGCGGCCCCGCCGCGCGTCTTCCTCTTCTCGGGGATGGCGGCGGCCCGGGCGGGCTGGATCGTCGACTCCTGGGGTGACGGCAAGACCTTCCTGAACCGCCTCACATCGTACGAGGCGGACCACTCCTCGACCGCGGCCGCGCGCGAGGGCTGGGTCGAGTTGCTGCGCGCGGTCGGCGTGCCCTTCACGTTCTTCGACGAGCGCGCCGGGCTGCCGGGGGCGGCGATCGCCGATCCGCCGAGCGCGGCCGTCATCCTGACCGAGGCGTTCGCCGTATCGGATCGCCTGGTCGGCGAGCTCGCCGCGTTCGTCGCCGCCGGAGGCACGCTGATCGGCGATGCGCACGCGGCGCTGTTCGACGAGGAGCTGGCGGGTCGCGACTCCGGCGCGCTGCGGTCGCTCTTCGGCGTGGAGCGGCGCGGCGGCATCGAACTCGCCGACCTCGAGCCCTCCGTCGCGCTCGATGCGCCGCGGACGGGAGCGCTGCGGCTGGCGGCGGCGGAGGGTGAACTGCTCGCGGCGGCTGCCGGGACGCGCCGGACGAGCCTCGGCTACGAGCGAACCGCGGCCCCGGGGCGCGCCCTCTATCTCGACGCGCGCGTGGGTGGCTGCGTCCGCGGCGCCGAACGCGTGGAGGCGCTGCGAGCGACGGCGGCGGCGCTGCGCGGCTGGCTCGGCCACCCGGTCGGAGCCGCGGTCGGGGGCGATGCGATCGAGCTGGACGCCGCCTCGATCGGTGCGGTTCACCTGCATCGGCTGCAGCGGCGCGGTCGCGAACGGCTGCTGGTGGTCGCCGGCTCCGGGTTGACCGAGCCGCGCGAGATTCGGCTGACGCGCACGCGTGGCGGCTTCGCTGCCGTCACGCCGATCGGGGCGGCGCCCGCCGCCGCGACCGCAGGCGCACCGACGGCCCACGCGTCGATCGCCTTGCAGCTCGGGCCGGGCGGCGCCGCGCTCATCGAACTCGTCGATTGAGCGGGTCGCGCGCGTGACCGGGGGCCCCCCGCGGTGGCCCGAAAAGAAACCCGGCGGAGAGCGTCGTCGCCCTCCGCCGGGACACGCATCGAATGTTGGCCGTTGCGCCGGTGGGCGCCACGGCCGGCGTCAGCCGCTCAGAAGCGGGTGGTCGCCGCGAAGTAGCCGTAAACCATGTCGCCCGAAACGCCGGTCATGTCGTGGAAACCGTTCCCGGCGAAGAAGTAACCCACGCCCATGCCGACCGAGGTCGACTTGCTGCACTCCATGGTGTAGGTGAGGTCCGCCTCCTGACCGAGAGCCTTGTTGCCGCCGCTGGTGGCGTCGGAGTAGTTGTAACCGACGAATCCGGCGTCGGTCGTCGCCCGGCGGTTCCAGTGGTAGCCAAGGCAGACCGTGCCGTCGCCCATCTTGTAGCTGGTGCCCACCGTCCAGTGCTGGATGTTGGACCAGCCGAAGAAGTCGGTCAGGCCGAACCAACCGTGCAGCGACGGCGCGATCTGCAGGTAGTTCTCGCTCGCATCGTCGCCACCGGTCGCGTAGTCGTAGCCGACGTGGAAGCTGTCGAAGAACTCGATATTGCTCGGCTTGAAGCAGGCGCCGGCGTGGATCGCGTAGGTGCCGAAGCCGAAGTTGTGGGTCCGGTCACCCATCACCTCGCCGAACTGGGTGACGCCTTCCACGTCGAAGCAGATCCCACCCATGTCCTCGCTGGCCCAGCGCGCACCGTAGGTGGTGAAGCGCGTCCGGCCGACGGCGCCGGCGTCGGAGTAGTTCATGTCCTCGAGGTGGAAGACGTAGAGATCGACGCCGCCGACGCCGCTCATCGACGTCGTGTAGTAGGCGCCGTAGAGATCGGCGTTGTCGACCGTGCTGACGCCGCCCGCCGGCGTCAGTTCGCCGCCGGCGAAGTTGTCGCTGTCGTTGAGACGCAGGGCGACGATGGTCCACTTGCCGGCGCCGTCGCCGAGGTCATTGTCAAAACGGAAGCCGTCGAACGACGTGCGGCCCAGCCGCCAGTCGTCGTCACCGATCACGCGCTCCTTGCCGAACTCGATCGCCTGGCGGCCGGCGGTCATGTCGACCCCGGTGTTGTAGATGTCGGCGACCTTGAGCACGATGCGCTGGGCATCGAAGCTCTCACCCCCGGAGGAGGAGGCGTCACCGGTGAGGCGCGTCGTGTCGCCGAGCCCGGTCGCGGTGTTGTCACCCCAGACGTCGGCGACATGCATCGTGATGCCGACCGAGGTCTTCTCCGAGACGCGGGCATCGAATCCAAGCTGCGCCTCGGCGCCGAACGAGTTGACGTCATCCTTGCCGACCGAGCTGTGGTAGTTCCCCCAGTAGTCGCCGCGGATATGGATGAGGCCGCCGATGTTGATGCCGTCAGTGCCCGGCGCGCTGATGTTCAGCCGGCGCGGCTCGCGCAGCGCCTCCGCCGGGCTGTTGCGGACGGCACCGTCGAGGCGCGCCTCGAGGGTCGCCGCCGCCGGCGACTGGAGCGAGTCGATCTGCGCGCTCAGCGCCGCGACCTGCTTCTTCAGCTCCGCGATCTGCTGGTCGCGGCTCAGGGCCTCCTGCCCGAAAGCCGACCCAGCGCTCAACGCCAGGATCGAAATCGCACCTGCCGTACGCATTCAATCTCCTCCTCTGGGTGTCCCGAGGGTGCCGGTTCGACGTCCGCCGAATGGGTACCGCTTGCGACGTCGCGACCTGAAACCAGCGCCCGCGCGCGCCCTGACGGCGCATAGGTGAAATTCGGCCCGATCGTTCGGACCGAGACGCATTGCTCCCCTTGCATTCCACGGCCGCCGTGGCGCCGTGGCACCGTTCACGCCCGCCCGGTCGCCAACCGGGAGCGGCGTCCCTTCCCAGAACACGAGCCGACCGGCGCTCGCCAGCGCACAGTCGCCGCCTTTTCGATCGGGCACCCTGCTTCCGGATCTGACGGCGCGGGGCGCTGCGGAGGACGATCGAAAAATGCGTCGCCTAGGATCCGGATCGCATCCTCGAAGTCAACGTTGCAATCCCCCGATTTTCCCAGATTAAGATCGGATTCCGATCACTTGATCGGATCTGGCGGAGTAGGCTTTGGTGCGGTAATCGATCCTTTTTTGGCTGTCGATTCGCTGATTCGGGTCAAGGCGGTGTGTCCACGGATCCGAATCGACGGGCAGCCCACGGAGATTGCCCGGATGTCCGTACGCCCACACGCGCCAGCCGCCACGGTCTCCCCGAGGGCGGTCCGGCTGGCGATGGCGACGTCCTCTCTGGTGATGCTCGCCGGGCTGCTGCTGCCGGCCGTCCGGACCTGGCGCCACTGGTCGCTGGAGCATCAGGCGATGGAGGAGATGGCGCGGATCTCCGCCGGCATCCATCAATTCATGGCGGATACCGGGTTGACGCCCACCCGCGCGCGCAACGGCGATCCCCGCGGCGCGATGCGACTGCTCGGTCCCGGGCTCATCGCCGAAGGTGCCTACTACTACCCCGATCGCCACCAGAGCGGCCTGCAGGAGCACCTCGTTGAGAACTCCCCGCAGGGACGGCAGCAGCCGGGATACGGCGGCTGGAATGGGCCCTACGTCACGCCCCTGACGGCCGATCCCTGGGGCTTTGCCTACGTCCTGATCGCCTACCCGCTGGCGCGGGCCGATGACCGTGATTGCGTGCTGGTCTCCGCCGGGCCGAACCGCCGCATGGATGGGACCTATGCCTCCCCGCGCGACGTGATCGCCGCCGGGGACGACCTCGTCTACGTGGTGGTCGACAAGTCGCGAAGCGCCGCCGCACCGCTCCGGTGACATCGGGCGACCAGCAGCGATTTCCGTTCGCGCGGTGGGGGTACCCCCCGGAGCGGTCCACCCCCGCCGGCCGATCAGCGGGCCGGAGGGACGGAACAGAGCTGCCATGCCGACCGAACGCCGCAAGCATCCGCGCCAACCGCTCGCCGTACGCCTCCATTGGCGCCTGGTCGACCTCGGTTCCCCGCTCGCGACCGCCGAACTGGCCGACGCCGGCATGCAGCCGGCCGTCACGGTCGATGTCAGTGACGGGGGCATCGCCTTCCTCGTTCCGTGTGAGCTGCCACTCGGCGCACCACTGGCCTTGCAGCTCGCGCGCGACCTCGGCGGGCCGCCGTTGTCGGCGCTCGGCCGGGTCGCCCGCTGCGAGGAGCGGTCGGAAGGCTGGCTGGTCGGCGTCGAGCTCACCTGGGTCGAGGCGACCCAGCCCTCCGCCGGCCTCGGAGGCGTCCCCGAAACCGCCTGGACGCTGCTCTGAAGGGGCGACCGCACCGGGGCGGACGACGGCGCGATTGACTCACGCGGCGCGTTGACCATCCTGCGCGCGACCCCATGACGAACCGGCGCACGCTCCTCCGCAACGTCGGCAGCAATGCCGTCGGTTACGCCATCAATGTCGTGGTCGCCTACCTGCTCACGCCGTACGTGCAGGCGAAACTGGGGCCGGACGGAGCCGGCGTCTGGACGCTGGTTGTCTCCTTCGTCGGCTACTACGGGCTGCTCGACGTCGGCATCCGGTCGGCGGTCGGCCACTTCGTCGCGACCTATCACTCGCGGCGCGAAGAAGAGCATGTGAACCGCACGCTCAGCACCGCGATGGCGCTGATGCTGGGGGTCGCGGGGCTCGCGGCCGCCGTGACCTGGGTGGTCGGCGACGCCGGACCCGATTGGTGCCGCTGGATCAACCGATTGCGCGTCGAACGCGGCGAGGAGCCGCTCGAGCTCGCCGGCGCGTTCGCCGATCCGGAGGCGCTGCGACACGTCATCTGGGTGATGGGGGCCGGTTTTGCGCTGAGCTTCCCGATGGCGCTCTACGGCACCGTCATCTACTCGGTGCAGCGGATCGGCATCCAGAATGCGATCGGGATCTCGCAACTGCTGCTGCGCGCCGGACTCACCGTCTGGGCGCTCGAGGCGGGGCACGGTCTGATGGGGCTCGCCTGCGTGGCGACCGGCTGCAACCTCCTCGGCTGGGTCGCCTCGATCATCGCCGCCTATCGCGTCCTGCCGACGCTGTCGCTTTCGTTCGCCCGCGTCACGCGTGCCGCGGCCAGGGAGCTGTTCAGCTACGGCGGTTTCAACGTGCTGGTGAACGTCGGCGACACCGTGCTGCTCTATACCAGCGCGTTCGTCATCGCCGGGATGCTGCACGACACCGGTGCGGCCAACTTCTACGCAGTCCCGGCCACCAACCTGATCCCGTACCTGATGCAGCTGGTGCAGTCGGTCACCTGGTCGCTCACGCCCCACTTCACCGGCAAGTGGGCCGTCGGGGAGATCGACGAAGTGCGCCGGCTGTTGCGCAACTCGACGCGATGGGTCACGCTGCTGGCGGCGTTGATCGCCGGCGGCCTCGTCTTCCTCGGCGGCGATTTCCTCGGCCAGTGGATGCCGCCGGTGTTCGTCGGCGACTCGCGCTTCGCCGCGTCGGTGCAGGTGCTGGCGGTGCTGGCAGTGGCCACGCTGATCCGCTGCAGCCAGAGCGCAGGCCGGCAGGCGTTGTTCGCGATGCGTGAGGTGCGTTACCTCGGGTTCCTCGTGCTGATCGAGGCGGGGCTGAACGTCGCGCTGTCGCTCTGGCTGGTGCAGCGGCACGGCATCGTCGGCGTGGCCGTGGCGACCCTGCTCCCGGTGGCGCTGATGCAGGGGATCGTGCAACCGCGTCACCTCCTGCGCGAACTCGAGGTGCCGGCGGGGGCGTTCGCCGGCGACGTGCTCCGTGCGAGCGTGCCGGTGCTGCTGGCGATGGGCGGCGTCGACTGGCTGCTCGGCGACCACGTCGAGGTGCGCTCGATGGCAGGCTTCCTCGTCCGCGGAATCGTGGTGGCGACGCCCGCCGCGCTGGTCGGCCTCCTCTGCGCCACGACGCGCGAGGAGCGTGCGATGCTGTGGCGGCGCCTGCGGCCGGCGTGACGACCGGCGGCGGCGCGGCCCCGCCGCGGGCGTCGTTCAGCGCGCGCCGCCTTCCGGCGACAGATGCGCGACCGGCTGCGGATGGAACCGCGGCGCGGCCTGCGCCTGGATCGCCGCAATCGCGGCGCGCGCCTGCGCGACGGCTGCGCCGTCGGTGTGCAGTTCGAGTTCCAGGGTGAACTCGCGCGCCGCTCCCGGCGCCAGTGTGACCAGCCGGCCCGCCCGCTCCTCGAAGCTGCGCGCGTTGGGGTGATTCGTCGCCGGCTCGAGCCCGGTCACGCAGCCGTCGGCCGCGAGCTGCGGGTTCTTCCACAGCGTGAAGCGCGGCAGCTGCGCCAGCGGCCAGCGCAGGCTGGCACCGAGCGCTTCGTCGGCAGCGGCGATCAGCGCGTGGGTGCGGCCGGCGGCGTCGCCCTGCAACTCGGCGAAGAAGACTTCCTCGGGACGGCCAGCCTCGGCGGCGCCGACCTGCGCCCACTCGCCGAATCGCGTCGCCGCGCGCGCATCCCGCGGCGCCAGCTCGCGGACCGGCAGGTGGACGCGCGCGCCGGCCGTGGCGACCGGCGCGCCGAGATTGACATGGTAGAGCAGTTCGATCGTCGCCGGCTCGCCGGAGCGGTTCTCCACGCGATCGGTCACCTCGATCACCGGCCGGTCGGCGCGGATGCGGGTGGTCGAGTTCAGGCGCAGCTTCGCGCCGAACAGTCGCGCTTCGTCGACCGTCCCGGTCACCGCGACGGACGCCGGCGCCAGGTCGAGTGCGACCACCACCCGGTGCGCCGGCGCGTTGCCGATCCGGCCGTGCAGCGGCCAGCGCAGCCGGCCGCGCTCGTCCCATTCCGGGGCGCCGTTGCTCTCGAGGCCGCAGCGGCAGAGCAGCTCGTCGAAGCCGTCGAGCCAGCCGAAGCCGGACGGCTCGGCGAGCGGGACGAATGCCGGATGGACCGGACCTGCGACCGGGGACTGCCAGCCGAACTCGATGCCGTCGCGCCACGCCTTCCAGATCGCCATCCCGCGCGTCGGGATGACGGCGACACGCAGCGAGCCGAGCGCGAGCTCGACCACCTGGACGCCTTCGCTGCGGCCGCCGCGCAGCGTGCGGCCGTCGACCCGGAGGCCGGACGGCAGGCCCGACACCGCGGGGAGGTCGATGTTCCCGTCGGCCCGATGGATGCCGCGGGCGACGTCGGTCAGCACGATCTCGGTGGTGCCCATCATCTGCGTCCCACGAGGAAGAGGCACCACTCGTCGGCCAGTTCGCTGCCGCGGCGGTGGCGCAACGGGAGGACCCGCCCGCGCATGTCCAGCGCGTGCTCGAAGCGCGACCAGGTCTCGGTGGCGGTGAAGCCCGCCTCGCGCAGCGCTTCCTGCAGCTCGGGCGGCGACCAGAGGCGCCAGTCGTAGCGGAACGCGTCGCGCAACCGCCGCGGCCGCGCGCGCGGCGGCGTGACCGTGAAGTGGAGCGCGTTCTCGACCCGGCCGCTCAGCAAGTCGGCGGCGCGCTGCTCCCACGCATGCTCGACGCGGCTCCCGTCCGGGAGCCGGCGCCGCTCGCGCAGCGTCCCGGTCCGCCACGCGGCGGCGCCGCCGTAGAGGTCGGCGACGAAGATCCCGCCGCGCGTCAGGCGTGCCCGCGCCCGCCGCAGGTAGGCCAGCAGCTGCGCGCGCTCGTGCAGTTCGCAGACGGAGAAGTTGCACGCCGCGATCACGTCGCAGCGGCCGGCAGCGGAGCGAACGTCCGCGACGCGGCACGCGAGGCGGGCGATCCCGCGGGCGCGAGCGAGCGGTTCCGGATCGTGGTCAGTGGCGATGGCGCTGCCGCCGCGGACCCGGCGGACCCACGCGCGCGAGAGCGCTGCGCCGCCGGCGAAGTCCTCGCCCAGCCGTCGCGGCGCGCCGCCGTGGATGGCGCGCAGGAATGCGACGTCGCGCTCCGGGGTCTGCGTGCATGCCTCGTAGAGGTCATGCCGATCAGGCGTGCTGGCCATCACCGGATTGAACCGCGGAACGCCGGGAAAAGGAACCGGGGCGGCCGCTGTGCGCGGCCGCCCCGGATGCAGGCATCGATCATCCCGCGTCGCGGGTCACTGCGGGAAGCCGAGGCAGCCCTCGTTGACCTCGCAGTTGCGGAAGTTGGCGTTCAGGACCTCGAGCGCATCCATCAGGTCATCGCAGGTCATGTCGGCCCGGCGGGTCGCTCGCGCGCGGCCTGCCACGCCTCGTAGCGGGCGACGAAGGCCGGGTCGCGCCGGCGCAGGTTGTCGAGGTCGATCTTGCCGCTGCGGAACATGCAGTCGACGGCGAACGGCAGCGGTTCCAGATGGAGCTTCGCCGCGGCGTCCTCGAACCAGGTGGTGCTGGCCAGCGCGTTCTCCTGGTAGGCATCGACGACCGGCTTGCGCGTCGCCGCGAAGTCGGCCAGCGCTTCGCTCACGCCGGCATGGCGGCCGCAGCTCTCGTAGAGGGCGATCGCGTCCTCCATGGCCAGCTTGGTGCCGGAGCCGATCGAGAAGTGGGCGGTGTGGGCCGCATCGCCCAGCAGGACGACGTTCTCGCAGGTCCAGGCCGCGTTCTTCACCAGCAGGAACTGGATCCACTTGCTGCGGTTGCCGACGAGGCGCTGGCCGCCGAGATCGCTGGCGAAGATCCCTTCGAGGCGCCGCAGCGTCGCATCGCCCGCCACCTCCTCCAGCCGGTCGAAACCCGCCGCGCGCCACGGCTTCTCGCCGCATTCCACGATGAACGTGCTCTGCGCGGCCGAGAAGCGGTAGCTGTGCGCCATGAACAAGCCCTCCGGCGCCTGCCGGAAGGTCAGCGTGAGGCCGTCGAACGGCTGGGCTGTGGCCAGCCAGATGTAGCGGTTCCTGCGCGCGTCGAGGGTCGGCCGGAACGCCTCCTTCCAGCTTTCGCGCACGGTGCTGATCACGCCGTCGGCGCCGACGAGCAGGTCGCATTCGCGTTGCAGCACCCGCGGCTCAGGCACGTTGCTCTCGAAGCGCAGGTCGACGCCCAGCTCCCGGCAGCGCTCCTGCAGCAGCCGGTTCCACGTGATCCGTGCCACCCCGGCGAAGTGGTTGCCGCCGACGTCGATCCGCTGGTCGCGGTGGACGATGACGACCTTCTCCCACGTTTGCACCAGCCCCTCGGCGCGACGGAACAGCTCGTCGTCGCAGCGGCGCAGCAGGTCGGTCGTCTTCCGCGAGAAGACCACGCCGAAGCCGAAGGTGTTGTCGGCGGCGTTCCGCTCATGGACGGCGATGGCGAGGCGCGGGTCGCGCTTCTTCATGAGCAGCGCGAACCAGAGCCCGGCGGGGCCGCCGCCGATGACGGTGATCTTCATTGCGGCGGGCTCAGTTCGGCACGCCGGCGGCTTGCTTCGGCGTCTGGCCGCGCAAGACCGAGTTGTCGTGGAACAGCCGGCTCTGGTCGATCGCCATCGGGCGGGTCAGCGCATCGACGTCGATCTGCCCGCTCTGTCCGTAGGCGTGTAGCGCGTTGCCCCAGCAGGCGGCCTCGATCGCCGATTCGTCGACGCCGCGCTCGCGCATCAGCGCCGCGGTCTTCGGCACCGACAGCGGGTCGGAGACGCCCCAGTCGGCCGAGCTGTCGACGATCACCTGCTTCGGACCATACTTCTTCACGATCTCGACCATCCGCTCGCTGCCCATCTTGGTGTGCGGGTAGATCGTGAACGCCGCCCACGCGCCGCGGTCGAGGACCGACTGCACCGTCTCCTCGTTGTTGTGGTCGATGACCAGCTTGTGCATCGGCACCTTGCACTCGGCGGCGAGGTCCAGGCTGCGCACGATGCCGCGCTTCTTGTCGCGGTGCGGCGAATGGACCATCACGACCAGATCGTTCCGCGCGGCGAAGTCGAGCTGCCAGGCGAAAGCGCGCTCCTCGGCCGGGGTGATCTCGTCGTAGCCGATCTCGCCGACCGCGACGACGCCCTCCTTCATCGCGAAGCGCGGCACCAGCTCGAGCACCTCCTTCGCCAGCGGCTCGTTGTTGGCCTCCTTCGAGTTGAGGCCGATCGCACAGAAGTGGTGGATGCCGAACTGCGCGGCGCGGAAGCGCTCCCAGCCGACCAGACTCGAGAAGTAGTCGAGGAACGCGCCGACCTGCGTGCGCGGCTGGCCGAGCCAGAAGGCCGGCTCGATGACGGCGCGGATCCCCGCCTTCGCCATCGCCTCGTAGTCGTCGGTGGTGCGTGACGTCATGTGCACGTGCGGATCGAGGAAGAGCATCAGCGCGCTCCTGCGGCGCCGGCCCGGCGGCGCTCCTGCTGCAGCGCCGCGGCGGCGCGCGGCCCGTCGGGGTTGGCGGCGGCGATCGCGTTGGCCGCGTCGAGCTCGCCTGCGATCGACGCGTCGGCCCGTGCGCCGCCGCACGGACCGACCACGTTCCACAGGTCGGCCGGCACCGGCCGCCCGGCGCTGCGCCGCTCGTCGGCGAGGTCGAGCGCCATGCGCGCCAGCTCCTCGTCGCGTCGCGCGGCCAGCCCCTGGATTCGCGCCACCGGCGCACCGATGAAGAGCGCCTTCATCACGCACTGGCGCCACGCGATCGGGTCGAACCAGCGCCACGGATAGGGCGTGTCGCAGGCGACGGCCTCGAACACGCTGCGCATGTTGCTGCGGCAACCCTCGCCGGCGCGCCACGCGAAGCGCTTCGGCTCGGGCAGCAGCGCCAGCGAGCGGTAGAGGGCGCAGAGCTCGCCCTCGTCGGCGTACTGGAACGCCGACTCGAGCGCCGCCTGACCACGGTCGTTGGCCCGTTGCGGGTGCGCAAGGATCAGCCGGACGCGCACCGCCTCGAGCAGCGTCCAGCGCTCGGGGTCGAGACCGTCGGCGGCGGCCCGGAAAGTCATGCGCAGCGCCGGGCTCGGCTGGAGCGGCTGGCGGCGGGCGATCCGCGAGGCGGCCGAGAGCAGTTGCCCGAAACGCGCGTCGTCGACGTCGCCGGCCTGTTCCGCCAGCGCCCGGGCCAGCCAGTCACGTCCCGCGGGCGCGAGGCGCGCCTGCACCATCGAGTCGATCAGCGGCGTCGGATCCAAAGGCGCGGTCCCCTGCCCCGCGGCCACCCTCCCCCCGGCGCCGCGAAAACGGCGCGATGATAGGCAGCGCCACGCAGTGCGGCTGTCAGCGGTTTGCGCGTCTGCGGGTACGTCCTGTTGGCCGCCCGCCGTAGGAAGCCACCCGGCGGCCGCCACGAGCGCCATTTGCCATGACCGATCCCACCGATGTCGAGCGGCTGCTCACCAGCCACCGTTCCCAGGTCGACCGCCTGGTCTGCCGCCTCGTCGATCCGGCCGACCGTGATGACGTGACGCAGGAGCTCGCGCTGGCCGCGTTGCAGCGGCCGCCTCGTTCACCGCTGGCCTGGCCGGCGTGGATCGCCACGACGATCCGCAACGTGGCGGCGAAGCGGTTGCGCGGCCGCGCGCGCCGGCGGCAGCGCGAGCAGGCGGCGGCGCGAGCAGGCGGCGGCGCTGCCCGAGCGGCTTCCCTCCAGCGCGGAACTTGCCGCTCGGCTCGATCTCGAGCAGGCGCTGCTCCGTGCCGTGCGCGAGCTGCCGGTCGGCGAGCGCGACGTCGTGCAACTGCGCTTCTTCGAGGGGCTCTCGGCGGCGCAGATCGCCGTGGCCCTCGGGCTGGGCGAGAGCACGGTGCGGGCGCGCTTGCAGCGGTCGGTCGAGACGCTGCGCGCGCGGCTCGATGCCGGGCAGTCGGGCGGGCGGCGGGCGTGGATGGCGGCGCTGGCGCCCTGGTCGGTGCCGACCTTCCTGCTGCCGGTCGCGCCAGCGGCGGGCCTCGCCGCGGCGGCGGTGCTGGCGGTCGGCGCGGCGCTCGCCTGGCCAGCGCTGGCGACGCTGGACGACAGTGACGCGGCTGCGCGGCCACCGCCGTCGGCGCAGCTCGCGCATGGCGAGGGACCGCACGACGAGCCGCCGCCGCTCGCCCTGCCGGCCGGTGTCGCCGCCGAGCGGTCGGTCGTGCCGGGACGCCAGGACTCCGCCGCGGACGGCGCTGCCGGAGACATCGCGGCGGGTGCGGGCGAAGGCTCCGCGACCCCGCCGCCGCCCGCGCGGCTCGTGCTGCGCTGCGTCGACGCGGCCACCGGCGTGCAGTTGCCGATGTGGACGTGCCGGGGGGCGAGCGAGACGCGCTTCCTCGAGCGGACGCTCGGCGTGGTCGGGTCCGACCGCTTCGCCATCACTCCGGGGCGCTGGGACTTCCACTTCATCGCGAAGGGGTGCGAACCGTTCCTGCTCGGACCGCTCGATCTCGCGGCGGGCGAAGAGCGCGACCTCGGCGCGATCCCGCTGACGCGCGGCAGCGGTCGCATCACGGGACGCCTCGATCGCCTCGGCTCCGCTGCCGGCAAGCCGGCGTGGGTCGAACTGCTCGGGGACGGTCGCGCGCCCTGTTTGCGCTGCGATCCCGCCACCGGGGCGACCCCGCCGGAGCCGGTCGGATCGCCGAGCTGGCCGCCGCCGCCGGAGTCCGGTTGCTGCGGCTGGTTCGCCGAGCGCTCGGTGGTGGAGGTCGACGCCGCCGGCCGCTTCGCCTTCGAGAACCTCGCCGGCGGCACCTATCACCTGCGACCGTTCGACGGGCGCCATCCGGTCCACGCGACCACGGCGGTCGTGGTCGCCCGCGGCGGCCAGTCGGTGGCCGAGCTCGCGCTGGCGCCTCCGGTGGAATTGCTGCTGACGCTGCGCCAGCCAGGCGGTCAGCCTTTCGTCGGCCGCTGGTGGCCGAACAGCCAGGACGAACCGCCGCCGATCCACTTCGACCTCGAGTTCGAGACGCTGGCCTTGACGCTCGACATGGGCGTCGACCTGCATGCGTTGCGCTCGCTCGCCGGGCCGCCGCCGCACGCGGGGCTCGGTTCGCCCGACTCCGCGAGCACGGTGGATCTTGTTTTCGTCTCCACCTCGATCGGCTTCGGTTGGCACGACTTGCCCTCCGATCGCGAGCGCGCGGCCGACGAAGCGCTCGACCCGCCCGTCGCAACGCCGGGCTTCTCCGGCAGCGAGTTCACGGTTGAGCGGGTCGCGCCTGACCTCTTCCGCGTCCGGCCGTTGCCCGCCGCTCCGATCCGCTTTCGCCTCCGCTGCGCCGACTTCGCCAGCGAAAGGATCGAGGTCGATCTCGCCGACCCGGCGAACCACCACCTCACGGTCACCCTGCAGCTCGCACCGGACTCCGGGCCGCCGCCGCCCACCGGCGAGGTGATCGTCGTCGAGAGGGACGGGTAGCGACGGCGATCCCTGGGGGGTCGGATCGGAATCCGAACTACTCGAGTGGGGGGCGGCGGTTTCCCGCCGCGACCCATCGCGTTGCCACTGACCGATCCGCGCCAGGCACGACGGGCGCAGTCAGCCTGACCCGAGGCGTGGTGGGCGATGCAGGATTCGAACCTGCGACCCCCCGCGTGTAAGGCGGGTGCTCTAGCCGCTGAGCGAATCGCCCGTCGTGGTGCCTCTTCTCTCGCCGTCGTTCCCGCCAAGTCGCTTCCGCTCCGACCGCCGCGCCCGGTTCGTTCCTGCCCGGAGGTTGCCCCCTTCTTTCGTGGCCCGCGCGGTACCGCTTGAGGTCAAGCCTGCAGGTTCCCGAAAGAAGCCGTGAAGCGTCGGCGTGTGCGGATTGCGACGTAAGGAAGCGCCACTATAAAGGCGCCCCTTTTTGCGCAGCCCGGGCGCGCCAGGAAGGTCCACAGCGGCGCCTTCGAGGGGCGGGAGAGAACGATGAAGATCGCCGTGGTGGGCACCGGGTACGTGGGCCTCGTCGCAGGCTCGTGCCTCGCCGAGACCGGCAACAACGTCACCTGCGTCGACATCGACGAGAAGAAGATCGCGCGGCTCAACGCCGGCGAGATCCCGATCTACGAGCCCGGCCTCGAGCCGCTGGTGAAGCGCAACCGCGACGAGAGCCGGCTGGTGTTCACCACCGACCTCCCGGCGGCGGTCCGGGCGGCCGACGTGATCTTCATCGCGGTCGGCACGCCGGCGGGGGAGGACGGCTCGGCCGACCTCAAATACGTGCTGGCGGCGGCACGCAGCATCGGCCAGGCGGCCAACGGGCCGAAGGTCATCGTCGACAAGTCGACCGTCCCGGTGGGGACGGCGGCCAAGGTGAAGCAGGCGGCGCAGGCGGAGACCTCTCATCCGATCGCGGTGGTCAGCAACCCCGAGTTCCTCAAGGAAGGCAACGCCGTCAACGACTTCCTCAAGCCCGACCGCGTCGTGGTCGGTTGCGATGATGCCCGCGCCGCCGAGGTGATGAAGCGGCTCTACGCCCCGTTCGTCCGCACCGGCAATCCGGTGATCGTGATGGACTTGGTCAGCGCCGAACTCACCAAGTACGCGGCCAACGCGATGCTCGCCACGCGCATCTCGTTCATGAACGAGATCGCCCAGATCTGCGAGCGGGTCGGCGCCGACGTCAACAAGGTGCGCGAGGGCATCGCCACCGACAGCCGGATCGGCTCGAGCTTCCTGTTCCCCGGCGTGGGTTACGGCGGCAGCTGCTTCCCGAAGGACAGCAAGGCGATCGTCGCCACGGCGAAGGAGTACGGCTACCGCTTCCGCGTCATGGAGGCGGTGGAGGAGGCGAACCACGCGCAGAAGCGCCACCTGTTCGACCGCCTCCATCAGCATTGGAAGGGCGACTGCGCCGGCAAGACGGTCGGCATGTGGGGGCTCGCGTTCAAGGCGCGCACCGACGACATCCGCGAGGCGCCGGCGCTGGTGCTGATCGATCTCCTGCTCAAGGCGGGGTGCAAGATCAACGCCTTCGATCCGGTCGCGATGGATCCGACCAGCAAGGTCGTCGGCGATCGCGTGCGGATGAGCAAGGGAATTTACGACGCGGCGCAGGGCGCCGACGCGCTGCTGGTCGTCACCGAGTGGAACGAGTTCCGCAATCCCGACTTCGATCGGTTGAAGTCGATCATGCGCCGTCCCGCCATCTTCGACGGCCGCAACCTCTACACGGGCAAGGAGCTGCGCGAGCAGGGGTTCCACTACTGCGGCATCGGCATTCCCTGATCCACGGCACCAACGACGCGACGGGACGACCCTCCGCCGTACCGGACCGGGCGCGGCACGGCGGAGGATCAGGCGCGATCAGCGCTGCGTCAGCTTCTCGGCCAGTTGCTTGCCAGCCTTCATCTTCGACAGCGCGCGGGTGATCGCCGCGCGCGCCTCGGCTGCATCCTCGTCGCCGCTCTCGCCATCGCCATCGTCGGCCCGCTCGGTGTGGCGCGCGACGCACTCGGCCACCAGCTCGCGCGCTTCCTCGACCCGCCCGACCTCGATCCAGTCACAGGCGACGAGGTCGACGTTGCGGATGTCCTCGAGCGGCAGCTCCGGGAAGCGCACGCCCACCGCGAGCAGCAGCGCGTGGCCATCCGCGGCCGCCCCCTTGCCGAGCAGCGCCTTGCCCTGCCACGTCAGCGACTGCGCGCTCTCGCGGCGCTGCTCCGGCTGCACCCCGGGCACCTTCCGGTAGTTCGCGATCGCCGCATCCCAGCGCTTGGCGCGCCGGTCGAGATGGCCGAGCTCGAGCCACGCCTTCGCCGCCAGCCGCGGATCGGCCGCGGCCATCCCGGTGACGGCGGAGAAGCAGCGGCGCGCCTCCTCCTCGTGGCGCAGCGTCCGCCACAGCTCGCCCGCCCGCCAGTGGGCCTCCGCGACGACGGCCGGCTCGAGCGCCCCCTTCGCCACCTCCTCGCACGCCTTCGCCGCGGCCGTCAGCGCGGCGTGCTTCTGCTCGACCGACTGGCCCGACGCCTGGCGCTTGAGCCGGATCACCTCGGCGAACGGATCGGCCTTCTTCGGCGCCTTGACGCTCTTCGCCGGTGGTGCGGCGCCGTCCGGGGAGGCGCCGGGGGTGTCCCCGCCGCTGAACGGCCCGGACGCGAACGGCAGGAGCGAGAACAGGGTTGCGAGCAACATGACTTCTCCTTCGCGACGCCCGGCGGTGGATCGACCGCGCGGGCGCAGTCACCGCCGAGGCGCGGTCCCGGCGGGGGAACGGTGGGGCCGTCCGGTCATCGCCGGCCAGGCCCTCCGCGCGCGAAGAGGTCGTCGCTCGCGCGAGACGGTGACAGGGCGCTGCGCGAATCGATGGCGTCAGCGCACCCTCGGACGGACGGCGGTCAGCCGTCGAGGTCGAGCGAACTCACGATCGCCTCGAACGCCGCCTCCTCGCTGGACGGCGCGGTGATCAGCAGCAGCGTCTGGTCGCGCAGCGCCGCCAGCGCCAGCGCATCGACCTTGTCCTTCTTGCCGCGGAACCGCTTGGCCTTGCGGCCGTCGACCTCGAGGTCGGTCGGCTTGAGGCGAGACATGCCGTGCGCCTCGAGCATCCCCTTGGCGTCGTCGATCCGCGTGTCGTAGGTCACGTCGATCACCGCGACCTCGATCTTGCCCGCGCCCTCGCGCACCAGCTCGACGATCTCGTCGTCGCCGAGCTTGATCCGCTCGTTGGGGACGACCGCGAACCCCGCGGGCGTCGCGAACGACAGGTCGAACAGCAGGTGGCGGTAGCGCCCACCGTCGAGGGCGTAGACCTGCATGTCCTCACCGACCGTGACCTGCTTGTCGCCGTGGCGATAGGCCGCGATGTCGATGTCCATGGTCATCCCGAGCATGACGTTGCCGAACACGCGGCCGATCTCGCTCGTCGCCAGCGAATCGGCCGCCAGGCGCAGGTGGGCGGCATCGATCCCGCCGCGGCCGAGCACCGCATCGAGCGCGTACCACTTGCCGCCGAGCGACACCTCGGTCCACATGTGGCCGCCCCAGATCCCCTTGAAGTAGAGGAAGCCGACGGCGACCCGCGCCGGGATGCCGGCGGCCCGGCAGAGCGCTGCGAGGAAGACGCCGTGCTCGGTGCAGTCGCCCGAGGCGGTCGCGCAGACCTTCGACGCCGGCTCGAACAGCTTGCTCATGCTCTTGTCGGAGATATGCGTGAACGCGAGCCGCTCGAGCAGGCAGGCCGCCTTCCACGCGTCGGTCTCGCCGCTGACCGCCCGTTTCGCCAGCTCCGTGATCGCGGGGTCGGCGTGATCGATCATCAGGTTCGAGCCGAGGCACTCCTGTTCTTCGGCGGTGAGGCCCGTCAGCGGCAGCGTGAACGACTGCTGCGGAACGACGCGGCTCACGCGCAGCAGCAGGTCGTCCTTGCTGGCGGCCTCGACCACGACCTGCCGCTCGTCCGCGAGCGGCGGCAGGGGCATCTCCGGGTCGGCGGCGCGCACGCGCAGCAGCAGCTCGTCGCAGCCGTAGGGATCGGGGAGCCGCACGTTGGTGCGCGGCGACATGCGATCGAACACCTCGGGGGTTTCGGGCGAGGCGAACGCGGCCAGGCACTCGGCCTTGTCCGACGCGACCGAGCGAATGGCGAACGCGCCCATCCGCGTCGTCGTCATGACCGTGTCGAGCGTCGCCGGATCGGTCCAGCTGTCGGTGATGACGCCGGGGAGGATGTCGATGGTGGAGCGGCTGTGGAGCAGTTCCTGCTCGCCGCGACCGGGGACCGTCACCTTCACCAGATCCTGCAGTTCGACGGTCATCACGAACGCCCCCTGATCCGGCGTCCAGTTCTTGAACGTGAACGACTTCGCGCCGGCCTCGATCCGGGCGCGGGTGAGGCGGTCGGCCGCCCGCACGCCGATCCACTCCGGATCCCAGTCGAAGCTCTTCACCTGCGGCGGACCGCCGGCGTGCTGCACCATCTCGGCGCGATCGCCCTTCACCTCGACCACGGTCCGCGTCTTCGCCGCGGCCATGTTCGACTCGGACTCGATCCGCACGATGTTGCCGGCCGCGTCCTCCCAGGTGGTCGAGGTCTGCAGCACCGTGACGTTGGTGCCGAGCCGGTTCAGGGTCATGGACGAGTCGTTGAACGTCTTCCACAGTGGCCGGCCGTCGCGTTCGACCTGCTCGGTGACGATGTGCACAAAGCCGACCTTCGCGTCATCGAGGTACATCAACTGCCACTCCTCGCTCGCCTCCTGGCGAGCGAGGCGCGCCGACCGGGCGGGCGGCGGAGCGGCGCACGCCGTTCCGGTGGCGTCGCCGACGCAGAGCGCGGCGAGAGCGGCCGTCGCGACGAAGCGCGCGGCCAACGTGCGGCACGAGCGGCCGCCGAGAGCGACGAAGCTGCGGAAGTGCGCCATGGCGATCCCGATCGAGGTCGATGGTCGTGCCGTCGGTGGTTCCGACGGCGGTCGCGGACGGGCGATGCTACGGCGATGCCCCGCTCAGAGTTCCGCCGGGTCGCCCTCGGAGAGGAATTTCGCGGCCGCGCGCAGTCGGGCGAGGCTCTTCTCCTTGCCCAGGAGCTCCATCGATTCGAGCAGCGGCGGCGTCGCCGACTTGCCGGTCACGGCGACGCGCATCGCCATGAAGAGGTCGCCCACCTTGACGCCAAGCCTCGTGGCCAGATCGCGCAGCGCCGGCTCGTCGCGGCCGTGGTCCAAGCCGGGGACCGCGGCCAACAGGTCGGCGCAAGCGGTCAGGACGCGCGCCAACTCCGGCGGCGCGAGCTTCGCGCGGCGGAACGCCTCCTTGGCGAGGACGACCTCCTTGAAAAAGAAGTCGGTCCACTCGTCCCACTCGGAGAGCTTCTTCATCCGCTCCTGGATCAACGGCACGACCTGGCGGACGAACGCCGGGTCGAGCTTGCGGCCCGGCCGGTCGGGGAAGTCGATCGCCATGAAGTCGACGAGTCGATCGGCCATCGCGTCGACCGACAGCCGGCGGATCCACTCGCCGTTCAGCCACTCGAGCTTCGTGAGGTCGAACACCGGTCCCCCGAGCGAGACCTTCTCCAGTGCGAATCGCTCCATCAGTTGCTGGCGGTCGAAGACCTCGCTGCCGCTGCCATCCGACGGCGCGAATCCCATCAACGCGAGGAAGTTGACCAGCGCCTCGGGCAGGAAGCCCTGCGCGCGGTACCAGTCGAGCGAGGTCGGGTTCTTGCGCTTGCTGATCTTGGTGCGGTCGGCGTTGCGCAGGAGCGGCAGGTGGCAGAAGACCGGCGCGGGCCAGCCGAACGCCTGGTAGAGCAGCACGTGCTTGGGCGTCGACGGGATCCACTCCTCGGCGCGCAGCACGTGGGTGATGCCCATCAGCCGGTCGTCGACGACGTTGGCGAGGTGGTAGGTCGGGAAGTTGTCCGACTTCATCAGGACCTGGTCGTCGATCTCCGCGTGGCTGAACTCGATGTCGCCGCGCAGCACGTCCTTGACGATGGTCTTGCCCGCCTTGTCGATCTTCATGCGGACGACGAACTTCTCGCCCGCCGCGGCGCGCCGCTCCGACTCCTCCTTCGGGAGGTTGCGGCAGGTGCCGTCGTAGCCGGGCGGCAGCTTCGCCGCCTTCTGCCGCTCGCGCATCAGGGCGAGGCGCTCGTCGCTGCAGAAGCAGCGGTAGGCGGCGCCCTTGTCGAGCAGGAGTTTGGTGTGTTCGCGGTAGTGGGCGGTCCGCTCCGACTGGCGATAGGGACCGCACGGGCCGCCGACGTCGGGCCCCTCGTCGTAGGCGAGGTCGAGCCACTTCATCGTCCGCATGATCGAGGCCTCGGACGCGGGCGTGCTGCGCGTCTGGTCGGTGTCCTCGATCCGCAGCAGGAACTGGCCGCCGTTCTGGCGGGCGTAGAGCCAGTTGAAGAGGCCGACGTAGGCGGTGCCGACGTGCGGGTCGCCGGTCGGGCTCGGAGCGATGCGGACGCGGACGGCCATGATGCAGCCTCGGCAGGACGGCGGAGAAAAGGGGCGGCAGTGTAGCCCGCGTGATCGCGACCGGTAGAAAGCGCCGCAGCGGCCCGAAGCCGGCGCCGGGAGGGTCGATCGTCTCGACAGGAGCGGATGCGTGCGCGGCAAGTGGCTGGTGGCGGGAGTGGTGGTGCTCGGCGTCGTGCTGGCGCTGCTGGCGGCGTGGATGCGCGGGCGCCGCGGGCCGGTGCTGCCGCTCAAGCCGGGCACGGCGCTGCTGGTGACCATCGGCGACGGCGAGCTGCCGACGCTCGGCCCGTTCGCGGCCGACGCGATCGGCTTCACCGCGTGCCATGGCGTCTCGAGCGAGCTCGCGGCGACGCTCGGCAGCATCGCCACCAGCCGGATGCCGCGTGAGCACGGGCTGGTGCGCGCGGGCGACACGCTCCTTCCCGAGCTGCGGACCTTCGCCGAGCTGCTGCGGCCGCAGGGTTTCCGCGTGGCGCTGTTCACCTGCTCGACGCTCCCGGCGCGCACCTCGGGATGGGCGCGCGGCGCCGATCTGGTGTTCGAGAACCTCGCGCCCGATCCCGCGACCGCTGCGGAGCGTGCCGCGAGCTGGCTGCTGGCGGCGGAGACGGCGCCGGCGCTCGCCTGGCTGCACGTCGACGAGTGGCCGCAAGGCGCACCCGCCACGTTCCTCGAGCAGCTCGCGCCGGTGGCCGATCGCCTGCTGCTGGCGGTGGCCGAGCTCGGGGATCGCGAGCGGCCGCGTCTCGCGTTGCGCGTGCCGGGCGGGCTGCTCGCGGCCGGCGCGGTCGCGCGTCCGGTCTCGCTGCTGGATCTGGCGCCGACGTTGCTCGAGCTCTACGGCGCGCCGGTTCCCAGCGACTGGATGGAGCCCTTCCTGCTCGACCCGCGCACGCGGGCGGTGCGCTTCTTCGCCTTCGCGCGCCCGCTGCCGCCGCCCGACCTCGATGCCGACGCGCTGACGCTGCGCTCAGGGACGTTCGAGTTCATCGCCGATCCCGCCGCCAGCCCGGCCGAGCGCTGCGAGCCGCCGCAAGCACGCGCCGAAGCGTTGCGGATCCTGCGCGAAGCCTACGGGTGGCAACCCGATGCCGAGGGGCGCTTCCGCCATCGGCGCGCGCCGCGCTGACCCCCGCCTACGGACGGCCGCCCCTCCCGGACGATGGGAAGAGCACACCCTCCCGCGACGACGATCCGGGTTCGTGGCGACGACATGGGCGACAGGAACCGGAGGGGGACCGTGCGCAGCCGCGGTTGGCGAGCGGCACTTGCTGTGATCGCCGGTTGCAGCGCACCCGGCGGGCCGTTGCTCGCCGTGGCCGTCCAGGCGCAGCACCCGACGCCGCGCGGGCTGCACGAGCGCTTCCTTCATCAGGCGCTGACGCGCAACGACGGCCTGCCCGACGTCATGGCCTGCTCGATCGCGCAGGATCGCGACGGCTTCCTCTGGATCGGCACGGTCGACGGACTCGTCCGCCATGACGGCATCGCGCTGCGCCATCACCGCCTGAGGGACGATCCGGCGCTGGTCGAGGACGCGTTTGTCCATCTGGTCTTCGATCGCGACGGGCGCTTGTGGGCAGCAGGCCTCTCGAGCCTCCGTTTCCGCGATGAGTCGGGCTGGCATGCGATCGACCTGCCGGGCGAGTTCACCACCGAGCCGATCCGGGACCTGGTGGCGACGCCGGATGGCCGCGTCCACTTCTCTTGCGGCCGCCACATCGCCAGCGCCGACGCGACCTGCCGGATCGAGCGCACGGCCCCGCCCGCCGACGGTCGCGACGAGGCGGTGTCTGGTGCGTCGTCGGCGAGCGCGGTCGAGGCCCCCGCCGCGGCGCCGCTCACGAAGTGACGGGCGCGGCCGGCGCCAGCGTGGCGAGCAGCTCGGCGAAATCGGGCCACAGCGGCGCCCGCACCGCGAGCGGGTCGCCGCCGCGCGGGTGGGCGACGACCAGGCGTTCGGCGTGGAGCGCCTGGCGCGGCAGCATGAGCCGCGTCCGCATCGCGTCGTCGAGCCGCTCCTCGTAGTAGGCGAGGAAGTACGACTCGTCGAGGCCGTAGATCTTGTCGCCCACCAGCGGGAAGCCGGCGTGGTGGAGGTGGCAGCGGATCTGGTGGCGACGGCCGGTCCAGAGGCGACAGCGGACCAGCGTGAAGTCGCGGTAGCGCCGCTCGACGGTCACCCCGGTGCGGCTCGGGCTGCCGCCCGGCACGACGGCGCGGCGGTTGGCGACCAGGCTGGTCGGATGGTCGCCGATCGGGGCGTCGATCACGAAGGTCTCGTCGCGGACCGTGCCGTGGACCAGCGCGAGGTACTCCTTGATCGTCTCGCGACCGCGCATCTGGCGGCCCATCTCGGCGGCGACCGGGTCGCTCTTGGCGACGAGGAGCACGCCGCTGGTCTCGAGGTCGAGGCGGTGGCAGAGCTTGGGGACGATGCCGGTCTCGGGATCGAAGCCGGGCGCGCCGACGCCGAAGCGCTCGTGGAGGCGCGTGATGACCGTGTCCTCCAGCAGCCGACCGCCGGGATGGACCGGGATGTCGGGCGGCTTGTTGACCGCGATCAGGTCGCGGTCCTCGTGCAGCACGTCGAGCGTCGCCGGTGCGCCGGCGCGGTGGAGGTCGAGCTCCCGTTTCGGGCGCGGCAGGCGGACCAGGATCGTCTCGTGCGCCCACACCTTGCGGCTCGGCCGAGCGGAGCGACCGACCATCTCGACCTGACCCTGCCGGATCAGCTCCTCGATCTTGGTGCGCGAGCGCCACGGGCAGCGCTTGGCGAGGAACTGGTCGAGCCGCATCCCCGCCTCGTGCCCGTCCACCACCAGCCGCAGCCGGCTGCGCAGCGTCGACAGGCGCGCCGCGTCCGCCGCGTCCGTGCGCGCGTCGTCTCGATCGTCGGCATCGGCATCGGTCGCAGCCACGACGCCCGACTCTAGGCGAGCGGATCCCCGCCGGGCGGCGGCGGATCGCGCAGGCCGAGGATCCGGGCCGGTCAGGCGGGCGGGGGTGGCGCCGGCAGCGCGGCCTTGAATGCCACCCGCTTCGCCGGTTCGAGCAGGACCCAGCGGCCCTTCGCCTTGCGCTGGTCGATCACCTGGCCGGGGTAGACGACGCTGGTCACGTGGCGGCCGTCGGCGCCGAAGAAATGGACGCGCCCAGCGGGCCCCAGCACCACGATCGTCTCCTCCTGCGTGTCCCAGCCGAGATGGTCGTCGGCGGCGGAGCGCGCGTCCTCCCACGCCTTGTGGGTCGGCCGCCCGCCCTCGCGCGCGCGATCGTTGGCGTGGCCGGTGCGGCGCGCCTCGCTGCGCGGGCGGTGCTCCAGATCGCGCGCGGCATCGCGCAGCAGCGCGTGGCAGCGGTTGGTGAGCCGTTCGAGCGCGATGCCGATCCCTGGCGCCCGGCTGCCGCCGCGTCCCGAGAAGACGGCGATCTCGCGCCGCAGCTGCCGCAGCGCATCGGGCAGCACCGGCAGCAGCGCCTCCTCGAGCGGCGCGGCCGCCACCGCCGGCGCCAGCCGTTTCGTGGCGGCTTCCGGCCAGCGACCGACCAGGTTGAGCCCCAGCAGCGGCCCGTCCTTCGCCGACTCGGTCCGCACCAGCTGCACGGTGAGCGCCATCGCCGCGCGCGGGTCGCGCCGCTCGAGCGGCGGCGGCGCCGGCTCGCCCGCGTGGGCCGGCAGTTGCGGCACGAACCAGCCCACGCAGAGCTGGCCGAGCACGAAGCAGCGGAAGCGCTCCTCCTCGAAGCCGGGCAGCAGCCGCCCGTAGAGCTCGTCGCGGTGGAGCGGCAGCGCCACCAGCTCGCGCGGGGCGCGCGGCCCGCCTGGTGCCGCGCCGTCGCCGCCATCGCCGTAGAGCCGTTCGAGGCGGGCGTCCTTGCGCCGCAGCAGCAGCTGGTCGAGCTCGACCCAGTCGGGGCGTCCGGTCTCCTCGTAGCCGGCGAAGACGTGCTTCGCCGTCGGCGGCAGCGAGTGGCCGCAGCGCGAGCTCTCGCAGCGGAGGCAGAAGACGTGGCCGCGCTCGAACGCGACCGCGTTCAGCAGCGCGTCGCGGACGCGGCCGCGCAGCAGTGCGACCAGCTTGTCGGCCTCGGCCGCACGAAACTCGCCGGCCAGCCGCGAGTCGACGCCGTGGAACGACAGGAGCACCGGCAGCTCGACCGCGTCGACCCTGGCTTCGGGGGCGATCGACTGCTGTGCCGCCAGCAGCTCGCGCGCGACGCGCTCGAGCTCCGCCAGCGCGTTCGCGACGCGGGTGCGCTGGTCGGACGGGGCGCGAGTGCGATGCGGGTCCATCAGAGATCGATCCGCGCGGCGGCGCCAAGCTGCCGGGCGATCGCCGCGCGCTCGCCCGGCGGGGCGGCGAACCACTTCGCCAGCAGCTCCTTCACCCGCGCCGCCATCACCGCCCCTTCGCCGCCTTCACGTCGAGTGCCGACCAGATGCCGGCGCTGCCGGTCGCCCGCTCCCCCTGGGTCGCCGCCTGCGCGCCGAGCCCCCATTGCGACTCGGCTGGAAACGGCCGTGGCAGCGCCACCGCCCACTTCTGGTCGTCGAGCCGCAGTTCGAGCGTGCTGCCGGTTGCCGTGAGCGCGAAGGTCGACTGATAGCCGAGCCGCAGCGCCGGGACGTGCTCGCTCGCGAAGCGCTCCCAGCGGTCGTCCTCTGCGTGATGGTCGAACAGCGTCCAGCCGACGTCGGCCACCAGCGCCAGCGAGAAGAAGTCGCCGCCCGAGCGCCCGAACAGGAAGTTCAGCTGTCGTCCATCGGCCGGCAGGATCCGCACGGCGCCGCTCGCCGCGATCCCGCCCTTGATCGGCTCGCGCCGCCACGCGACGGCGTTGGTCCCGGGGAACGCGACCTGCACCCACTCCTTGCCGCGCGGCAGCAGCGAACGGGAGTCCTCGTCCCACTCCGGCTGCAGCGCGGCGACGTGGCGCTCGAACGCCTTCCCCTGGTCGCCGAACGACTTCAGCGCCAGTCGCCCGATCTCCGCGGCGAGGCCGTCGCCGTCGCCGAGCTGGCGCGCCTGCTTCAGCAGCGCCCCGAGCCTGGTGGCGCGGGCGTCGCTGGCGAGGAAGGCGAACGCCGTGGCGCGCACGGCGTAGCGCTCCGGCAGGTCGAGCTCGTCGATGCGATCACCCAGCACCTCCGCCAGCGGCGGCAGCTTCCGCGCCGTCGCCAGATCGAGCGAGCGCTGCTGGTGCTTGGCGAACTGCGGGATCGCGAAGCCGGGGAGCGTCAGCTCGGCGCCCATCGCCTCGCGCGCGACGCTGCTCGCCAGCCCGTCGACCAGCCACATCGGATGGCCGAGGTGGTTCGCGCAGTGGTGCATGCGGACGACGTGCGTCGCCTCCCACGCCAGCAGGGCGAGCGTCAGCCCGGGCAACCCGACCGCGCGCAGCGTCTCGTCGCTGCACGGCGGCTGCAGCGCGACGTGGGCGCTCCCGTCGGCGTGCGCGGTCATCGCCAGGTTGCGGCGGAACTTGCCGCCGGTGAGCGCCTGCTCGGCCGCCTCGTAGCCGGCGATGGTGCGATGGAGGTTGACGGTCAGCGGCGCCGCCGGCGGTTTCGGGTCGGCGCCGAGCAGCCGCGTCGCGATCGGCCAGGTGCGCTCGACCAGCTTCAGCGCCGCCTCCGCCTGTGCGACCGCCGCCGGCGTCTCCTCGACGCCGTGGTAGCGCAATCGGAAGACGGCGCCGCGCCGCTCGAGGAGGGTCGGCGCCGCGACGCTCGGCGGATCGGTCGCCGGCGGCGATTGCAAGGCGAGCGCGAGCAGGAACGGCAGGCTCGAAGTGTCCATGCCGCATGACGATCGGCGTCGGCGCGGCCAGAATCAATCGCGCGGCGATCCGCGTGGCAGCGACTCGTACGATCGCCCGCGAAGGGGACCCCGATGCTCGCGCCGCAGGCGCAGGCGCCGTGGGAAGCGAAGGAGAAACTGCGCAGCGCCAAGGATGAGGACGGTCGGCCGCGCTACCGCGAGCGCGATTGGGCGGGATGGGTGCTGACCGGGGTTCCGGACTGAGGGGCGGCGGATCGGCCCCGCTGCGGCTCGCGGTAAACCGTGCGGCCGGGTTGGGGCGCCGGTGAATCGCACGGGCGCTTCGCGGCGGGGCATCACGAGGAGAAGGGGCGCGGGGGCTTGCGGGAGTCCTGCGCTTCAGCGGCATCCATGGCGGGCGAGCGCGGCGAACCATCTCCGGAGCGCGCGATCGAAGTCGAAGGGTTGCTCGAACGGGCGCTGTTCGAGAGCCCCGACAGCGACTATGTCGTCGCCGAACTCGTGGGGCGCGACGGGTCGCGCCACGTGGTCGCCGGCGAACTGCAAGGCTGCGCGATCGGCGACACGGTGAAGCTGACCGGCTTGCCGTTCGACCACCCGCGCTTCGGCCGGCAGCTGAAGATCGCGACCGTTCGCTGGGTACCGCCGGGCACGCCGGACGGGATGGTCCGCTTCCTGTCGGGCGGGTCGGTGGCCGGGATCGGACCGGTGCTGGCCGCGCGGATCGTGGCGAAGTTCGGGCTCGAGACGCTGCAGGTGCTCGATGCGGCGCCCGAGCGACTGAAGGAGGTGGCCGGACTCGGGGCGAAGCGGATCGGCGTCATCACCGAGGCGTGGCAGCGGAGCCGCGAACAGAACGCGGAGAAGGCGTTCCTCGCCGGACTCGGGCTCGGCGGCGCGATGGCCGAGCGGGTGCGCCAGGCGCTGGGGCTGCAGGCGGCGCAGCGGCTGCGCGAGAACCCCTGGCAGCTGGCGCAGCTGGTGGACGGCATCGGCTTCAAGCGCGCCGACGAGATCGCCCAGCGGTTGCAGGTGGCGAACGACGCGCCGGCGCGGATCGAGGCGGGGCTGGTCCACGCGCTGCACGAGGTGACCGACGCCGGTCACGTCGCCGCGCCGCGCGCGCAACTGGTGGCGCTGGCGCAGCAACACCTGTCGCTGCCGACCGGGCCGATCGAGGACCAGCTCGGCGAGTTGCTCCTGCGCGGCACGCTGGCGGGCGATCCGGGCAGCGAAGCGCCGGCCGGGATCGAGCCGGCGGCCGCGCTGGCGCGCGACGACGCGCTGATCTTCCTGCCGCGTCTGCGGGCGGCCGAGATCGAGGTGGCGACGCGGGTCGCGCGCCGGATCGGCGCGGTGGCGCCGGCCCGGAGCGTCGACGCAGTGCGCGCGCTCGCGTGGGCGCAGCCGAAATTGTCGCTCGAGCTGACGCCCGACCAGGCGGCCGCGCTGTCGCTGCTGTTCAACCAGCGCACCGGCGTGCTGACCGGCGGGCCGGGCGTCGGCAAGACGACGATCGTGAATGCGCTGGTGGCGGTGCTGGAGCGGAAGGGGCTGCGCGTGGCGCTGGCGGCGCCGACCGGGCGCGCCGCGCGCCGCCTCGCCGAGTCGTGCGGCCGGCCGGCGCAGACGCTCCACCGCCTGCTGCAGTGGAACCCGCATCGCCGCCGGTTCGACCGCAACCGCGACGCGCCGCTCGAGGTCGACGCGCTGGTGGTGGACGAGGCGTCGATGATCGACCTCGTGCTGATGCGCGACCTGCTGCGCGCGCTGCCGGCGGCGGCGCGCCTGCTGATCGTCGGCGACGCCGACCAGCTGCCGAGCGTCGGGCCGGGCGACGTGCTGCGCTCGCTGGTCGAGTCGGACTGCCTGCCGGTGGCACGTCTCACCCGCATCCTGCGCCAGCGCGAGGGCTCCTCGATCGTCCGCGCCGCCCACGCGGTGCTGCGCGGCGAACTGCCCGAGTGGCAGCAAGGCGGCGACGACGGCGCCTTCTTCGTCCAGCGCGACGACCCGGGCGCCGCGCAGCGCAGCGTGGTCGAGCTGGCGGCGGAGCGGCTGCCGCGGAAGCTCGGCGGCGATCCGCGCCGCGGCGTGCAGGTGCTGACCCCGATGAACCGCGGCCCGCTCGGCGTCCACGAGCTGAACGAGCAGTTGCGCGCCGCGCTCAACCCGGCGGGGGCGG
>VGYY01000005.1 GCA_016872815.1 Planctomycetota bacterium
GCGAGCCAGCCGTCGCCGAGGTGTGGCAGCGGCGGCGCGGTCGCGCGTGCCGCCTCCCACGCCGCGCTGCGCGTGGCCGCGAGGTCGAGGCGCAGCGGAGCCGCCGGCCCGGCAGACGACGGGGGCGGCGGCGCGGGGGACGCGGGAGCGTCGGTCGGTGCGGAGATGACGGGCTCGCGTGGGGAGGTCGTTCCCCCGGGGAACACCCGGGGCGGGGAGGCTATCGACGCGGCGGGGGGAGCGGCTGTGATCGACCGAGGAGGCGCGGTCGCAGGCGGCCGCGCCGGGATCAGAGGGGCAGGCGCTCGAGCACCTGGTAACCGGCGTCGACGAAGCCGTTCTTCCGGTAGGTCGCCTGCGCGCGGGTGTTGTGGCTCTCGACGTAGAGCCGCAGGCCGATCGCGCCGGCGTCGCGGCCATGGGCGATCACCCGATGCAGCAGCAGCTGGAACACGCCCTTGCCCCGCCACGCGGCATCGACGTAGACGCTCTGCAGCCACCAGAACAGGCCGTTGCGCCAATCGCTCCATTCGCTGGTGACCATCAGCTGGCCCACGACCGGGCCATGCGCCGGATCGCCCGCCACCGCGACGAAGTAGCGGCCGAGCCGCGGATCCCGCAGCAGCGCGTCGACGCCGGCGGTCAGCGTCGCGTGGTCGAGCGCCTTGCCCTCGCTCTCCTGGGCCAGGCGATGGTTGAAGTCGACGATGCGCGCGAGGTCGTCCAGGCGGCCGGCGCGGATCGAGAGTTCGGGGGACGGCTCCGCGGCGGCGGTCATTTCGCGTCCTCCTCGCGGATCACCAGCGAGCGTCCGGCGGCGCTGCCGGGGACGGCGTGCGTCGTCGTGCGGCCGGAACGCCAGCGCACCTCGAACTGCGCCTTCTCGGCCGGACCGCGCAGCACGAAGTGCAGCCGGGGGTCGCAGGACGAGAGGTAGGAGTTGGAGCGATTCACCATGCGGACCTGCGCGCCGCCGCCATCGCGCAGGGTGGCGACGGCGCCGATCGCGTCGGTGGCCGGCGCTCTGCCGACGAGGCGGACCGTCAGCGGCGCGGGGCCGCCGGCGGCGCGCGGCAGATCGTTGCGGAGCAGGCGCGGCGGCGCGCCGACGTCCTTCACGTTCACGACGTAGTCGACGTCGCCGTCGTCGTCGAGGTCGCCGAAGGCGGCGCCGCGACTGACCCGCCCGACCTGGAAGTCGGGACCGAGCGTCGCCGAGATGTCGCTGAACCGGAAGCCGCCGTCGTTGCGGAACAGCCGGTCGGGATCGGCCGCCCTGAGGTCGAAGGCGCCGCCCATGACCACCAGCAGGTCGAGATCCCCGTCCTGGTCGAAGTCGTGCATGCCGGAGCCCCAGGCTCCCTTGCCGACCAGCGGCGGCAGGACGCCCGCCTTGCCCGCGCACTCCTCGAAATGGGGATCCCCCGGCGCGCCGGGAGCGGCGTCGTTGCCGAGGTTGCGGAACAGCGCCGAGGTGAAGAGCGCCGGGACGAAGAGATCGAAGCGGCCGTCGCCGTCGACGTCGCCGACCGTGCCGTGCATCGACGGCATCGGTGCGCCGTTGCCGTCGCAGGCGACGCCGGCGGCGCCGCCGATCTCGGCGAAGCGACCCGTTCCGTCGTTCCGCCACGACACGTCGGGCTTCGAGTCGATCGCCTCGAACAGGTCGAGGTCGCCGTCGCCATCGAAGTCGCACGCCACCGCGCCCATCGAGCGGCCGTCGGGGAACGCGAGTCCGGCCGCCGCGGTGATGTCGGTGAACTTCCCGTCGCCATCGTTGCGGTAGAGCAGCGACTGCTGGCCGGGATAGGACTCGGGCCCTTCGTAGGGGTACTCCTTCGGCAGGTGCGGGTCCTTGAAGGCGGGGTCGAAGGCGAGGTAGTTGGTCACGTAGAGGTCGAGGTCGAGGTCGCCGTCGGCGTCGAAGAAGACGGCGTTGACGCTCCACTTCGGCTGGCCGTTCAGCAGCGCCGGGCCCGCCACGCCGGCCGCCGCCGTCACGTCGGCGAAGCGGCGCGTCCCGTCGGTCGCCACGTCGTTGCGCAGCAGGACGTTCGGTCCGCGGTTCAGCAGGAACAGGTCGTCATCGCCGTCGCCGTCGTAGTCAGCGGCCGCCGCGCCCATCCCGTAGGTGCCGCCGCCGATGCCGGCCGCGTCGGTCACGTCGGCGAACTTCATCCCGCCGAGGTTCCGGTAGAGGCGACTCCGTGCGCCGGAGCTCCGTTCCTTCCAGGCTGGATCGGTGAGTCCCGGCACGAAGGTGCCGTTGATCAGGAAGACGTCGAGCCTGCCGTCCCGGTCGAAGTCGAGCAGCGCCACGCCCGAGCCGGTGTCCTCGAGGATCTTCGAGAACTGGTCGTCGCCGAAGGTGTGGCGGAAGCCGTCGAGTCCGGAGCCGGCGACGACGTCGGTGAAGCGCCATGGCGAGCCGGCAGGCGCGTCGGCGGCCGGCGGTGGCTGCACCGGCGGGGACTGCCGGGCGGTGGCGGACCCGCCGACCGCGACGGCAGCGGCGAAGGCGGCGGATCGCACGACGGGAAACGTGCTCGACCTCACGTCGGAGTTCTCCGGGGCTTGCGCCGATCGCGACGGCGACGCTGCGGCGCGGCCCTGCCAAGGGTCGCGGACGACCTTAGCGGCCGGGGAGCAGCGGCTAACATCCGCCCCCCTCGCGCCGCCGGCCCGGCCGCGACGCCATCGCCGCAGGCATCGCTCCCCGCATGACCGCCGTGACCCATCTCCTGCGCCTCGACGTGAACGGCAGCACCGTCGACGTGGCGGCACCGGCCCATTGGACGCTGCTCGAGGTGCTGCGCTACCGGCTGGCGCTGACCGGCAGCAAACAGGGGTGCGACAAGGGCGACTGCGGGGCGTGCACGGTGCTGTTCGATGGCAAGGCGCGCCTCGCCTGCATCACGCTTGCCGCCGACGCGGTCGGCCATCGCGTGACGACGATCGAGGGGCTGGTCACGCCGGCCGGCCTCGACGTGCTGCAGCGCACCTTCGACGAAGCGGGGGCGCTCCAGTGCGGCTTCTGCCAGCCGGGGATGATCGTCGCGGCGCGCGCCTGCCTCGACCGCAAGCCGGACGCGACGCGCGCCGAGATCAAGGAGGCGCTCGCCTCGAACCTCTGCCGCTGCACCGGCTACACCAAGATCTTCGAGGCGGTCGAGCAGGCGGTCCGCGCCGGCAAGGCGGCCCACGTCGGCGGCCCCGCGAGCCTGCTCCCGAGCGGC
Organism: Planctomycetota bacterium; assembly: GCA_016872815.1. Classification (GTDB taxonomy): domain Bacteria; phylum Planctomycetota; class B15-G4; order B15-G4; family SIAN01; genus SIAN01. The sequence continues at coordinate 3,237 of VGYY01000005.1, forward strand.
GATGCCACACCCGCCCCCGCGAGCGGAGCCGCGCGATGAGCAGCTCCCACGGTTCCGGCAAGCCGCCCGCCGACCGCGCCGATCCGCTGCAGCACGCGCGGTCGCCGAATCGCACCTTCGGGCCGCAGCCGCCCGGCGAGCAGTTCGAGGTCATCGGCAAGCGGCTGCGGAAGGTCGACGGCGCCGGCAAGGCGACCGGCGAGGCGCTCTACACCGACGACCTCGCGCTGCCGGGGATGCTCCACGGCAAGACGCTGCGCAGCCCCCATCCGCACGCGCGGATCAAGCGGATCGACACCACCAAGGCCGAGGCGCTCGCGGGGGTCTTCGGCGTCGTGACCGGCGCCGAGATGCCGGCCCGCTTCGGCGTCATCCCGTGGACGCCCGACGAGACGGCGCTCTGCATCGACAAGGTGCGCTTCATCGGCGACCCGGTCGCTGCGGTCGCCGCCGTCGACGAGGAGACGGCGACCCGCGCGCTCGACCTGATCGAGGTCGACTACGAGCAACTGCCGGCGCTGTTCGATCCGGCCGAGGCGCTCGCGCGCAAGGACGTGCTGGTCCACGAGGGGAACAAGCACGGGAACATCACCAAGGAGGTCCTGCTCGAGTTCGGCGATCCCGACGGGGCGCTCGCCAAGTCCGACTTCGTGGTCGAGGACGACTACTTCTTCCACGGCACGGCGCACGCGCCGATCGAGACCCACGTCGCACTGGCGCGTTACGGTTCGGACGGAGTGCTGACGCTCTGGTCGGCGACGCAGATCCCGCACTACGTCCACCGCGAGCTGGCGAAGGTCCTCGACCTCCCGGCGCCGCAGATCCGCGTGATCCAGCCCTGCCTCGGCGGCGCGTTCGGCGGCAAGAGCGACCCTTTCAGCCTCGAGTTCTGCGCGGCGAAGCTGGCGATGAAGACGCGCCGGCCGGTCAAGTTCCTCTACACGCGCGAGGAGGAGTTCTACGCCCACCGCGGCCGCCACCCGATGGCGATGCGCTTCAAGACCGGCCTCTCCAAGGACGGCAGGATCACCGCCGTCGACAGCAAGATCCTGATCGACGGCGGCGCCTACTCGAGCTTCGGCCTGGTCACGACCTACTACTCGGGTCAGCTCCTCACCGGCCCGCACCAGATCCCGAACTACCGCTTCCACTCGACGCGCGTCTTCACCAACAAGCCCCCCTGCGGCCCCAAGCGCGGCCACGGCAGCGTGCAGCCGCGCTTCGCGCTCGAAGTGCAGCTCGACCGGCTGGCGGAGAAGGCGGGGCTCGACCCGATCGAGGTGCGCCGGCGCAACTTCCAGGGCGCCTACACCACGACGGTGAACGGCCAGCGTGTGACCAGCAACGGCTTCGATCAGTGCCTCGACGTCGTCGAGAAGGCGAGCGGCTGGAAGGAGCGGCGCGGGAAGCTCGGCCGCGGCCGCGGACTCGGCGTCGCCGGCTCGATGTACATCAGCGGCACCAACTACTGCATCTACCCGAACGACATGCCGCAGGCGGGGATCCAGATCAAGGTCGACCGCAGCGGCCTCGTGACCGTCTTCAGCGGCGCCAGCGACATCGGCCAGGGCTCGAACTCGGTCGCCGCCTACATCGTGGCCGAGGAACTGGGCATGCGCGTCGAGGACGTGCGGGTGGTCGCCGCCGACAGCGACCTCTGCCCGGTCGACCTCGGCGCCTACAGCTCGCGCATCACCTTCATGGTCGGCAACGCGGCGGTCCACGCCGCGCGCAAGCTGCGCAAGCAGGTGCAGGCGGCCGTCGCGCAGGAGTGGGGGATCGAACCGGAACGGGTCGTGCTGGCCGGCGGCTTCGCCTTCGACAAGGACGATCGCGGCAAGGCGATCACCAGCGCCAAGGCGTTCCAGATCACCGAGGCGGTGCTCGAGACGCTCGGTTCGACCGGCTCCTACAACACGCCGAACCTCGGCGGCGATTACCGCGGCGGCACCATCGGGGCGAGCCCCGCCTACTCGTTCACGGCGTGCGTCGCCGAAGTCGAGGTCGACGAGGAGACCGGCATCGTCACGGTGCCGCACGTCTGGACCGCGCACGACTGCGGCCGCGCGCTGGCACCGGTGCTGGTGGAGGGGCAGATCGAGGGCAGCGCCTACATGGGCTTCGGCGAGGTCTTCCTCGAGCACCACGACGTGAACCGCTACGGGCTCCACGCGCGGCCGAACCTGCTCGACTACACGATCCCCACCTCGGTCGACTGCCCCGAGTTCCACGCCTCCTACGTCGAGTCGCTCGACCCGGAGGGGCCGTACGGCGCCAAGGAGGCAGGCGAGGGGCCGCTCCATCCGACGATCCCGGCGATCGCCAACGCGATCCACGATGCGTGCGGCATCTGGCTGACCAAGTTGCCGTTCACGCCGGCGAAGGTGGTGGCGGCGTTGCAGGCGCGCGATGCGGCGCGAGCGGCGGGTGGCGGTGCGAACGGCACGGCGAACGGGAGGGCGCACTGATGTTGCGGCTCGAACCGTTCGCGTTCGCGAGACCAGGCAGCGTCGATGAGGCGGTCGCGCTGCTGGCGAAGCACGGCCGCGCGGCCAGACTGATCGCCGGCGGCACCGACGTGATGCCGAACCTGAAGCACGGCCTCTACGAGCCGGAGGTGGTGATCGGCCTCTCCGCCGTGGCCGAACTGCGCGGGATCGCGCTCGAGGGCGGCGGTGCCGCCGCGAACGGCTCCGACGGCGAGCTGGTGATCGGCGCGATGACCACGCTCGCGGAGGTCGAGAGCCATCCGCTGGTGCTGGCGCGCGCGCCCGGCCTGGCGCAGGCGGCGCGATCCGTCGCCGGCCCGACGCAGCGGACGATGGGGACGCTCGGCGGCAACGTCTGCCTCGATACCCGCTGCGTCTGGATCAACCAGAGCCACTTCTGGCGCAAGAGCCTCGGCTACTGCCTGAAGAAGGACGGCACCGTCTGCCACGTGGTGCAGGGCGGCAAGAGCTGCGTGGCCGCCGCCAGCAACGACACGGCGACGCTGTTGTGCGCGCTCGGTGCGACGCTGGTGATCCGCAGCGCGCGCGGCGTGCGCGCGGTGGCGATCCGCGACTTCTACAAGCCCGACGGCGCGATGAACCAGCGCCTCGAGCCCGATGAGCTCTTGACGCAGATCCGCGTGCCCGCGCCGCGCCGCTCCAGCGGCGCGAGCTGGTCGGGCTACGCCAAGCTGCGCGCGCGCAACTCGATCGACTTCCCCAAGCTCTCGATCGCGGTGGCATGGACCACCGACCGCGTCGGCGCGATCGACGACGCCACGCTCGTGGTGAGCGCCATCGCCGCCGTGCCGCGCGTCATCGCCGGCATCGCCGACCTCGCCCGCGGCGGCCGCGCCGACGACCCGGCGCTGATCGCCCGCCTCGGCGAGCAGGCGCGCAAGGTGACGATCCCGCTCACCAACATCGACGGCGACACCGGCTGGCGCCGCGCGATGGTGCCGGTCTTCGTGAAGCGGGCATTCGCCGCGGCGCGCATGGCGACGACGGGCTGAGCGAGCTCGCGCGGGGTCGGGAAGGAGCAGAGCATGCGAGTCGGGCGCGCGCAGTGGCTGGCGGCGAGCCTCGTCGCGGCGGCGCTCGTCGGTTGCCGTTCCGTCGGCGCTGCCGACGGCACGGCCGGACCGGCGGCGGCAGTCGCGCCGCGGGCGCAGGCTCAGGCGGCCGCTGCGCCGGCGACCGCGCCAGTTGCAGCGCCGAAGTTCGGCCCCGACGGCCTGCCGATCGTCGACGTAGCGGCGATCAACCAGCCGTTCCTCGAGGCGAAAGAGGTCGCGAAGTTCGTCGCGCGTTTCGAGCGCGAGAGCCGCGAGATCTTCACCGACCGGGTCGCGATCGCCGACGCAGTCCGGTTGCGTCCGGGCGATCGGGTGGCCGACGTCGGCGCCGGTACCGGGCTGTTCGCGCCGTACTTCTCGCTGGCGGTCGGGGCGCACGGCAAGGTGATCGCGGTCGACATCGCGCCGCTCTTCCTCGAGCACGTCCGCCAGCGCACGCTGCTCGACAGCCTGCCGAACGTGACGACGCTGCTCTGCGACCAGGCGACGACGAACCTGCCGTCAGGCAGCGTCGACGTCGTCTTCATCTGCGACACCTACCACCACTTCGAGCAGCCCGCGGCGACGCTCGCGTCGATCCATGCCGCGCTGGTGCCGGGCGGTCGCCTGGTCGTGATCGACTTCCACAAGATCAAGGGGCAGTCGAGCGACTTCGTCATGGGCCACGTGCGCGCCGACGAGGCGACGGCCGTGGCCGAGATCACCGCCGCCGGCTTCGCGCCGGTGCGGCGCGAGGGGTTCCTGAAGGAAAACTGGTTCCGCGAGTTCGTGCGCACGGAAAGCGGCCGATGATCCGATCCCTGCTGGCGATGGCGTTCGCCGCCATGGACGGCGAGTGGCGCGGCGAGGCGTGGACGCTGCTGCCCGAAGGATCGAAGCACGTGCTGACGCAGACCGAGCGGGTCGGCCCGTTCCTCGACGGCACGGTGCGCGTCATCGCGGGACGCGGCCACGAGGCGGACGGCTCGGTGAGCTTCAATGCGCTCGGCGTCCTCTACTTCGATCCCGACCAGAAGGCGCTGCGGATGCGCTCGTGGACCCAGGGCCGCACCGGCGAGTTCCCGGTCACCCGCACCGCCACCGGCTTCACCTGAGAGATGCCGGCCGGCCCGATGACGATCCGCTACACCGCCACGATCGAAGGCGACTCGTGGCATGAGGTCGGCCACCGCCTCGTCCCGGGCCGCGAGCCGCAGATCTTCAACGAGATGACGCTGCGCCGCCTCGGCGACAGCGACTGGCCGGCGGCCGGCGCGGTGGCGCGGGAGTAGGCGGCGCGCGACCCGCGGCGGCCAGCCAGCGCGGAGGCGTCGGCGGGAGCAGCTGCCGCGCTCAGGCGCGGAGTCGGGTCGCGATCGCCAGCGCCAGTTCATCCGCCGCTTCGGGGCGGAAGCGGAAGAAGAGCTCCGGCTCGATCAGCTCGAGCTCCATCAGCTCGAGACGCCCCGCATGCTCGATCACGTCGACGCGGGCGTAGAGCGGCGGGGCCGGGGCGGCGGCGACGGCGCGCAGCGCGAAGTCGATCTCGGCCGCGTCTGCGGCGTGCGCGGTGACGGTGCCGCCGTGGTCGTCCTGGACGCGGAAGTCGCCGGGTTTCGGCCGCTTCGCCACGGCGTGGGAGAAGCGGCCGGCGATCACGATCAGCGACACCTCTCCTGCCGAGAGCACTTCGGGCCGGAACGGCTGGACCAGCAGGGCTTCGCGCTGCAGCAGGGCGGCGAGGCGCGGCGCGACGGCGGCGGCGTTCGCGCCGTCGATCCGGTGGGTCTCGCGGGCGGCGCCCGAGACCGCGGGCTTCACGATCAGCTCGGGGCGCGGGTGGCGGCCGCCGTCCGCCGCCGCCAGCTTCCGCTCGAGGTCGAGCGCCCCACCCGCCGGCACGATCGCGGTCGGCACGATCGCCACGCCGGCGCGTTCGAGGTCGAGCAGGTAGCGCTTGTCGAGGTTCCAGCGCACGATCGCGACGTCGTTCAGCAGGCGGGTGGCGGCGGCGGCGCGCTCGAGCCAGGCGGCGAACTCGCCGAACCGGTGGAAGTAGTCCCAGGTCGAGCGGAAGCAGGCGGCGCGCGTGCAGCGCCAGTCGAAGCGCGGGTTCGACCAGGCGACGCGCTCGGTGGCGAGGCCGGCTCTCCGGCAGGCGTCGAGCAGCAGGTGGTCCTCGCGCAGCAGCTGCCGGTGCCAGGCGGCGGAGCCGGCGCCGGTGGCGGGAGCGGCCGCCGACACGGCGGGGGCCTCATGGGCGTCGTCGGTGAGCAGCACGAGGTCGAGCGGACGGATCATGGCGCCGAGGATAGGCTACCGTCCGATGCGTTACTGGGTCGACGGCTACAACGTGATCCACCGTGCGCCGATCGGCGCGGGCGCGAGCCTGCACGAGCGGCGCGCGGAGCTGCTGGCGCGGATCGCGGCAAGCGGGATGGCGGCCTTCGTCGCCTTCGACTCGAAGGAGCGCGTGGTCGGTGCCGAGCCGAGCGTGCCGCGCCGGATCGAAGTCGCGTTCGCGCGGGGCGGGCAGAACGCCGACCAGCTGCTGCTCGAGCGGCTGCGCAAGGAGCGCGACCTGCGCGGCGCGGTGCTGGTCAGCGACGATCGCGACCTGCGCGACCGCGCGCCGGGGCTCGGGGTGGAGACGCTGACGGTGGCGGCGTTCGCGAAGAAGCTCCTGCCGGCCGGCGCGGCCGGCGACGGCGCGAAGGGCGGCGGCCGGAAGGCGGCGAGCGGCGCGGCCGCGGGCGGGCGCGCGCTGTCGCGGCGCGAGGTCGATGACTGGATGGAGTGGTTCGGCTACGAGCGCGCGCCGGGAGCGGCGCCGGCGCCGAAGCGGAGCCGCCGATGAGCGCCCCGAAGCCCGAACTCGCCATCGATCCCGACATCACGCGGGCGCGGATGCCGCCGGCGGCGCTCTACCGCGATCCGGCCTGGTGGAAGGCGCTGTGCGACGGGCCGCTGGCGCGCGGCTGGCACTGCCTCGGCGTGGCCGACGGGCTCGAGGCGGTCGGCGCCGCGCGGCCGCTCGTGCTGCTGCCGGGCGCGCTCGACGAACCGGTGGTGGTCGTGCGCGGCGGCGACGGCGAGCTGCGGCTGCTCGCCAACGCATGCACCCATCGCGCCCACCTCGTGGTCGAGCAGGCGGGGTGCGGGCGCGCGCTGCGCTGCAGCTACCACGGGCGCGGCTTCGCGCTCGACGGGCGGTGCACCGGTGCGCCGGGGTTCGAGGGAGTGGCCGGTTTCCCGGGAGCCGAAGACGCGCTCGCGCGCTACGCGCTCGCCGAGTGGCGCGGGCTCCTGTTCGGGTCGCTCGCGCCCGAGGCGCCGTGGCGCGAGGTGATCGCGCCGGTGGAGGAGCGGGCGGCGCCGTTCCTGCCGGCGCGCTGGCGGCATGACGCGACGCTCGACCAGACCTTCGAGTTCGACGGCCACTTCGCGCTGTACGTCGAGAACTACCTCGAGGGGCTGCACATCCCGTTCATCCATCCGGGGCTGAACGCGCGACTCGACTGGAAGCAGTACGGCTACGCGAGCTTCGCCCACGGCACGCTGCAGGTCGGCGTCGCCGCCGCGGGCGAGCCGACGTTGCCGCTGCCGGCCGGGCATCTCGACACGGCGCGCGGGCCGGTGGGCGCGCTCTACTTCTGGCTCTTCCCGACCACCATGGTGAACCTCTATCCGTGGGGCCTCTCGCTCAACGTGATCGAACCGCTCGGGCCGGCGCGCACGCGGGTCCGCTTCCTCGCTTTCGTCGAGCGGCCGGAGTTGCACGATCGCGGCGCCGGTTCGGGGCTGGTGCAGGTGGAGCTCGAGGACGAGCGCGCGGTGCTGCAGGTGATGAAGGGGCTCGCCGCGCGCGCGTACCGCGGCGGCCGGTACGTCCCGCACGCCGAGCAGGGCGTCCACGCCTTCCACCGGATGCTCGCGCGCACGCTCTGATCGCCGCGGGTTCGATCCGGGACGAGGACGGCGTGGACTGCGTCCTCGGCGAGCAGCGCCGCGCTGAACCTGATCACGGATCGGTCGAATCGTCGCTGCGACGGAATGACGGAATTGCGGAGATGGGGGCGGCGGTCAGTGGCCGGTGTGGCCGTCGATGACGAGGGCGAGGCGCAGCGGCTCGGGCGGGTCGGTGGGGGCGGCGCCGGCGGCGCGACCGAGCAGGGCGACTTCGAGCGCCTGCTCGGCGAGCTCCCCGCGCTGCGCGATCCGCGGCTGGCCGTCCGGCGGCGCCGGCTCGCTCGCGGCGGTCACATAGAGCACCAGCGCGTGGTCGCTCGGCGACACCGGCACCGACAGCGCCAGCAGCGCTTCCTTGGTCGTGACCGCTTCCGGCGACTGCTCCTCGGCGAGGCTGGTCAGCACGAGGAAGTCGCGGCTGTCCGAGGTGCCGAGGTGGTTGCCGTCGCTCGGCTGATGGACGTAGCGCAGGCCGTAGACGCCGGCGTCGATCGCCTGGTCGCGGTAGTCGTGCGCCCCGGTCACGGCACGGGCCACGCCGACGAACGCCCCCGGCTCGATCCGCCCCAGCGTGAAGTTGCCGTCCGCCGCCTGCGGCAGCAGCGGCAGCTCGGCGCGCCACCAGACCTCGAGCCGCACCTTGCCGTCGGGAGCCACCACGCGCATCCCGTCCGCCGCGAGCAGCGCCGCGAACGACTCCTTCGCGCGCGCCGCATCCGGCACGGTCGAGCCGCCCGCCGCGTCGCGGATCGGCTCGACCCGCCAGACTTTCGCCGCGGGAGCCGCCACCGGCGCCACCGCGGGCGCCGCCTCCTGGCCGCCGTCGCTGGAAGCGCCGCCGCACCACAGCAGCGCGATGCAGAAGCTCGCTCGCATGACCCCGCCTCTTCGCTGTCGCGGCCGCTGCGACCGTCTGCCGGACGCGCCGGGCGTCTCAGCGCGCCCTGACCTCGTCGTGACCGACCGTCCGCGGCGGCACCGCCGTCTCGATCTCGAACTTGCCGAGGAAGGCGCTGCGCGAATCGCGGTCGATCCACGCCAGCTCGAGCAGCGTCCCCTTGACCTTGTGCTCGACGGTGAAGACGGCGTGCTTGTCGGCCAGCGCCGTGACCAGCGGCGGATAGAAGGTCTTCTCGTGGCCGCAGACTTCGTCGGTCTCCTTGAGGCAGCGCGTCTCGATCTGCGCGATCTCGCCGGCCTCGAACTTGGCGCACCCCTCCTTGTCGCAGCAGTCGACCTTGAGCGCGATCGAGGTCGGGATCTCCTCGATCACGTTGCCGCCGAGCTCGCCCGCCTGGGTCGCGACGAAGTCGCGCAGCGCGCGCAGTTGCTCGTCGTTCGCGCGCGCGTCGACCAGCAGGACGTTCCGCACCGGCAGCGCCGAGTGGTAGGGGTCGCCCAGCGTCGATTTGGCGACGATCACCAGCGCGACGCCGAGCCCCTTCAGCTCGACGCCCTTCCAGGCGCCCTCGCTGAACTTCCAGACCAGGGTCGCCTGACGGCCCTGCTCGCTGGTCTCCGAGTTGGCGTAGCAGGCGCCGACCCAGACATCGCAGGTGCGCGCCTCGAGGTAGTCGCCGCGGAGCATCGAGGCGAGCGGTGCGCTCGGCTGCGGCCGCGGCCGCTCGTCATCACCACGGCTCGTGTCGCCACCGAACCCGGCGAACGCGCTACCGGCCAAGAGCAGCGCGCCCAGTACCGCACTCACGGTCCGCATTGTCGTGCTCCGCTGTCGCTTCCTGATCGTCGGGACGATCCAGCCCGACCGGCACGCGGGTTGGCCTGTCGCCGGAGGCGTTCGTGACCGACCGCGAACTCTATCGGCAGGCGCCGGCCGTCGCTGCGGCCGGTGCGCCCGCCGCGCCTGCTGCTCTCACCCCTCGTAGCAGCCGCGCTCCGGGTTGCACTTCGCGGCGTCGCACGGCTCGCTCTCGGGACCGAGGGCCGTGAACGTCTTCAGGCACCAGAAGCTGCGCCCTTCGAGGGCGCGCACCGGATCGGCCTGCCACCGTTCCATCTGCTCCTGCGAGGTGTAGTACATCTCCTTGCAGCGCAGATTGCGGCAGAGGCGGTGGCCGGCAGCCGGACGCAGGTTGGCGAAGCTCATCTCACGCTCCCTTCAGCGCCGCCGCGCACGCGCGCCGCAGCGCGACCTGCGCCAGCTCGACCTTGTAGGCGTTGCCCTTGAGCGGAGTCGCCGACTTCGCGACCGCCGCCGCCAGACCGGCGATGGCGGCGGCGTCGATCGCCTTGCCGACCAGCGCCGCCGCTTCCGGCACGCTCCAAGGCGTCGGCGCCACGTGGCCGAGCGCGACGCGCGCCGCCACGCACTTGCCGCCGCCGTCCAGCTCGAACGCAACCGCCGCCGCCGCCAGCGGCCAGTCGAGTCCCTGGCGCGGGCGCACCTCGTAGGTCGCGCTCCGCGGCCGCGGTCGCGGCAACGTGACCGCCACCAGCAGTTCGTCGGCGGCGAGCGCGGTCTCGCGCTCGCCCGCCGTCGCCGGCGTTCGGTAGAGCTCCTCGACCTGGACGGTCCGGTTGCCCTTCGGCGACGCGATCTCGGCGGTGGCGCCGCAGGCGATCAGCGCCGGCGCCAGGCTCGATGCGTGCACGAACTTCGCGGGTCCCGCGTTGCCGAAGACCGCGTGGTAGCGGTGGTCGCCCTTCTCGACCATCGAGCTGCCGTCGGCCTCCTGCGCCAGGAGCCCGTGACCGCGCCGGAAGTACCAGCAGCGCGGCCGCTGCAGCAGTTCGCCGCCGACGGTGCCCATGGCGCGCAGCTGCAGGCTGCGGATCCCCGCCGTGGCGTGCCAGAGCGCCGGCCACTTGGCGGCCCACTGGTTCAGCGCGCCCGACTGCAGCAACGCGTCGAGCGTGACCGTCGCGCCGATCCGGAGCCCGTCCTTGCCGACCGTGATCGCCTGCAGCGGCGCGATCCCCATCAGCGAGACCAGCCGCTTCGGCTCGACCACGAAGTCCTTCATCAGCGAGAGCAGGTCGGTGCCGCCGGCGAGCGGCGCCACCTCGCCGTCCTTCGCCGAGAGCAGCCCGATCGCCTCCTCGACCGTCGCCGGCCGCGCGTACTCGAATGCGTTCATTGCGGGTCTCCTCTTCTCACGTCTTCAGCGCGGCGAGGACGCGGTCGGGCGTCATCGGGCAGCGCTTCACGCGGGCGCCGATCGCGTTGGCGACGGCGTTGGCGATCGCCGCCATCGGGCTGATCGCCGGCGGCTCGCCGATGCCGATCACGCCGCGCGCGACGTGCTCGGGCGTCTGCATCATGTGGACGTCGAGCCGCCCGACGTCGGCGATGCCGGCGAGCTTGTAGAACTCGAGGTCCGGGTTCAGCACGACGCCGGTGACCGGATCCTGGATGCGCTCCTCGTAGAGCGCCGCGCAGACCCCCATGATCATCGCGCCGCGCACCTGGCTCTCGGTGGTGAGCAGGTCGATGATGCGGCCGCAGTCCTGCACCGCGACCATCTGCCGCACGGTGACGATGCCGGTCTCGCAATCGACCTCGACGTCGGCCATCTGCACGCCGCCGACCTGCGAACTCGACATGCCGTTGCCGCGCTGCGTCTGCCCCATGGTCACGACCGGCTGCGCGCCGAGCCGCCGGCAGGCGTCGGCGAACGGCACGCCTCCCGCCGCCGACTCGCGGCCGCGGATCAGCCCGTCCTTCGCGATCAGCTGTTCCGGCGCCGCGTTCATCTCCGGCGCGATCGCCGCGCACAACTTGTCCAGCGCCTGCACGCAGGCATGGCGCGTCGCCGTGCTGATGGCGCCGACGGTGGTGGAGCCGCCCGAGCCGTCCGATTGCGGGTAGCGGTTCTCGCCGATCAGCACGGTCACCTTGGCGAGCGGCAGCCCGAAGGTCTCGGCCGCGACGATGCCGATGGTGGTGCGCGCGCCGACGCCGAGGTCCTGCGTGCCGCACCGGAGCTCGACCGCGCCGTCGGGGTGGAGCGTGCACTGCACGTTGCTGTTGTGCGGCCCGCCGCCCCAGGTGTGCAGGGCGAGGCCGACGCCGCGGCGCACCACGTCGCCCTGGTCGCCGCGCGGGATCCACTTCTTCTTCCAGCCGATCATCTCGGCGGCGATCTCGAGTTCCTCGCGGTAGACGTCGGCGCGCGAAGTGAGCCCGAGGTTCTTCCGGAAGAAGTCGAGCTCGTCCATGCCGAGCTCGGCCGCGGCATCCGACAGCGCCGCCATGGTCAGCAGGCACATCTGCGGGTGGTTCGGCGCGCGCCACGCCCGCTGCGCGCCGGTGTTGGTGAAGATCGGCGTCGACTTCACCTTCTTGTTCGGGATGTTGCCGAAGACGTAGGGGAGGCCCGGCGCGCCCATGCCGCCGTTGACGCCGCCGGTGCCCCAGGCGTCCGACTCCCAGGCGACGATCTCGCCGTCGTCCTTGACGCCGACGCGCATGCGACCGAACGCCGACAGGCGCGAACCGGCCAGCGCGATCTCCATGTCGCGCTCCAGCATCACCTTGACCGGCCGGCCGGTCTGCCGGGCGAGCCGCGCCGCCAGCGCGCCCCAGAGGTCGGCGCCGAACTTGGAGCCGAAGCCGCCGCCCATGTGCTGGCAACTGACGCGCACCTGCGCCGCCGGCACACCGGCCGCCTGCGCGAACTCGCCGCCCACGCCCGACACCGCCTGCGACGAGCACCAGGCGCGCACGACCGGCTGTCCGTCCTCCTCGCCGAACTCGACCACCGAGCCGTGCGACTCGAGGCAGCAGTGGGTGAGCACCGAACAGCCGACCTCGGTCTCGCTCACCACCGCCGCGCCGCCGATCGCCTCGGCGAAGTCGTCGGTGAGCTGCTCGCGGCCCGGCTTCGCCTGGTTGCCGGCCATGGCGACGTCGTCATCGACGACGTTGTGGGCGAGACGGTCGAAGGTCACCTTGACCCGGCGCACTGCCTCGCGCGCGATCTCCTCGCTCTCCGCGGCGATGCAGGCGACCTCCTGGAACGAGGTCTTGAGCTCGCTGCCGACCCCGGCGATCACCTCGACGGCGACCACGCCGGGCAGCTGCTGCGCCGGCGTCACGTCCAGGGAGGCGACCCGCGCCCGCCCGTACGGGCAGGTGACGAACTTCGCCCAGAGCATGCGCGGACGGTTGATGTCGTAGGTGTACTTCGCCCGTCCGGCGCACTTGTCGGGGCCGTCGATGCGCGGCACGCGCGTGCCGAGCAGCGAGCAGTCCTTCGGATCGGGCCACGCGAGGTCGGCCATCTCAGTTGCCTCCCTTGCCGGCCAGCGCGTCGACGACCGCCTGCGCGACGCCGTGATAGGTGCCGCAGCGGCAGAGGTTGCCGCCCAGCCCGTCGAGCGCCTGCTCGCGCGTGGCGCCGGGGTTGGCGCGCTTGAACGACTCGCACGCCATGACGAAGCCCGGCGTGCAGAAGCCGCATTGCTGGGCGTCGTTGGCGACGAAACACTTCTGGATCGGCGCGGCGCCGCCGTGGGTCTCGGCGAGCCCCTCGACCGTCTCGATGGCACGGCCGTTCGCCTCGACCGCCAGCACGGTGCAGGCGTAGACCGCCTTGCCGTCCAGCAGGACCGTGCACGCCCCGCAGGTGGCGCGATCGCACACCTTCTTGGCGCCGGTCAGGTCGAGGTGGTTGCGCAGCGCATCGAGCAGCGTCACCCGCGGCTCGAGGCGCAGCTGGCGCACCTTGCCGTTGACGTTCAGGGCCACCGCGACTGGAGCGGGACCGAACACCGTCCCGGCCGCCGCGGCCTGTGGCCCGGCCTTCGCACCGAGTGCGGCGGCCGCGGGGGCGACTGCGCCGGCAGCCAGCGCTCCGGCGCCCACTCCCTTGAGGAAGCCACGCCGCGAGACGCCGGAAGCGTCCTGCGGCTGATCGGACCGGCTCATGCGCCACTCCTCCCTCGGACGGTTCGATCCCGCGATGCGATCCGCGCCGCGGGCGCCACGGAAGGCGGCATCACAACGGACGACCCGGCGCAGGGCAAGCGCGGAACCGCGCAGGTCGCGGCGGGCGCGGCCGCTGGACGGAGCGGATACAACGCAGCGGTGCCACCGTGCCAGTGGAGCGCCGGCAACCGGCGCCATGTCGAGGAGATGACGATTCGAAGGAAACCGACACCGCGCAGAAGCTCGGCCACATGGAAGTCGGTGCTCGCCGGTTGCATCGGCGGACTGTGCTGGACGCTGTTCAAGTGCGCCGGCGAATCGCGCCACCAGGCGAGTCACGAGCCATCCGGTTCGGCGCAGGAAAGCCCGTCGGCGGCGGGCGGCGCGGCGGCTGCCGACCGGGACCTGCGCAACGCGGTCGTCCGCGGCGAGCGTTCCGACACCGGCAGGAGCCGGCCGCTGATCCTGCTCGGGGCCGACGGGCTCGAGTGGGACCTGCTGCTGCGCTACCTCGCCGACGGCTCGCTGCCGCACTTCGCGGCGCTGGCGCGCGACGGTTTCGTCGGCACGTTGCGCACGCTGGAGCAGACGCTCTCGCCGCTGATCTGGACCACGGTGGCGACCGGCCGCCAGCCGGAGGAGCACGGCATCCTCGGCTTCTCCTACCGCGGCCACGACGACCAGCCGCACCTCTTCCTCAGTCTCCATCGCCAGAGCAAGGCGCTGTGGAACCTGCACGACGAGGCGGGCCTGTCGACCGAGGTGATCGGCTGGTGGTGCACCTTCCCGGTCGAGCCGATCCGCGGCGGCATGGTGGCGCAGACCTCGACGCGGGCGCAGGCGCGGATCGAGGACGGCACGGTGATCTGGAAGGGCAGCGTGCTGCCCGGCCTGCCGCATCAGGTGTGGCCGGAGGAGCGCCTCGCCATGATGGACGCGCACGCGCGCGCGCTGGCCGATGCGATCGCCGACGGCCGCGATCCGGTCACGCTCCGCTTCGGGCCGCCGCCGCCGAAGGAGCGCCGCCTGCCGAACCAGCTCTACGGCGCGCTGCAGCAGAGCCACTACGCCGACCTGCTGTTCCGCGCGGCGGCGACCGATGTCCTCGCCGCCGCCGCGGCGGGGGCGGGGCTGCCCGACGCGCTGCTGCTCTACCTCGGCAGCGTCGACGTCGCCTCGCACATGTTCTGGCGCTACCTCGAGCCCGATCGCTACGACCATCCGCCGACCGCCGCCGACATCGAGCGCTTCGGCGCGACGATCCGATCCGCCTACCAGTTCATCGACGAGACGATCGGCGAGCTGCGTCAGCGCGCGCCCGAAGCCGATTTCCTGCTGGTCTCCGACCACGGCTTCCACGCGGTCGCGGTGAAGGAGCAGTTCCCCGACGATCGCGTCGGCCGCGCCGACTCGGGCAACCACCAGGATGCGCCGCCGGGCGTGCTGATGGCCGCGGGGCCGGGCTTCCGCAAGCAGCCGCTGCCGGCCGGCGCTTCGCGCGCGCAACTGAAGGAGGCCGGCAGCGTCGAGGATCTGCTGCCGACGCTGCTGGTGCGGGCGGGGTTGCCGTACGCCCATGACGGCGCCGGCCGGCCGCTGCGCAATCTGCTGGCGCCCGCGCTGCTCGACGGGCGGCCGATCCGCTCGGTGCCGACCCACGACGATCCGGACTGGCGCGCGCGGCGCGCCGAACTGCTGCGGCGGATCCCCGAGTTCGAGCGCAACTTCGACGCCGCGCTGCGGGCGCTCGACGGCGCCAACCTCGATCTGCTGCGCGCGCTCGGCTACGCCGGCGCCGGGATCGACGACGAAGCGGCCGCGACGGCGGAACCGGCAGGCGGCGGGAAGTGAGCGAACCCGGCGGCGGATGGGGTGCGGGCGCCGGCGGCGCGGCGCTGGCGGCCGCGGCGTCATGGGCGGTGGCGACCACCCTGATGAAGGGGGCGATCGTGCGCGCCGGGCCGCGCGCGATGAACCTCTTCCGGCTCTGCATCGCGACGCTGCTGTTCTGGGGCGCGACGCTCCTGCTCGATGGCGCCGCGGCGGCGCGCGCGATCGCCTCGCACGAGGGGCTGGCGCTGCTCGGCTCGGGGGTGATCGGCCTCGCGCTCGGCGACGTGCTCCTGTTCACCGCGATGCGGCGCCTCGGGGCGCAACCGGCGGTGGCGCTGAACCAGCTGTCGCCGATCTGGTCGGCGCTGTCCGGGTTCCTGCTCGGCAGCGAGGCGCTGCGCGCGCGCGACCTCGGCGGCATCGCGCTGGTGCTCGGCGGCGTGCTGCTGGTGATCTTCGGCCGTGCCGCGCCGAAGGTGGCCACGGCGGAGGCCATGCCGGCCGCCGCCGCTGCGCGCCGGCTGCGGCGGAGCGGCGTCCTCGCCGGCATCGGCTCGTCGCTCTGCAACGCCGCCGCCGGGATGATCACCCACCACGCGATCGTCGCGGTCGGCGTGCTGCCCGGCTCGACGCTGCGGATGACCGGCGGCGCGGTCGCGCTGCTGCTGGCGACGCTGCTCGCCGGGCGCGCCGCCGCCGACCTCGCGCCGCTGCGCGAGGCGCCGCGCCGCGGCCGCGAGCTGCTCGCCGTGCTGATCGGCACCTTCCTCGGCGTCTTCCTGCAGCAGCAGGCCTACGCCGGCCTCGACGCCAGCATCGCGCTCTGCCTGCTCTCGACCACGCCGCTCTTCCTGCTGCCGATGGCCGTCACCCTCCTCGGCGAGCGCTACCGCTGGTGGGCGTGGCTCGGGACGCTGCTGGCGACGGCGGGGGTGCCGTTGCTGCGGGTCGGCTAGCAGCGGCGCCGGCGCCGGCGGCAGCGCGCCCGAATTCCGGGATCGCCGCGCTCGCAGTAGCTTGCCGCGCGTCATTACGGAGGAGGCTCGATGGACTCGTTCGACGCGACTGCGGCCGATCGCTTCACCTTCGGACTCTGGACGGTCGGCAACCCGGGGCGCGACCCGTTCGGCGAGCCGGTGCGCGCGCGGCTCTCGCCGGTCGAGATCGTGGCGAAGCTCGCGGAGTGCGGTGCGCACGGCGTGAATCTCCACGACGACGACCTCGTGCCGCCCGGATCGAGCGCCGCGCAGCGCGATGCCATCGTCGCCGGGTTCAAGCGGGCGCTCGCCGACCACGGGCTGGTCGTGCCGATGGCGACGACCAACCTCTTCTCCCACCCGATCTTCAAGGACGGCGCGTTCACGGCGAACGATCCGGCGGTGCGCGCCTTCGCGCTGCAGAAGACCATGCGGGCGATGGAGCTCGGCGTCGAGCTCGGCGCGCGGATCTTCGTCTTCTGGGGCGGACGCGAGGGGTGCGAGGCCGATGCGTGCCGCGATCCGCGCACGGCGATCGCCCGCATGCGCGACGCGCTCGACTGGCTCTGCGAGTGGACGCACGATCAGGGCTTCGAGCTGCGCTTCGCGCTCGAGGCCAAGCCGAACGAGCCGCGCGGCGACCTCTATCTGCCGACCACCGGCCACATGCTCCACTTCATCTCGACGCTGGCGCATCCGGAGCGGGTCGGCGTCAATCCCGAGGTGGCGCACGAGACGATGGCCGGCCTCTCGTTCGTCCACGCCGTCGCGCAGGCGATGGAGGCGGGGAAGCTCTTCCACATCGACCTGAACGCGCAGCGGATCGGCCGCTTCGACCAGGACCTGCGCTTCGGCTCGGAGGATCTGCGCCAGGCGTTCCTGCTGGTGCGGCTGCTCGAAGGCACCGCGGGCGGCCCGAAGTACCACGGCCCGCTCCACTTCGACGCCCACGCCTACCGCACCGAGGACGACGGCGGCGTCTGGGAGTTCGCGCGCGGCTGCATGCGGACCTACAAGATCCTGGCGGCGCGCGCGCGCGCGTTCGACGCCGACCGCGAGGTCAAGGAGCTGATCGCCGAGCAGCCCAGCAGGGAGCTCGATCCGCTGCTCGGCCGCTACAACAAGCAGAATGCGGCACGGCTGCGCGCCCTCGACCTCGACGCCGCCGCGACGGCGCGACGCGGGTTGCGCTACGAGCGGCTCGATCAGCTGATGATCGAGCATCTGCTCGGCGCGCGCTGACGCGATGACGCAGGCGATCCGCCGCCTCTTCCTCGGGTTCGACGTCGGCACGCAGGGCGCGAAGGGGATCGTCATCGACGGCGAGCGCGGCGTCGTCGTCGCGCGCGCGGCGCGCTCGTACGGCCTGATCGCCGGGCTCCCGCCCGGCGCGGCGGAACAGCATCCCGACACCTGGGCGACCGCGCTGCGCGAACTCGCGGCGGAGCTGTTCGCGCTGCCGGGCGTCGACGCCGCCCTGCTCGCGGCGATCGGCGTCTCGGGACAGCAGCACGGCTGCGTGGTGCTCGACGAATGCGGCGCCGTCGTGCGTCCGGCCAAGCTCTGGTGCGACACGTCGACGGCGGCGGAGGCGCGCGAGCTCGCGACGCGGCTCGGCCGTCCGCTGCCGACCGGATACACCGCCTCGAAGCTGCTCTGGCTCGCCCGCCACGAACCCGACCGCTTCGCGCGCGTGCGCCGGGTCCTGCTGCCGCACGACTGGGTCAACTTCCGGTTGACGGGCCGCGCGACGATGGAGGCGGGCGACGCGTCCGGAACCGGGCTGTTCGATCCGGTCGCCCGCCAGTTCGATCGCGCGGCGCTCGCCGCGGTCGATCCGCGGCTCGCGGCGATGGTGCCGCCGCTGGTCGAGGCGGGAGCGGCGGCCGGCACGCTCACGGACGAGGGGGCAAGCTGGCTCGGGCTGCCGCGATCGGCGGTCGGCGCGCAGGTCGCGGCCGGCGGCGGCGACAACATGATGAGCGCGATCGGCAGCGGCGCGACCCGCAGCGGCGTCGCCGTGCTGAGCCTCGGCACCTCGGCGACGCTCTTCACCCGCAGCGAGCGCGCGATCGTCGATCCGGGCGGAGCCATCGCTCCCTTCTGCGATTCGACCGGCGCGTGGCTGCCGCTGCTCTGCGTGATGAACGCGACCGGGGTGCTGGAGGAGGTGCGCGCCGCGTTCGGCGGCGACCTGGCGACGCTGACCGACGAGGCGGAGCGGGTCGAGCCGGGTTGCGGCGGACTGACCTTCCTCCCGTTCCTGAACGGCGAGCGCGTCCCCGACCTGCCGCACGCGAGCGGCGCGCTGCTCGGCCTGCGGCCCGGTTCGCTGCAGCGCGGCCGCCTCTTCCGTGCGGCGCTCGAAGGCGTCGCGGTGAACCTCGCCTGGGGCGCCGCGCGGATGCGGGCACTCGGGATCGCGCTCGACTCGATCCGGCTGGTCGGCGGCGGCGCGCGCAACCGCCTCTGGCGGCAACTCCTCGCCGATGCGCTCGCGGCGCCGGTCCAGCCGCTGGCCGAGGCGGAGTCGGCCGCGCTCGGTGCGGCGCTTCAGGCGCTCTGGAGCTGGCGCCGCGCGCGCGGCGAGAACGTGGGCGCCGACGCCGTGGCCGCGCCCTGGATCCGCTTCGAGGGCGAGCCGATCGTTCCGCGCGCCGACGGCGTGGCGCACTTCGCGCAGCGGCTCGCGCCGTTCCAGCAGGCGTGCACCCGGCTGTTCGGGGCCGCGCCGCACACCGCCGCGACGCCGTCGCCGGAGTGAGCGCGCGCTCACTCCTTCGGCGGTGACTTGTCGGGCGCGACCGCGCGCAGCGCCGCGGCGAGCGCCTTCGGGTCGATCTTGTCCTGCAGGATGGTCTTCACCTTGCCCGCCGCGTCATGGACGACGACCGCGGGCGTCGCCTTGAGGCCCGCCTTGGCGAAACCCTCGGCGTCGGCGTCGCGATCGACCTTCGCCGCGGCGAGCTGCTGGCCGTAGTGCTGGACCAGCCGATGGCGCGTCGCCTGGTTCTGGAACGCCTTCGCTTTCTCGTTCTTCAGGTCGCCGGACGAGGAGTACCACCAGACGAACGAGCCGGCCTTCGCCGGTCCGGCAGCGGCCGCGTCGAGCGCCGCCTGGGGTGACGCCTGCCACTCGAACGCCGCGCACTTGCCGGGCACGTAGCGCCCCTCCTGCACCTCGAGCCACCACGAGAGGTAGGGCACGAGCTTCTCGGGCCAGGCGTGGCCGAGCCCCGGCTGGAGGCGGCACTCGACCGATTGCACCTTCTCGTCGAGCAGTGCGACCGTCTTCTCGGCCGCGTCGCGATTCGCGTCGTCGCTGCCGGCGAGGGCGAGCACGCCCATCTCCTTCTTCGCGTGCCGCGGGACGCTGCCGCCCTGGAAGCCCGCCGCGACCCAGCACGCGCTCTGCACGCGCAGCGCCTCGTCGAAGGCGAGCGGCGCCAGGTTCCAGCCGCCGTTCGAGAACCCGATCACGTGGAGGCGCCGTTCGCCGACGCGGAGCCGCTGCTTCAGGTCGGCCGTCATCCGGCGGACCGCCGCGACGTCGGCCGCGTTCCAGCCCAACCCGGTCGACTTCGGCGCGAGCACGACGAAGTCCTCCTTGCACAGGTGCAGCAGCGAGCGCGCCATCCCGTCGTCGCTGCCGCCGTTGCCGTGCAGGATCACGACCAGCGAGCGCTCCTTCGCGGCGTCGAAGCCGCCCGGCATCACCAGCGTGCACTTCAGCCCCTCGAGCTGCTGCGTCGACTCGCCCGCCGGGAATGGCGCCGCCTGCGGCGCCACGACGAGGCAGCCCTGCAGCGCGGCGCCGGCCAGCCATGCCCCCATCGCTCGCTCCTCGGCGCCCGCGCGCGAAGTCGAGCGCGGCCGGGCGGGCGCGATGGTAGGCACCGTCGGGTTGACTTCGCGCCGGGCCCGGACAGGATGCGCTCGCGACCGGTCCCTCGGAGAGAGCTCGCATGGGCGCATCCGCATCCTCCCGCCGCGATTTCCTGCGACAGACCGCCGCGACGACGGCGGCGTTCTCGTTCGGCGCGTTCGGTTCGAGCGAGCGGCTGCGCGCGCAGCAGGGGCCGGCGGCTGCGAGTTCCGGCCTCGCCAAGCGGCGCTTCGGCAAGACCGGGATGGACGTCACGCCGCTCGGGTTCGGCGGCGCCGAGATCGGGTTCGAGCACACCGATCAGGCGACCGTCTCGAAGCTGCTCAACACCGCGCTCGACGCCGGCCTGAACGTCGTCGACACCGCCGAGTGCTACGTCGAGTCGGAGGCGCTGATCGGCGCGGCCGTCGGCCATCGGCGCAAGGAGTTCTTCCTCTTCACCAAGTGCGGCCACTGGGTCGAGGGCGACGGCGCGTCCGGCTGGTCGAAGGCGGAGCTGCTGCGCTCGATCGAACGGAGCCTCGGCCGGCTGAAGACCGACGCGGTCGACCTCGTGCAGCTCCACTCCTGCTCGCTCGAGGTGCTGAAGAAGGGCGAGTGCATCGAGGCGCTCGAACTGGCGAAGCAGCAGGGCAAGACGCGCTTCATCGGCTACAGCGGCGACTCCGCGGCGGCGCGCTACGCGGTCGAGTGCGGACGGTTCGACGCGCTGCAGACGTCGATCAACGTCTGCGACCAGGAGTCGATCGAGCTGACGCTTCCGCTCGCCGCCGAGAAGGGGATGGGCATCGTCGCGAAACGCCCGATCGCGAACGTCGTCTGGCGCCACGACGCGGCGCCGGCCAACGGCTACCACCTCGAGTACTGGAAGCGCCTGCAGGAACTGCGCTACGACTTCGCCATGGGCGACGCGCGCAAGCGGGAGGACGCGGACGGCCCCGTCGGCGTCGCGCTGCGCTTCACCGCCATGCAGCCCGGAGTCGGCGTCCTGATCGTCGGCACGACCAAGCCTGAGCGGTGGAAGCAGAACGCCGGGCTCCTGCAGCCCGGCCCGCTTCCCGAAGCGCTCGCCCGTTCGATCCGCGCCCGCTGGAAGGAGGTCGCGCGCAGCGACTGGACCGGGCAGACGTAGGCGCGCGCCGGCGGTCGCTCACCGCGCCGGCGTGCTCACCCGCCGTCGGCGCGTCGCCGCGCCCCCTTCCTCCGGCGCGGCGGGCCCGGCATCCTGCCGCCTCCATCGCGGCGGTGCGCCATGGACTGGCGCGGGCAGGAGCGCAGGCGAGGGCGATGGTGCGACGACGATTCGGCGAGGCGCTGCTCTTGGTGTCGGCGCTGTTCGGCTGCGCGTTCGAGGAGTCGGTGCCGCTGCGCGCGGACGCGGCGGCGCGCGGCGGCGAGGAGCGACCCATGGCGCACGACATCCACTCGTTCGCGCGACCGGAAGAGGCGCGGGTGCGGCGGCTCGAGCTCGACTTGACGGTCGACTTCGCGACGAAGCGGCTGAGCGGGCGCGCGAGCCTCCTGGTCGCGGCGCAGGCCGGCGCGAAGCAGCTGCTGCTCGACACGCGCGATCTCGAGATCCGCGGCGTCCGCGGCGACGCGCCGCTCGCGCACGCGCTCGGGCCGGTGCAGGGCGACTTCGGCCAGGCGCTGACGATCGAGCTGCCGGCGGCGCCGGCGGGCGCCGCCGCGCGCGAACTCTGGATCCACGTCGACTATGCGACGAGCCCGGCCGCGGCGGCGGTGCAGTGGCTGGCGCCGGCGCAGACCGCCGGCGGCAAGTCGCCGTTCCTCTTCACCCAGTCACAGGCGATCCTCGCCCGCACGTGGGTGCCGTGCCAGGACTCGCCCGGCGTCCGCATGACCTACGGCGCCCGGATCAAGGTGAACTCGCCGGCGGGCGGGCCGCCGCTGCTGGCGGTGATGTCGGCGGCCGGCAACCCCGAGCGCGCCAGCCCGGACGGCACCTACACCTTCGACATGCCGCAGCCGATCCCGAGCTACCTGCTGGCGCTGGCGGTCGGCGACCTCGCCTTCCGGTCGCTCGGCCCGCGCAGCGGTGTCTACGCCGAGCCTTCGGTCGTCGCGCGTGCCGCCGACGAGTTCGTCGACCTCGAGTCGATGATCGCCGCCGCGGAGCAGCTCTACGGCCCCTATCGCTGGGGCCGCTACGACGTGCTGGTCCTGCCGCCGAGCTTCCCGTTCGGCGGCATGGAGAACCCGCGCCTGACCTTCGCGACGCCGACCATCCTGGCGGGCGACCGCTCGCTGGTCTCGCTCGTCGCCCACGAGCTGGCGCACAGCTGGTCGGGCAACCTGGTCACCAACGCGACCTGGAACGACTTCTGGCTCAACGAGGGGTTCACCGTCTACTTCGAGCACCGCATCATGGAGGCGGTCTACGGCGACGAGTTCGACGAGGCGCTCGCCGTGCTGGGCCTCGCCGACCTCGAGCACACGATCGCCGAGCTCACCGCCGGCGGGCAGGCGCGCGATACCTGGCTCCGTCTCGACCTCGCCGGCCGCAATCCCGACGACGGCGTGACCGAGGTCGCCTACCAGAAGGGGGCGCGCTTCCTGCAGGCGATCGAGCAGGCGGTCGGGCGGGCGAAGTTCGACCGCTTCCTGCGCGCCTGGTTCGACGGCAACGCCTTCGAGAGCCGCACCACTGACGACTTCCTCGCCTTCCTGCGGCGCGAGCTGCTGGCCGGGCAGCCGGCGCTCGAGGCGTCGCTCCGCATCGGCGAGTGGGTCGACGGCCCGGGGCTGCCCACGAACTGCCCGCGGGCGACGTCGCGCGCGCTCGAGAAGGCGGCAGCGGAGATGGCGCGATTCAAGGGCGGCGCGGCGGCGGCGGCGCTCGACGTGAAGGGGTTCACCACGCAGCAGTGGCAGCAATTCCTGCGCGCGCTGCCGGCGGGGACGAGCGGCGCGCGGCTCGCGGAGCTCGACGCGGCGTTCGGGCTGTCGAACCGCGGCAACTCCGAGGTGCTGTTCCAGTGGCTCGAGCGGTGCGTCGCGCTGCGGCATGAGGCGGCGCTGCCGGCGCTGGAGCGCTTCCTCACCGCGCAGGGGCGGCGCAAGTTCCTGAAGCCGCTCTACCAGGAGCTGGCGAAGAGCAGCTGGGGCAAGCCGATCGCGATGCGGATCTACGCCAAGGCGCGGCCGGGCTACCACGCGGTCTCGACCGCGACGATCGACGGGATCCTGAAGTGGGGGAAGTGAGCGGCGAGGGCTCGCGGCCGCGCCCCGCGCCGCCGAAGCGCCCGGCCGGGATGGCGGCGCTGCTGGCGGAGGCGCGCGTCGCCGCGAAGCTCGAGGAGCCGGTGGCGCCGCGGCGCTGCGGTTCGCCGCGCGCATCGTTCCTCGCGGCCGGGGTCCTCGCCTTCATCGGAGCGGCGCGCTTCAGCAGCGACTTCCTCACCGATCGCGACCCGGGCTGGGTCGAGGGCTGGCGGGACTCGCCGCTGCGCTTCTTCGTGCGGATGCCCTCGGATGGCAGCCTGTTGGCCGACCTGAACGTGCAGTGGTTCAAGGTGCTGGCGATCCCGTGCTGCGTCGCCGGCCTCTACGTGGTGAAGCGGCTGCTGGCGCGGGACCTGCGCGCGACCCAGCGGCTTTGGCAGATGCCGCTCTACCGCCGTCTCTTCCTCGGGCTGTTCGCGCTGATGTGCCTGGTGATGGAGCTCGAGAAGAGCTTCCACTTCCTCGGGCTCCGGATGGCCGGCCAGTTGCCGGGCGAGCAGGCGTGGCTGAATCACCTGATCCACGGGTTCAGCCTTGCCGGGGGCTGGTGGTGGATGGGGTGGCTGCGCTTCGTGGCGCCGGAGGAGATGGCGTCGCGGCGCGCGCCGGCGGTTGCGGGCGCGCCGTCCGGGCACGGGGGGGCGGCGCGCCGTGGCTGAATCGCCGCAGCGCAACAACCCCCTGCACGGCATCACGCTCGAGGCGATCGTCACCGAGCTGTCGCAGCGCCTCGGCTGGCCCGAACTCGGCGAACGGATCCCGATCCGCTGCTTCCGCTTCGACCCGAGCGTGACCTCGAGCCTCAAGTTCCTGCGCAAGACACCGTGGGCGCGCGCGAAGGTCGAGGCGCTGTTCCTCGACCTCCGCAGCGAGCCGGGGCCGCGGTCGGATCAGCTGCCCTTGCCCTGAAGCTCGCGATCGGCCTGGCGCGCCTTGTCGGCGCGCTTGGCGCGGTCGGCGGTCACTCGTGCGGCCAGCTCGGGGTCGGCCAGCGCGAGGATCTGCGCGGCGAGCAGCGCGGCGTTCTCGGCGCCCCAGGTCCCGGCGGCGACGGTGGCGACCGGAATCCCGGGCGGCATCTGCACCGTGGCGAGCAGCGAGTCGAGGCCGTTGAACGGCTCGGTGGCGACCGGAATGCCGATCACCGGAAGCGTGGTGCGCGCGGCGACGGCGCCGGCTAGATGGGCGGCGCCGCCGGCGGCGGCGATCAGCACCCGGAGGCCGCGCGTGGCCGCGCTGCCGGCCCACTGGCCGACGTCCTCGGGCGTGCGATGCGCCGACATGACGCGCACCTCGCAGCCGATGCCGAGGCCCTTCAGGACCTCGATCGCCTTCTCGAGCTTCGGCAGGTCCGACGCCGAGCCCATCACGATTCCGACCTTGGCAGTGTTCATGGTTCCTGGCAGTTCCTGATCGTCCTTGGGTCCATCGCTTCGCAACGACTCTTGGTCGACTGCCTCGACGCGTCCGGCGCGAGGCGGATGCACTTCGTCGGATGCACTTCGTTCAGCCGGCGGTTCAGCCGGCGGCGGCGCCGAAGCTCGGCGGCGAGCTGTTCGCGGCGCCCGGCAGGCTGCCGGCCACCGCGGCGAAGGTCGAGGCGCGCGCCGGCGAGCCGACCTTCTCGGCGCGGACGCGCTCGTCCTGCTCGCGGCGGAAGGCGGCCCAGCGCTCGCGCAGCTCGGCGTCGTGGCGGGCGAGCATCGCCACCGCCAGCAGCGCGGCGTTGATCGCGCCGGTCTTGCCGATGGCGAGAGTGCCGACCGGGACGCCGGCCGGCATCTGGACGATCGACAGCAGCGAGTCCATGCCCTTCAGCGCATGGCTCTCGAGCGGGACACCGAAGACCGGCAGCAGCGTGTGCGCGGCGAGCATGCCGGGCAGGTGGGCGGCGCCGCTGCCGCAGGCGACGAGCGCCTGCAGGCCGCGCTCCTCGGCGGTGCGGGCGTAGTCGGCGAGGTACTGCGGCGTGCGGTGGGGCGACACGATCAGGCACTCGTGCGGCACGTCGAGCTTCTTCAGCGTGTCGCTCGCCGCCTGCATCGTCTCCCAGTCGGCCTTGGAACTGATCACCACGCCGACCTTCGGCGGCCCGGCGCTGCTCTTCTCCTTCTTCTTGCTCACGGCGTTCCTCCCCGAAGAGCGCGGAACGTTAGCCGGATCGGACGATTCGTTCCTGGATCAGTTGTTCCGGACAATTCGTTCCTGGATCAGTTGTTCAGGTTCGGCCGGTTCACCAACGGTGGTAGGCGGGGTGGCCGGGGCGGACGGCGACGAAGGTGCCGTGGCAGGTGGCGGTGACCTTGCCGGCGGCGGAGAGGGTGGCGTCGACCACGGCGCGATCGTCGCCCGACTCGACCACCCACGCCCGCAGTTCGAGCGGCCCGTCGACCGGCGTCGGGCGCTTCAGCTTCACCGCGAAGTCGGCCGTCACCGTGCAGGGCGGCGATTCGAGCCCCGCCTTCCGCATCAGGAGCATGGCCGCCATCCAGTTGCTGTGGCAGTCGAGCAGCGCGCCGGTGATGCCGCCGTTCAGCATCCCCGGGAACGCCTGGTGGTGGGGCGCCGCCCGCCACGTCGCGACCAGTTCGAGCGTCGGCTTGCCATCGGCCCCGGTCGCCGCCTGCTCGAAGCTGCGGATGTGGAGCCCCTGCGCGTTGGCCGGCCCGCAACCGAAGCAGATGCTCTTCGGCGAGTGGCGCTCCTGCACGCACGGGCCGCCCGCATCGTCCTGACTCATCGAGTGCCTCCCGTTCCCGGGCTCCCCGTTCGCTCACCCTGCCGCCGCGAACGTCGCCGCATACCGCGCCCGATAACGCGCCGCGATCAGCGCCGCGCCGAGCAGGATCACCATCGCCGCGAAGAACGGCAGCCGCGGGCCGAGCACGAACAGCGCCCCCGCCATCGCCGGTCCGGTCACGCGCGCGAGGCTCCCGCCCGACTGGTTGAGGCCGAGGAACGCCCCCTGCTCCGCCTCCGGCACCGCCCGCGACAGGAGCCCGGCCACCGACGGATTGGTCAACCCGAAGCCGAATGGCATCAGCACGCAGCCGGCGATCACCACCGCGAAGGTCGGCGCGCCGCCGATGATCCCGAGCGAGACGCCGAGGATCGCCGGCCCCACCGCCGCCAGCCGGAGCTCGCCGTACTTCGGGAGCAGCCGCCGAATGAAGCCGCCCTGGATCAGCGCCGAGAGCAGCCCGACCGCGAACAGGTAGCGCCCGGCGACCGGCGCGGCCTTCATCACGTCGTCGAGCGTCGGCTGCGCCACCGCCGCGGGCTGATTGAACCAGGTCGGGAACAACGACAGCCCGAACCGCGTGAACATCGCCTCGAAGCAGGAGAAGGCGAAGATGTTGAGGAAGTTGAGCCACATCAGGGTGGCGATCCGCGGGTCGCCGAGCGCCCGCTTCAGGTGGCCGCTGCCGAAGCTGCGCGAGCCGACGTCGCGCCGCTCCGGCTCCTGCAGCATCACGGCGCCGAACAGCGCCGCCGCCACCGAGAACGCCGCCGCGACGTAGCCCGGCAGCGCGAAGCGGCTCCCGACCCAATCTGCCGAGCACGCCGACAGCTCGCCGCCCATCAGCGGTCCGAAGGTGAAGCCGAGCCCGAACGCCGCGCCGAGCAGCCCCATCCCCTTCGCGCGCGACTTCGCGTCGGTCACGTCGGCGATGTACGCCTGTGCCGCGGCGAGATTGGCGCCGAAGAATCCCGCCAGCAGGCGCGACGCATAGAGCATCGGCGCGCTCTCCGCCCGGGCGAAGAGCAGGTACGCCGCGGCCGTCCCGAGCAGCCCGCCGACCAGCACCGGCTTGCGCCCGATCCGGTCGGAGAGCCGGCCCCACATCGGCGCGAACAGGAACTGCATCGCGGAGAAGCAGCTGAAGAGCAGCCCGAGCTCGAGCTCGCTCATCGCGAACGCCTTGCTGTAGATCGGCAGCAGGGGGATCACGATCCCGAAACCGAGCAGGTCGATGAACACGGTCAGGAAGATGAACAGCAGCGGCGAGCGGCCGGGGCGCTTCGCCCGGGCGGTGGCGGTTTCGGTCGGCATGGGGCGCGGAGTATAGGTGCAGCGCGAGCGGGGGACGGCGCGGCGCGCGAGCGCGCGCTCGTCCGTGGCGGAGGACGGCATGGCGCGTGCACACGAGACGGGTCGCGGCAGGTTTTCCGCGGCGACGATCGCCGGCCTCGCTGCGATCAGCGCCGCGGCGCGCGCGCAGGACGCCAGCGCGCCGCCGCCACCACCGGCCGCGCCGCTCACGGCCGGCTTCGACGACCACTTCTTCCTGCAATCCGCCGACGGGCGCAACCGCGTCGAGCTCGGCGCGCTGATCCAGGTGCACGCCGTCGCCTTCGGTCGCGGCTCGCACGGGCGCGATGGCGACGTCTTCCTGCGCCGGTTCCGGCTCGAGCTCTCCGGCCGCATCGACGACGCGTGGCGCTTCAACTTCGAGCCGAAGTTCACCGAGCACGAGGTCGAACTCGAGGAGGCGTGGGTCGGCGCCGAGCTCGAGCGCGGACTCCTCGCGATGGCCGGCCGGATGAAGGAGCCGTTCAGCCTCGAGGAGGCGCGCTCGCAGAAGCATCTCGCCTACGTGAACTTCTCGATCCTGAACCAGTTCGTGCCGGCCGAGGGACACGGGCTCACGTTGGCGGGCGAGGCGCGCGACAACGCGTGGGAGTGGGGGGCGGCGCTCTACCAGGGCGGCGAGGAGGGGCTGAACGACG
Source organism: Planctomycetota bacterium (assembly GCA_016872815.1). Classification (GTDB taxonomy): domain Bacteria; phylum Planctomycetota; class B15-G4; order B15-G4; family SIAN01; genus SIAN01. The sequence continues at coordinate 31,313 of VGYY01000005.1, forward strand.
GCGACGAGTTCGCGCTGCGCGCGGTCACGCGGCCGTTCGCGCTCGGCGCGCCGGCGCTGCGACGGTTGCAGTTCGGCGCGGCGGCGACGGTCGGGCGGAGCGACGGCTCGCTCGCCGGCGTCGAACTCAAGAACGAGGCGCGCGTTCCGTTCGCGACGCTCGACCCGGCGGCCGAGTCGGATGGGGAGCGCGTGCGGCTCGGCCTCGAGGCGGCGTGGTGGGGCGGTCCGGTCGAGGTCGCGGCCGAGGCGGTGCGGATCGAGCAGCAGGTCGAGGGCCCGCTCGAGCAGGAGCGCGCAGCGCTGCAGGCGTGGTACGTCGGCGCCGCGTGGGTGCTCACGGGCGAGGAGCGGACGGTGAAGGCGTTCCGGCCGGCGCGACCGTATCGGCTGCGCGGCGGCGCCGGCGGCGGCCTCGGCGCGCTCGAGCTGGCCGGTCGCGTCTCGCGCCTCCAGTTCGGCGACGGCTTCAGCGAGTCGGGCGTGCTGCCCGCCGGCTCCGACCCGCGCCGCGTCACGAGCTTCGACCTCGGCCTGAACTGGTATCTCACCTGGAACGCGCGGGTGAAGCTGCACGGCCTGCTGACCCGCTACGCCGAGCCGATCGCGATCGGCGGCCAGGCAACGCGCGACGAGAAAGCGCTGCTGCTGCAGTTGCAGCTCCACTTCTGAGTCGCACCCGTCGGAGCGACTCCGCGAGCGCATACAGCAGCCCTGACCGACGGGATCGGGAGGTTGCATCGATGCGGAACAAGAGGCGTGCGGGGGAGCGAACGATGCGCGAAGGGCGGGAGGGGGTGCCGTGGCTCGTCACCGCGACGGCCAGCGTGCTGGCGGGCGCGCTGTCCGGCTGCAGCTACCACCACGTGTCGAGCTGGAGCAATTTCGAGCTGGTCGCGCCCGACCCGGCAGGGAATCGCGCCAGCTGGGGACTGTTCGAGACCGTGAGCGGCGACTGGAAGGTGGTCGACCGCGTCGACGTCCCGTCGCCGCCGCAATCGGTCCAGCAGGATCACGTCGGCGCCAAGGACGACTTCAATCTGCTGCTGGTCACCGGCGCGAAGGCGGAGGCCGGCACGCTCTCGGTGCGGTTGCGCGCGCTCGACGGCACGATCGACCAGGGCGGCGGGCTGGTCTGGCGCGCGCAGTCACCGCGCGACTACTACCTCGCGCGCTGGAACCCGCTCGAGAACAACGTGCGCGCCTACGTCGTGAAGGACGGCGTGCGCACGATGCTCGCCAGCGAAGGCGTCGAGCTCGGCGACGGCTGGCACGCGCTGGCGATCACCTTCGACGACGACCGCATCGAGGTCGCCCTCGACGGCCAGGTGAAGCTGGCGTTCGACCACTCCGCGCAGTTCCCGGCCGGCCGCTTCGGGGTGTGGACCAAGGCCGACGCGCGCACGCAGTTCGACGATCTCGCGATCGCGGACTGACGCGGACTGAACAGCAGCGCTCGCCGGCCTGACCGGCGCATGCGCCAGGACCCGCATCCGCGGCACTCGCGTTGCATTCGTTCCCGAGCGGGACGAATGCGAGCGGAGCGGAACCATGCGGTGCGGGGCAGCGACGATCATCCTCGGGACGCTGGTCGGTGCGGTGGCACTGGGTGTCACCGCGAGTGCACGTCTCGGCGGAGCCGCTCGACTCGATCCGCTGGCGGCACGCGGGGCGGCCGACGACAGGGGCGGTGAGCCGCTCGCGAAAAGCACATCCGCCGAGTCCGCGCTCCGAGAGATCGGAGTCGCTTCCGCTGCGCTTCCGCCGCCGATCCCGGCGGAACGGGTGCCGGCGCCCGGGTCGACCGTCGTGGAGCCGGACGGTCCGACGGTCGTGCGGCGGATCGTCGTCATGCGCGCCGAGAACGGCACCCCGATCGCCGGGGCGGCGATCACCCTGCAGGACGTGCCAGAGCACTTCGGCGACAAGCGGCCGGAACGCCGTGCGGTCGACCTGCGCACGGACGCCCGCGGCGAACTCCAGATCGCCATCGACCGTCGGATCGACGCGATCGTCCGCGTGCCGGGTTGCTGCGTCGAGGCGGCGGAGGTGCCGTTCGACCGGAATCTGCCGACCGCGATCGTGACGATCCCGCTGTTTCCCGCGGCCTCCCTCGCGGGTCGGGTGGTCGATGAGCATGGCAATCCGGTCGCAGGGGCTGAGGTGGCGGCGATCGGCCGCTACCACCGCGAGGCCACTGCCGTCAGCCGTGGCGGCTGCGGGAATGGCTACCACGCCTGGAACCGGGACCTCGGCACCACCGATGCCCAGGGTCGCTACGGGCCGGTGACCTGCTACGCCGGCGGGATTCCAGCCTTCGAGGTGGCGTTCGAGGGGCGACAGGTCGTGCTGGCCGGAATCGAACTGGATCCGACGCTCGGTCCCGTGTTCGACGTCGAACTCCGCCTGCCGCCGCGCGTCGAACTCAACGTCCACGTTCGGACGCCCGACGGTCGGCCGGCCAGGGACGACTCACTCGAAGCGGTCGTGACGCGCGAGTTCGATTGCTTCGCGCCCATCGAGTCGTGGGGGCACTTCCACTCGGAGGGCGTCGCGACGTTCGCGCTTCCTGCGGCCGGGCGCCATCGACTCCGGTTGCAGGCGGTCAGCGACGACGCGGTGGAGGAACCCGCTCCTGCCATCGAGCTCGACCTCGTGGTCCGTCACGGAACGAACGACATCACGGTCGTCTTGCCGTGGTCGGTCGCGCAGGCGGACGCGTCCGACGCGGCACTGGACGACGAGAGCGACGACGCGGGGGACACCGAAGAGGTGGACGACGAAGCGGCGCCGCCGGAGTCGGAGCCGGGAAACCTGGTCGGGAGCATCGCCTGCGAGTGCAGCGAAGAGGAGGGTTGCGACTCGTTGCGTGTCCGGGTGCTCCGCGATGGCGTCACGATCGATGCGATCGACGCCCCATGGAACGACGAGTACGAGTTCGACGATCTGGAGCCGGGCGCCTACGTCGTCGTGCTCGATGGGGCCGGCCATCGCCCGGTCGAGTCCGCGCCGGTCGTCGTCGAGGCGCACGCCACGACCGAGGTCGCACGGCTGGTTGCACCAGCCATCGGCCAAGTCCGCGGCCGACTCGTCGACCCGTTGGGACGCCCGCTCGTGGGGATCGACCTCGCGCTGGTTGGCGCTGCCGACCCGGAGCAGGAGCGCGTGCATGCGGAGACCGACGAGAGCGGGCGCTTTCGCCTGCCTCGACTCCGCGACCCGGCCTTCCTCGACGTCGTTGATCCCGGAGTCGGCGCCGTCCGTATGCCGTTCCCCGACCTCGCACCGACGGAATGGACCATCGAGCTGCCGGCGCCGCGGCGCATCACCGGCACGATCGTCACGCCGCTCGGAGTGCCGCGACACTGGGTCACGGTGCGCTGGGGCGATGCGTCGGCGACGGCGGCGAACCCGGGTGGGATGGTGCCGCCCGGCGAGCGGCAGACCGAAGAAGCTGCCGTCGCCGCCGACGGGACCTTCGTCATCGAGCGCGCTTCCGCGGGTCCGTGCATCCTCGAGCCGCGCTACTCCAGCTTTCCGCTCACGAACTACGTCGTCGCCCGCCGGCTTCTGCCGGCGGGTGGTGACCTCGACCTCGGCGTCTGGGAGTTGCCGGCGGTGCAGTGAAGGAATCGCCGCCGGGCCGCGGCCGTCAGCGAGCGGCGACCCTCTCGCCGCCTACAGCCACCGCCTCCCCCGCAGCCACCGCCAGGTGCACCCGCCCACCAGCGCCATCAGGCCGAGCAGCGCCCACACGCCCCACGGCCGGTCGATCAGCGGCATCGCCCGGAAGTTCATGCCGAACAGCCCGGCGAGGAGGCTGAGCGGCAGCAGCAGGGTCGCCACCGCGGTCAGCGTGCGCATGGTGACGTTGAGCTCGGTGTTCATCGCGGTGAGGTGGGCGTCGCGCGCGGCGAGGATGCCGTCGCGGACGGCCTCGAGCAGGTCGTAGATGCGCAGCATGTGGTCGGCGACGTCGCGCAGGTAGGGCTCCTCCGCCCGCGGGATCAGCGGGTTGCCGCCGCGCGCGAGCGCCTGCATCACGTCGCGCTGGGCGCGCACGACGCGGGCGAGCGCGGCGGTGCGGCGGCGCAGCTGCTGCAGCTTCTCCAGCGTGTCGGTGGCGGCGCGCTCGAGCGAGCGCTCCTCGAGCTCCTCGGCGCAGTCGATCATCTCGTCGACGCGCTCCTCGAACACGTCGCACAGGTGATGCAGGATCGCGTGGAGGATCCGCTCGGGCTTGCCGAGGTAGTAGTCGGGGTTGCGTTCGAGCGTCGGGCGGAGCGGGTCGAGCAGCGGCAGCTCGCGACGCACCACCGAGACCAGCCAGCCGCGGCCGAGGAAGAGCGAGATCTTGCGGGTGTGGACCTCGAGCCCCGGCTCGGGCGCGTGGACGATCGCCATCAGGTGGCCTTCGAGCTCGCGCAGCAGCGGCGGGTGGTGGGGCTGGAGCGAGTCCTCGAGCGAGTCCTTCGGCAGGTGCAGTTGCTCGAGGAGGAACGCCTGCTCGGCGGTGTCGGGGACGACCGCCTCGAACCACGCCGGGTGGCGCGCGAGGCCGGCCGCCGCGGCGCGCGCCGCCTCGAGACCGGTCGTCGTGCGCCAGCCACCGCCCTCGCCACGGTGGACCCTCAGCATCAGCGTCCTCCAGTCGGGGGCGCGGCGGGCGATCCGGCGCCGGCGCCGGCGTCGCCGTCGCCATCGAGTCGCACCGGCAGCGGCCGGTCGGCGCGCAGCACGACCTCGCGGTGCGGGAAGGGGATCGCGATGCCGTTGCGCGCGAAGGCAGCGTCGATCGCGAAGTGCAGGTCGCTGGTGACGCGGCCGGTCTGGCGGGTGTCGGGCAGCCAGAAGGTGAGACGGAAGTCGATCGAACTGTCGTTGAAGCGCAGGAACCAGACCTCCGGCGCCGGGCGCCGCATCACCCGTCCATCCTTCGCCGCCACCTCGAGCAGGACGTCGCGCACCCGCTTCAGGTCGCTGCCGTAGGCGACGCCGACCACGATCGACACCCGCATGCGCGGGTCGATCGCGTCGTGGTTCACCACCCGCTGGGTGATGAACTCACGGTTGGGGACCAGCACGTGGATGTTGTCGGCGGTTTGGATGGTGGTGGCGCGGATGCCCAGTTCGCGCACGGTCCCGACCTGCCCATCGCCGAGGCTGATGGTGTCGCCCGGCTTGATCGGCCGCTCCAGCAGCAGGATCAGGCCGCTGACGAAGTTGCTGATGATCTCCTGCAGCCCGAAGCCGATGCCGACCGACAGCGCGGCGACCAGGTAGCCGAGGTTGGCCAGGTCGAACAGGCGGGTCGCCGCGAGCCAGAAGCCGGCGCCGTGCAGCGCGTAGATCGAGAGCGTCGTGATCGTGTAGCGCGTGCTGCGCAGGAGCGCGGTCATCGGCAGCAGCACGTCGGTCAGCGCCAGCTTGAGCTGGCGGGCGACGTGCACGGTCAGCACGGCGATCAGCACGGCGAGCAGGACGTCCCACCAGGTGCGGCGCGCGACCGGATCGGTCGCGTCCTGCAGCGGCAGGGGGCGCTCGAAGAAGGCGCGCAGGCTGGCGAAGGACGTGCCGGTGAACTGCAGCACCAGGAGGAGCAGCACCACGATCACGGCGGCGCGCAGCAGGAAGCGGAGGATCTCGTCGAGCGCATGCAGGCGCGCGCGGTCGAGCGACGCGGCGTCGTCCTCGTCGGGCGCGCCTTCGCCGCCGCCGCCGCTGCCGCTGCCGCCGC
>VGYY01000006.1 GCA_016872815.1 Planctomycetota bacterium
GTCAATTCACGGCGACGGCGGTGCGGGAGTGGCTGGGGCACCTCGGCGTGAAGACGCTCTGCATCGAGCCTTGGAGCCCGTGGGAGAACGGCTACTGCGAGAGCTTCAACGGGAAGCTGCGCGACGAACTGCTGAACGGCGAGATCTTCGAGACGCTCAAGGAGGCCAAGGTCGTCATCGAAGATTGGCGGCGGCACGACAACGAGGTCAGACCGCACAGCGCGCTGGGCTACGTCCCACCGGCACCACCGGCGAAGCTTCCAGTGGGGCCCGTCGTCGCTTCGCTCCTCCGGGCCCCGCTGCCTTCACTCGTCCCGGGGAGTACAACTTGAGGCGTGGTACAACGATCGGGGGCAGGTCAGCCGGTCGCAGCATGCACGCCGAGTCGCGGAACGTGCCGCGGCCTCGCCAGGGGAACGGACGACGACGAAACCGCGGCCGAAGCCGCAGGCGCAGCAGGCTGCTGCATGATCGACGCGCCTTTCTTTGGTAGTCCGACTGCCAAAAGACGGCCAGCGTCGCACCGCCTCGCGAAGAGGCGGGTTGCCGCAAGTCGCGGCTCGACCGAAACGACTCTCACCCTGTCGCGCCCCGGGTACTCCCGGAGGCGCCGTGCCCGAGCGAAGCCGGGCACCAAGATGATGGTGGGCGATACTGGACTCGAACCAGTGACCCCCAGCTTGTCGAGCTGGTGCTCTAGCCAACTGAGCTAATCGCCCGGCTCGCGCGCGCGGATGGCTCCGGCCCGCGAGAGGGGGAAGTTTATAGGCCCGCGGCAGGCGGCTCCGCAAGCGTCGATCTCGAGCGCCTCCCGTCGCGCCGGCCTGCAATTGCAAAGCGGCGAACCGTGCGCATGATGCGCCGCTTCGCCTGCGGGCGCGCGGGGCGGCTGCCCGGATGCGGAACTTCGTTCCCACCGCCGCGCGTCCAGACGGGCGACGTGGATCGCCGATCACGAGGCCATGGCGAAGGACGTACTCACGACGGGCGACGTGGCGAAGCTCTGCCACGTGACCATCCGCACCGTGATCAAGTGGTTCGAGAAGGGCCACCTGAAGGGGTACAAGATCCCCGGCTCGCGCGACCGCCGCTTCGCCCGCGCGGACGTGATCGAGTTCATGAAGGGCCACGGCATCCCGCTCACCGAGCGCGACGCCGACAGCACGGCGAAGAAACGGGTCCTTATCGTCGACGACGAGCCGGCGGTGGTCGAGGTGCTGGTCGAATACCTGCGGCAGCTCGGGCTGTTCGAGTGGCAGACGGCGCGCAACGGCTACGAGGCCGGGCTCAGGACCCAGTCGTTCCGCCCGCATCTGCTGCTGACCGACTACAACCTCGGCGACATCACCGGCGCGGACGTTGCGCACTCCGTTCGCGCGACGCCGGAACTCAGGGACACGCGCATCGTCGTCGTGTCGGGCTACCTGACCGAGGCCGATGTCCCGATGCTGCGCGAGAAGGGCGTTGACGCCTTCCTGCGCAAGCCCTTCACCTTCGAGCAGCTGCGCGACACGATCCTGACGCAGCTCAAGGTCATCTGACCCGCGCGAGCGGTACGGCTCGGCGACCCTACGGCTAGTCTGCCGCGCCTCGCGTTCAGCGATGGGGAGGGGGCGTGGAATTCTGGCAAGCGGCGCTGCTTGGCTTGGTGCAGGGACTCACCGAGTTCTTCCCGGTCTCCAGCGACGGCCATCTGGTGGCGCTCGAGCGGTGGCTCGGCGTGCGCCAGGCGGACAGCGGCGCCTCGATCGAGGCGATCCTCCACCTCGGCACCCTGATCGCGTGCGTCATCGCGTTCCGGCGCGAGCTGCCGCCGCTGCTCGGCCTCTGCTTCTCGCGCGTGGGCTGGCGGCGGATGGTCGCGCCGGCGGCGGACGACGCGCTCGGGCAGGACGCGCGGTTCGTCCTGGTCGGCACGGTGGCGACGGTGGCGACCGCACTGCCGACCAAGGATGCGCTGGTGGCGCTGTACGACGTCAAGTCGATCGTGGCGCTCTGCCTGGTGCTGACCGGGGTGTTCCTGCTCGGGTCGCGTTACCTGCTCGCGATCAGGGCGCGGACGCCGGCGTGGTGGCAGGGCGTGGTGGTCGGGATCTGCCAGACGGCCGCGATCCTGCCCGGACTGTCGCGCTCGTGCACCACCGTGCTGGTGGGGCTGCTGGTCGGCCTCGGTGCGCAGGACGTCGCCCGCCGTTCGTTCCTGCTGTCGATGCCGATCGTGCTGGCCGCAGTCGTGAGCAGCCTGGTCGACCATCTGCCGCCGCGCGAACTGATCGCGCCGCTGGTCGTCGGCAACCTGGTCGCGCTGGCGGTCGGGATGGTCGCCGTGCAGGCGATGCTGCGCTGGGTGCCACGCGGCCGGATGCACTGGTTCGCACCGTGGTGCTTCGCCGTCGCGGCCGCGGTCTGGTGGGGGACCTGAGCGGTCGAGAGGGAACCCCCGACCGCGCCCGGCGCCGCTTCGCGCCCGCGCGGCCGCAGCCGCGCGGTGTCTGGCTCAGCTCTTCACCACCTCGCGCCGCCATTGCTCGACGATGCGCTGCAGCGCCGGGCCGGGGCATTCGGTGCCGCCGCCGAGCAGCTCCTTGTGCGTGTAGACCCGTCCGTGCGCGACGCGGTACTTCGCGCAGAGCGAGTCGAGCAGATCGGTGAGCGCCCGCTTCTGCGCCGCGCTCGGCTGCTGCACGGTGAAGTCGCCGATCAGCGCGATGCCGATGTTGCCGACGTTGAGCTGCGGGCTGCCGGCGTGCGCCCCCTGGTAGCTGATCGGACGCCCCTCCCAGATGCGACCGGACGGATCGATCAGGAAGTGGTAGCCGATGTCGGCCCACCCCTCCTTCTCCTGGTGCTCGCGCTGGTAGGACTTGATCGCGTCGGCGGCGACGCGCGCGGAGTTCCCCTGCAGGCGCGTCGCCGTGTGGTGGACGGTGAGCCGCGAGATCGGCGTCATCCGATCGAAGTTCGAGCGCGTCCGGCGCGCGCCCCAGGCAGTGCGCGGAAGGATCGGCGGCGACTTCGCCGCGGCGGTGGGGGCGGCCGGGGGCGGTGTCTTGGCGACGACCGGCGCGGCCGGACCGGACTTCGCCACCGTCGGCGCCTGCACATCGAGCATGCGCCGCAGCTCGTGGTAGAGCGGCGACTTCGGATCGCCGGCGGACCAGGCCAGCCGCTTGGCCCCCGCCGCGTCGCCGAGCCGCTCGGCCAGCAGCGACTGGCGGAACAGCACGGCGTCGCGCTCGCGGCCGCGCGCCTTCTTCAGCGCGGCATCGTAGTGGCGGCGCGCCTCCGCCGGCCGGTCCTCGAAGGCGAGGTCGCCCTGCAGGCAGGCGTGACGCATGCGCGCGACGCGTTCGTTGGTGCTGGCCGGCGGCAGGCGCTCGATCAGCCGGCTCGCCTTCTCGCCGTTCAGCGCCGCGAGCGGCGGCTTTCCATCGAGCAGCCAGCACTCCGCGGCATCGAACAGCAACGCGATCTGCGTCGGCGTCTCGTCGGCCTCGAGCGCGGCGAGCGCCGCCTGCTCGTAGAGGCGGGCGGCGGGACCGGCGCGGCCGCCCTCGCGCGCCGACTCGGCCTTGGCCGAAAGGCTCGTGATCGGATCGCTCCCGGAACTGCTGCTCGCGCAGGCGGACAGGCTCGCCAACAGGGCGAGTGCGAACAAGGCGACCGGGCGCAGCACGAACGTGCGGCGCGGCGCCCGACAGGCGTCGTGCATGGACTCCCTCCCAACCGTCGGCGCGAAGCTAGCCGCGCCTGAAACGCGATCAAGCGCGGCGACGCACGCGCCGACGGCGCGGTGGCGCTCGCCGCCACGCGCCCCGGTGCCTTGACCGCCCGTCGAAGCGCACCGAGAATCCACCGCCTCTTCACCGACGGCGCGTGGCGCGTCGCTCCCGAGAAGGTCACCAGACGAATGGCATCCCGTCCCCTGGCGCTGGCGCGCCGCATGGAACGACTCGGCACCGAGACCGCGTTCGAGGTGCTGGCGCGCGCGCGGGAGCTCGAGCGGCAGGGGCGCTCGATCGTCCACCTCGAGATCGGCGAGCCCGACTTCGACACGCCGAAGCACATCGTCGATGCGGCGTGCGACGCGCTGCGCAGCGGCAAGACGCACTACGGCCCGTCGACCGGGCTGCCCGAGCTGCGCGAGGCGATCGCCGAGGACTTCACCGCACGCCGCGGCGTGAAGGTGACCGCCGACATGGTCACCGTCCTGGCGGGCGGCAAGCCGGCGATCTTCTTCCCGTTCCTGGCGCTGCTCGAGGAAGGCGACGAGGCGATCTACCCGAACCCGGGTTTCCCGATCTACGAGTCGATGATCGCCTTCAGCGGCGCCACGCCGGTGCCGCTGCCGCTGCTCGAGGAGAACCAGTTCCGCACCGACGTCGCGGAACTGAAGAAGCGGATCACGGCGAAGACCAGGATCGTGATCATCAACTCGCCGCACAACCCGTGCGGCAGCGTGCTCAAGCCGGCCGACGTCAAGGCGATCGCCGAGCTGTGCGCCGAGCGCGGCATCTGGCTGTTCACCGACGAGATCTACTGCCGGATCCTCTACGACGAGAAGCACGCGACGCCGCTCCAATGGGGCGACCGCGAGCGGATCATCGTGTTGGACGGCTTCTCGAAGACGTTCGCGATGACCGGCTGGCGGCTCGGCTACTCGATCGCGCCACCCGACCTGGCGGCGAAGATCGCCAAGCTGCAGACCAACTGCAATTCGTGCCCGGCGACCTTCTCGCAGGTGGCGGCGGTGGCGGCGCTGAAGGGCCCGCAGGGCGACGTCGACACGATGGTCGCCGAGTTCCGCAAGCGGCGCGACCTGGTAGTGAAGGGGCTGAACGAGCTGCCGGGCGTGAGCTGCATCGCGCCGCAGGGCGCGTTCTACGCCTTCGCCAACGTCCGGAAGACCGGCCTCTCCGCCCGCGAGCTGCAGAAGGCGTTCCTCGAGGAGGCGGGCGTCGGCACGCTGGCCGGCACCGCGTTCGGCGCGCACGGCGAGGGCTACGTCCGCCTCAGCTACGCCAACTCGCAGGAGAACATCGCCGAGGCGCTGCGGCGCATGCGGCAGTACCTGGCCACGAAGCAGCCGGTCCGGGCGTGAGCGAGCGCACGTGACCCCCGCGGAACGCGGCAGCGGCGACGCCGACTTCCGCAGCGACACCGTCACCCGGCCCTGCGCGGCGATGCGCGCGGCGATGGCGGCGGCGGTGGTCGGCGACGACGTGCTGGGTGACGATCCGACCGTGCTCCGCCTGCAGGAGCGGGTCGCGGCGCAGTGCGGCATGGAGGCCGCGCTCTTCGTGCCGAGCGGCACCATGGGCAACCAGGTCGCGGTCAAGCTCCACACGCAGCCGGGCGAGGAGCTGATCTGCGAGGAGCGCTCCCACGTCTGGGTCAACGAGGCGGGCGGGCTCGGGCTGATCAGCGGCGTGCAGACCAAGACGCTCGCGGCGCCCTCGGGCTGCCCCGAGCCGGCGGCGATCGAGGCGGCGATCCGCGACGAGGACGTGCACCATCCGCGGACGGCGCTGGTCGTGATCGAGAACACGCACAACTACGCGGGCGGTCGCGTGGTTCCGCTGCCGCGCCTCGCGGCGATCCGCGCGGTGGCGCGGCGCCGCGGGCTCAAGCTCCACCTCGACGGCGCGCGGCTGTGGAACGCGGTCGTGGCCACGAAGACGCCGATCGCGCGGTTCGCGGCGGAGGTCGACACGCTCACCTTCTGCTTCTCGAAGGGGCTCGGTTGCCCGGTCGGCTCGATGCTGGTCGGGTCGCGGCGCGACATCGAGCGGGCGCGGCGGATCCGCAAGGCGCTCGGCGGCGGGATGCGGCAGGTCGGGATCCTCGCGGCGGCGGCCGAGTTCGCGCTCGACCACCTGGTGGAGCGGCTCGCCGACGACCACGCGCGCGCGCGCCGGCTGGCGACCGCGTTCGCCGCGCTGCCGGGATGCCGGGTCGATCCGGCGACGGTCGAGACCAACATCGTCTTCGTCGAACGGCCGGCGGCGGACGCTGGCGAGCTCGAGCGGCGGCTGGCGGCGGCGGGGGTGCGCGCGATCGCGCTCGCGGCCGACCGGCTGCGCTTCGTGACGCATCGCGACGTGGGCGACGGCGAGGTGGCGCGCGCGATCGAGGCGATGGAGATGGCGACGCGGGCGCTCGCAGCGCCGGCGGGGAGGGACTGACAGTGGGCGTGTTCAAGGCATACGACATCCGCGGCGTCTATCCGACCGAGATCGACGAGAAGCTTGCGTGGAAGATCGGCGCCGGGCTGGTGAAGCTGCTCGCGGCGAAGAAGCTGGTGGTCGGGCGCGACATGCGCAAGAGCGCGCCGTCGATCCAGCAGGCGGTGATCGACGGCATCACCGCCCACGGCTGCGACGTCGTCGACATCGGGCTGGTGTCGACGCCGATGGCGTACTTCGGCATCGGCAGCCTCGCCTCGGACGGCGGCCTCACCACGACCGCCTCGCACAACCCGCCGCAGTACATCGGCGCGAAGATCTGCCGCGCCGGCGCGGTGCCGATGAGCAAGGACACTGGCATCGGCGAGCTCGAGCGGATGGCGAAGGGCGAGCTGGCGCCGCCGCCCGGCACGCGCCGCGGCAGCGTGACCGCGGTCGACATCCGCGCCGACTACCAGCGCCACCTCCGCCGCTTCATGCAGCCGTGGCCGGGGCTGAAGGTGGTGGTCGACACCGCCAACGGCATGGGCGGGCTCGAGGTGCCGCTGGTGCTGGAAGGCGCGGGCCTCGACTGGAGCGGCCTCTTCCTCGAGGTCGACGGCACCTTCCCGAACCACGAGGCGAATCCGCTGGTCGACCAGAACATCGTCGACCTGCGGCGCGAGGTGGTGGCACGCAAGGCGCACGTCGGCTTCGCCTTCGACGGCGACGCCGACCGCTGCTGCGCGGTCGACGAGAAGGGCGAGCGGATCGGCTCCGATCTGCTCACCGCGCTGCTGGCGCGCGAGTTCCTCGCCCGCGAGAAGGGCGCCGGGATCGTCTACGACCTGCGCGCCAGCCGCGTCCTGCCCGAGGACATCGCCGCGCGCGGCGGCCGGCCGCTGCGCGAGCGGGTCGGCCACAGCTTCATCAAGGCGACCATGCGCCGGGAGAACGCGCCGTTCGCCGGCGAGCTCTCCGGCCACTTCTACTTCCGCGACCACTACTTCTCCGACTGCGGCACGCTGGCGATGGTGCACACGCTCAACGTGATGGCGCGCGAGCGGAAGCCGCTGTCGCAGCTGATCGCGCCGTTCCGGAAGTACTGCTCGACCGGCGAGCTCAACTTCGAGGTGCACGACGCCGACGCCAAGCTGGCGGAGCTGCGCGACGCCTACGCGAAGGGCGGCGCCGGCCTGAAGCCGCTGTCGAGCGACGAGCTCGACGGGCTCTCGGTGGTGTTCCAGGACTTCTGGTTCAACGTGCGCAAGAGCAACACGGAGCCGCTGCTGCGGCTGATGCTCGAGGCGCGCACGCCGGAGCTGCTGGCCGCGAAGCGGACCGAGGTGGTGGCGCGCATCGGCGGCCGCGCGCACTGAGCGGGGCGCCGTCGGCTCCGCTCGGCCCCGCGCAGCACAGGCGCGGGGCCGGTGCGGTTCGGCGCGCCGGGTCCGGGCGCCTCAGAACAGGTAGTAGAGGTCCGGCAGGAAGGTGAGCCCCATCGTGTAGTTGTGGTCGCGGGCGAAGCAGGACGAGAGCGGGCTGCGCGTCTCGTCGCAGAGCATCCCGAGCGCGGCGGTGGCGTGGGCGCGGACGTAGTCGAGTTCGCCGTCGCGCTGTGCGGCGGCGAGCAGCCGAGGTGCCGCGTCCTTGTCGCCGACGGCGCCGATCGAGTGCAGGTAGCTCGATCGCGCGATCACGTCCTTCTCGTCGCGGTGGAGCTGCTCGAGGCGCGGGACGATGTCGGCGTCGCCCATCAGGCCGAGCCCGAGCGCCGTCCAGTGCAGCACCGCCGGGTCGTTCGACCTGGCGAGCTGCTCGCGCAGCGCGGGGGCGGCGTCGACGTGCTGCAGGCGGCCGAGCGCCCACGCGAGGTAGCCCTTGAGGGCCGGATCGCTCGCCTTTTGGAACGCCTGGAAGAGGTCGCTGGCGGCCTCGCGCTCGTCGAGCAGCGCGATGGCGACGGCGGCGGCGGCGCCGACCGACGGGTTCGCCTCGGCGCGGAACAGCGCCAGCAATTCCGGCAGCGCCGACTGGTAGCCCGACAGCCCGATCGCGAGGGCGATGAACGGCCGCTCGCGCGTGCCGGCCTGGCGCAGCTTCTGCTTCAACCGGTCGACGATGGCCGGCGCGCCGTGGCTCGCCACGCGGCCGAGCGAGAGGATGGCGAAGTGGCGGGTGACGCCGTCGCCGTCGTCGTGCGCGGCGCGCTCGAGCGCGCGCACCGCATCGGCGTCATCGGGGCGCGCGGCAACGCCGAGCGCGAGCGCGGCGCTGCGGCGGACCGGCGTGGCGTCGTCGGTGAGGGCGGCGATCAGCGTCGAGTTGACCGCGCGATCGCCGATCCGTCCGAGCGCCTCGATCGCGAGCGCGCGCTGGAAGTCGTCATGCCCGTGCGCCCGCAGGTAGGCATGGAGGAAGGGCGCGTTGCCCGGATCCTGGGTCAGGCCGAGCGCGTAGATCGAGGCCAGCTTGAGGGTGTGCGGCAGGCGGCTCTCGGCGCCGCCGGAGAGCGCATCGCGCAGGACGCCGCCGGCGGCCGGAGCGCCGTTGATGCCGAGGGCGACCGCGGCCGTCGCTCGCAGCTCGTCCGGCGCGGTGTCGTCGACGAAGGTCGCGCGCAGCCGGTCGGTCGCCTTCGGGTTGCGCGAGAGTCCGAGCGAGAGCGTCGCGTTGATGCGCACCGACAGATCGGGATCGCTCACCGCCGCGTTGCTGAGGTAGGGCAGCGTCGACTCGTCCTCGAGGCGCGCCAGCGCGTAGACCGCCGCCGAGCGGACGAGATCGTCGTCGTCGCGCAGCTGCGCGATCAGCGCGGGCATCAGCAGCTGCGCGCGCTCGGCCGGCGAGAACGGGGTGAACGGCGCCCGGCCGGCGGCCACCGGGGCGAGGCGGAGGTTCGGGCGGAGGTTGACCCAGGCGTCGTGGTTGAACTCCCACCAGAACTCCCAGCGCTCCTCCTGGAACGCCAGCGTCGGCGCGCTGCCCGGCACCGCATCGGCGCCCTCGCGGCCGGTGACGTTGGCGGGCGGCGCGTTAGGCGCATACGGATTCGCGGGCGACGGGAGCGGCGCGGTCGACGAGCCGCCACCCTGGCGGAAGAGGCCGCCGTGGGCGGCGGCGTCCACGGTCGCGCTGGCGACCGCGAGCCACGACAGGACGACGCGGACGAGGATCCCACTTCGCAGCATGACGATGCTCCAGGCCGGCACTGGCTCGCCGGCGCATCGGCCTTTTCGGCAGCGCGACCGCGCGCGTTGACGACCCGCTGCGCACTGCGGAAGGGGTTGCCGTTCTGCCGCGCGAGCGGGCGGTCGCGGCACGCGCCCGGGCCGGGCGGCGATGCGACGACGCCGTGCTCCGACCTTCCTGCTAGCGAACCGGATGCCGTCGCGCCGCGGCCGGCACCGCCCGGCGGCGGAAGACTCCGCCCCTAAGATCATCGGCCCTTCGGCGGCGGAGCGACACGATGGCGTGCCTGTACTTCGACTGTTTCTCGGGAGCGGCGGGTGACATGTTGGTCGCCTCCCTGCTCGATCTCGGCGCGTCGTTCGAGGCGCTGCGCGCCGATCTCGCCGCGTTGCGCCTGCCCGGTTTCTCGCTCGAGCGCGAGAAGCGCTGGCAGGGCGGACTGGCCGGCACCCGCTTCAGCGTGCGGCTCGATCCCGGCGCGGCGCCGCCGCGGCGGAACCTGCACGACATCGAGGCGCTGATCCGGGCGAGTTCGCTGGCCGCGCCGGTGCAGCGCAACGCGATCGCGGTGTTCCGGCGCCTTGGCGCGGCCGAGGCGAAGGTGCACGGCTGCGCGCTCGAGGAGGTCCACTTCCACGAGGTCGGAGCGGTCGACTCGATCGTCGACGTGGTCGGGTTCTGCGCGCTGCACCACCGGCTCGGTTCGCCGCGGATCTTCTGCTCGCCGATCGCGGTGGGGGAGGGCTTCATCCGCACCGAGCACGGGCTGCTGCCGGTGCCGGCGATGGCGACGCTCGAACTGCTGCGCGGCGTGCCGGTCGAGGCGGGCGGACTGCGCGAGGAGCTCTGCACGCCGACCGGCGCGGCGCTGCTCTCGACGCTGTGCGAACGGTTCGGTCGCGAACTCGCCTACGTCCCGCGCGCCGTCGGCTACGGCCTCGGGACGCGCGAGCGCGCCAGCCCGCCGAACGCGATCCGCGTGGTCGAGTGCGACGTGCTCGAGCCGGCCGGCGAGCCGATCGTGGTGCTGGCGACCAACCTCGATGACGCCAGCGGGCAGGAACTGGCGCGGGTGGTGGAGCGCTGCCTGGCCGAGGGGGCGCTCGACGTGACGGTGGCGCCGGTCAGCATGAAGAAGGGGCGGCCCGGCCATGTGATCGAGCTGCTGGCGCCGCCCGCGCGCGCCGCCGTGCTCGAGGAGCTCCTGTTGCGCGAGACGCCGACGCTCGGAGTGCGGCGGCACGCGGCGACGCGCCGGATCCTGCCGCGCGAGGCGGTCACGCTGGCGACGCCGCTCGGCCCGGTGCAGGCGAAGGCGGCGACGCTCCCCGACGGTTCGCGGCGGGTCGTGCCCGAGTTCGCGGAACTCGAGCGACTCGCCCGCGAGCAGGCGCTGCCGCTGGGCGAGGTGCGGCAGCGCATCGCGGCGGCGCTCACTCCGCCACCGGAGCCGCCGGGTCGCTGAGTTCCCGGTCGCGGTCGAGCCAGCGCCAGTCGATGCTGCCCGGCGTGGCGAGGTCGCGGCGCAGGTCGTCCAGCAACCGGCGGAAGAAGACCAGGTTGTGCTCGGTGGCGAGGATCGGGCCGAGCATCTCGTCGGCCTGGAAGAGGTGGCGCAGGTAGGCGCGCGTGTAGCGGGTGCAGGCGAGGCAGGGGCAGTCGGCCTCGATCGGCGCGTCCGCGTCGGCGTGCACGGC
The DNA here is from genome assembly GCA_016872815.1 of Planctomycetota bacterium. Classification (GTDB taxonomy): domain Bacteria; phylum Planctomycetota; class B15-G4; order B15-G4; family SIAN01; genus SIAN01. The sequence goes on from VGYY01000006.1 coordinate 11,054, forward strand.
GTTGCGGATCCTGACCGTGCCGGCGCGCGAGAAGAGGAAGCCGTTGCGGGCGTTGCGGGTGGGCAGCACGCAGTCGAACAGGTCGATGCCGGCCCGCACCGCCGCGACCACCTCGCGCGGGCTGCCGACGCCCATGAGGTAGCGCGGCGTCGCCTCGGGCAGCAGCGGCGCGAAGCGGGTCACCTCGTCGCGGATGGTCGCCGCGTCCTCGCCGACGGCGATGCCGCCGAGCGCGAAACCGTCGAACGGCAGCGTTCCGAGCTCGCGCGCCATTGCCGTCCGCAGCTCGAGCTCCTTGCCGCCCTGCACGATGGCGAAGCAGGCGCGCGCGTCGCCGAGACGCCGATGCTCGGTGAGCGAGCGGCGCGCCCAGGCGAGGCTGCGGTCGCAGGCGCGGGCGATCGCGTCGCGCGGCGCGTCGGCCGGCGGGCATTCGTCGAGCACCATCGCGATGTCGGAATCGAGCGCGTGCTGCACCTGCATCGCGCGCTCGGGAGTCAGGCGCAGTTCGCGCCCGTCGAGATGGCTCCGGAAGGTGACGCCGCCGTCGTCGAGCTGGCGGCGCTGCGCCAGCGAGAAGACCTGGAAGCCGCCGCTGTCGGTGAGCAGGATCCCGTCGTAGTCCATGAAACGGTGGAGCCCGCCGTGCGCCGCCACCGTCGCCTCGCCCGGCCGCAGCGCAAGGTGGTAGGTGTTGGCCAGCAGCGCATGGAAGCCGAGCTCGCGGATGCGGCCGCCGGCGATGCCCTTGAGCGTGCCCTGCGTCGCGACTGGCATGAAGGCCGGCGTCGGCGTGGTGCGACCGCGCACGGTCAGGGTGCCGAGCCGCGCCGCACCGGAGCGGGCGGTGATGGCGAAGCGGACGCGCGCGGCGCTCACCAGCGCTTCACCAGCTGCGCGCCGCGGTAGTAGTGACCGATGATCTCGCGCCAGCCGCGCCCGGCCTTGGCCTGGCCCGCCGCGCCGTACTGGCAGAGGCCCACGCCGTGGCCGAAGCCGGCGCCGTCGATGCGGACGCCGCCGCGCGTCACCTCGAGCTGACGCGCCCACGGGCTCGGCAACTGCTCCTCCTTGCCGGCGCCGTCGTTCCAGGCGCGGCGGAAATCGAGTCCCTGGAACGTCCGGTTCTCGCCGCTGCCGCGCACCGTGAAGCGGATCGCGTGGCCGAACTTGTCGCGCTCCACGTCGATGGCCGCGACTTCCTTCACGCCGAGGCGGCGGGCGAGTTCGCCGGCCGCGAGCGTGCGCGTCCAGCGGTACTTGGGCGATTCGCGGCAGAAGTCGCAGGCGACACCGGCCAGCCCGGCCTTCGGCGTTTGCGTGAACACCAGCGGCGCGTCGACGGTGGCGCCACCGCAGGTGCTCATGAAATAGGAGCAGAGCGGCTCGCCGCCGACTTCGAGGACGAGGCCGCGCGACGCGGCGACCAGCGCGCGCGCCCGTTCCTGCAGGCGGGTGGTGCCGCCGTAGACTTGGTCGGCGTCGGTGGCGCGCAGCAGCTTCTCGCCGTGTTCGAGGCGGTAGCGCGCGTAGGTGCGCGCCGCGACCGCCTGCGCCCGCAGCGCCTCGTCCGGGAAGTTCGCCGGCATCTCGGAGAAGAGCACGCCGGCGAGGTACTCCTCGACGTCGACGACGTTGACCACTTCGAGGCGGCCGCGAGCGTCGCGGCGGACGCGCAGATCGCCGGCATAGGTGCGCCCCTTGTAGGCGAGCTCGACGTCGTCCTCCGGCGCGAGCAGCACCGTCTCGGCCGTCAACGGCACTCCGTTCAGATCGAGGCCGCGGTCGCGCGCGCGCAGCCGGCCGCTCTTCAGGCGGGCACCGTCGGCGAGCGTGCCGCCTCTCGCGTCGAGGACGCGGTAGGGGCCGGGCAACGCGACTTCGACGCTGCTCAGATCGCGGTCGAGCAGCACCTCGACGTCGGGCGCCGCACTGCGCCGGGGCCCGGCGCAGCGCACCGCCGTCAGGGCGGCGGCGGCGGCGAGGACGGCGAGCGCGGCGCCGCGGCGCGGCTCGCCGGCGCCACGGACGAGCCGGCGAGCAGTGCCGACGAGTCGGTCGAGTCCCGCCCGGACCAGCGGCAGGACGCCACGACGGACGCGAGCGCGCACGCGATCAACCGCCACCGACTTCCTCCTCGGCGACGCCGTGAGCGACGCACCACTCGCGGCCGCGGACGGTGAGTTCGCGGCCGCGCGCTGTCTTGCGGATCAGTTCGAGGCGCAGCAGGTGCGGCTCGTAGACCTCCTCGATGGTCTCCTCGGCCTCGCCGATGCCGGCACCGATGGTCTTCAACCCGAGGACGCTCGGCGAGGCGCGTTGCAGCAGGCCGAGGATCCGCCGATCGGTCGCCTCGAGGCCGAGTTCGTCGATGCCGAGCCGGTGCAGTCCTTCGTGCGCGATCGCGGAATCGATCGCCGCGGCGCCGCGCACCTGGGCGAGGTCGCGCAGCCGACGCAGGAGCCGGTTGGCGATCCGCGGCGTGCCGCGCGCGCGCGTCGACAACTGCTCGGCGGCGCCATCGGCAAGGTCGCAGCCGAGGATGCGGGCGGTCCGCCGCACGATGCGGATGAGGTCGGCCGGCGGATAGGGGTCGAGTTTCTCGTGGATGCCGAACCGGCCGCGGAAGGCGGCGGTGAGCTTGCCCTCGCGGGTGGTGGCGCCGACCAGCGTGAACGGCTGCAGCGGCAGGCGGACGGTGCGCGCAGCCAGCCCCTGCTCGACCGGAACGTCGACGACGAAGTCCTCCATCGCGCCGTAGAGGTACTCCTCGACCGCGATCGGCAGGCGGTGCACCTCGTCGATGAAGAGCAGGTCGCCGCGTTCGAGCCCGGTGAGCAGCCCAGCGAGGTCGGCCGGTCGCGCCAAGGCCGGACCGGAGGTGACGTGGAGGCGCGCCCGGCACTCGCGCGCCAGTAGCGTGCAAAGAGTGGTCTTGCCGAGGCCCGGAAGCCCCGACAGCAGGACGTGATCGAGCGGTTCTTCACGCATCCGCGCGGCCTGCACCGCGATGCGCAGATTCTCGACGACCCGCTCCTGACCGACGAATTCGTCGAGGCTGCGCGGGCGAAGTTCCTGCTCGTCGTTGTCGTCGTCGGCCCGATTGAGCTGGGCGAACGTGCTCGCGACCATTGCGCTCCCCGCCACTTCGGCTCGCTCGCGACGCTCCTTCCCCGGGGAGCGGCCGGCTCGATCCGGCGTGAAAGCGAACTGCGCTCGGCAGCATAGGCGGCCCTGGGGCCCCCGCAAGGAACGCGCGCGCCCGCGGCGGCGCGGACCGCCCGGTGCGGAACCGCTCAGGAATCGCGGCGCCAAGGGGCCGGTGACGCTGCCGCTCGGCAGTGCTACGCAGTGGCACGCGAGGTGTACGGCCGTGGGCAGGCGCGGCCCCTGCCCGGGGGAGCGCGACCAGCTCGGCTTTGACCCGCCCGGGGACAGCGCTTACAAACAGTCGCTTCGATCGGAGGCGCAATGACCGCACCCCGCGACAGAGCCCCGAGGAGATCCATGACCATGCGAGCCAGCGCCTCCCGCTCCCTCCTGCGGATTGCGATGACCGCGACGCTCCCGGCGGCGCTGGCGCTGCTCGCGGCGGGCTGCGGTGGCGGTGGTGGTGGTGGGAAGCCGAGCAGCTCGGGCGAACCGCTGCTCGCGCTGCATGGCCCGACCGGCCGCCTGTCGCGACTGATCGCCGAGTCGAACGCCGACCGCGGCGGCACGCCGCTGCCGACCCTGCCGCCGGCGGTCACCGTCACCAACCACTGGTTCCGGATCGAGTTTCCGCTCAACGTCAGCCGCCAGCACATCCTCGAGGACAGCTTCCTCACCGCACCGTTCTCCTACCTCAACGGCACGATCACCGTCAGCGACCTCTTTGGCGCGCACCTGCCCGGCCTGGCGATGGTGAACGGTGTCGATGCCAAGGGCGTCGACCACTCAAACCACCCCGATTTCCCGCATGACCTCGTCGACGGGGTCGATCGCAACCTGGGGAAGAACGTCTTCCTCTACGTCGCCGACATCGACCGCAACCTGGCGACCTACGCGACGTTCGGCTTCAACTTCGATCCGTTCAGCAACGCCAGCTCGGAGATCACGACCGTCACCGCGCACGAGAACGGCGTGCTCGACGCCGTGCGGATCACCGTCGCCGAGATCGGCGGGGTGAACTACAACGGCGTCTTCAGCATCTCGATCGGCGCCGGCGTCGACGCGCGGCGCCCGTCGGTCGTGCGGGTCGCGGCCGAGGAGCCGAGCCCGCTCGATCCGACCAACAAGGACAGCGCCGACGTCGACACGAGCTTCGTGGTCGAGTTCTCCGAACCGGTGGTGCCGGTCAGCGTCGGGCAGTCGCCGAAGTTCAACGCGGTGGCGTTCATCGGCAACATGCCGCGCACGCCGCGCTTCGCCAGCGGCGTCGACCTCGCCGGCAACCCGATTACGGTGCCGACCTTCCCGTACCCGAACTGCGCGCTCACGGCGACGGTCAATGCCGCGGTCGGGACGCTCTTCATCCCCTTCGACTGCCAGCCGGTCAGCGAGAACAACCTCGCGACCTATCGGCTGCGGCCGCTGATCAGCCTGCCGCCGGACACGCCGTTCGACGTCGTCGTCCGCTCCCTGACCGGCAACACCAATGCTCTGAACTTCGAGGCCGACTCGATCATCGACCTGTCCGGCAACTTCTACGACGGGCAGGACGCCGATCTCGACGGCAACCCCGATCAGATCGACTTCTCGAAGCGCTTCACCACCGGCCCCGGCCCCGGCCTGGTCAACATCCCGGTGTCGCCGGAAGTCCTCTACTGGCTGCCGGCGGGCACGGACGGGATCGGCGCGCTCGACCTGAACGGCAAGGGGATGTCCACCAACACGCCGGGCGCGAATGCCGAGCGGCGTGACAGCGCGATGCTCGTCACGAAGGTCTGGATCGACGTCAATACCAACTGCGAGCTCAATCCCGGCGGGCTCAACCTCGCCAACGGCATCGGCCTGTGGGGCCAGCCGGGCAACGATCCGACGCCGACCGATCCCTGCACGACGCTGCCGATGATCGAGTACGGCCACAACAAGTTCCTCTTCCCGGTGGGACTCGGCAGCTATGGCTACGGGCCGGTCATCAACCAGACGCGCTCCGGAGCCGACCGCACCTGGAACGCCAACCTCGATCCGGGCAACCCGGGGACGCCCATGCCGGGCGTCAACGAGGGGTCGAGCGGGTTCGAGACGCTCTGCCGCGACAGCAACGGCGACGTCATCCTGACCGGGCGCGAGTTCGGCTCGGTCGGATTGGTCGAGGACCTGATCGTCGGCGAATTCCTCGACCTGGTCTACTACGACCAGCAGTCGACGCGCGCCGCCAACAACTTGCACGTCAGCATCTGGAACACGGCACCGATCCACGGGCTCACCGGGCGCGGCAACACCATCGCCGATCCGCCGACGCCGAATCCGCCGCCGCTGCGCTACTGGCTCGGCATGCCGGAGGTGGCCACCGTCGCCGACGTCATCAATCCGGAGAACCCGCCGCTCTTGATCGAGGGGCAGGAGGTCTTCAGCTTCGCCCGCTTCAACGGCATCTTCGCGCCGGCGCAGCAGTTGAACGGCTGGAACTACCTCCAGCCGAACACCCTGCGACCCGACAACGCCGATGTCACCGTGTTCCCGCACATCGGGACCGGCCCGGGCGAGCAGTCGAGCTCGATCGCCGTCAGCTATTCGTCGCGGCAGCAGATCGGCAACTTCCTCTACGCGACGGATGCCAGCAACAACGTCATCCACGCGATCAACAGCAACACGATGCGGGTGATCGCCAGCATCCCGACGCCGGATCCGACCGGACTGGCGATCGCCCCCGACATGTCGCGCCTCTACGTGACCAACTTCGGCTACGATTCGGTCTCGATCGTCGGCGCGAATCCGTATGCGGCCGACTTCCACCAGGAGATCGCCCGGGTCAGCGTCGGCATTGGTCCGCGCGCCATCTGCGTGCAGCCGGAGCACGAGGAGATCCTGGTCTGCAATTACCTTGGCAACACGGTCTCGCTCATCAGCGAGGTCGACCTCTCGGTCCGCAAGACGATCGACGCGTTGATCAGCGGCCCGTACGACATCGAGGCGGCGCCGCGGCAGATCCAGCCGTTCTCGCCGTCGCCGCAGGCGCCGACCGCCATCGGCTGGGCCTGCGGGGTCTACTTCGCCTACATCTCGAACTTCACCGGCAACTCCGTCGTCGTCTTCGAATCGGGGCCGGACGGTCCGCAGGGGATCGGCATCGACAACGTGCGCGGTTCGCTGCCGACCGACGACGACACGACGAACGAGATCTTCGAGCCGCGCGGCCTCTGCTATGACCCGTTCGCCAATCCGGCCGGGCTCTTCGCCGGCGGCTGCTTCGTCGCCCATCGCGACTCGAGCGGCGCTGGCCGGGTGACCCAGATCCAGTTCACGCAGCAGGCGTCGTTCGGCGCGCTGCCGATCAACGCGCCGCCGGGCCTGCAGACGCCGCCGGGCTTCCTCGATCGCGTGTTCGAGATCGTCCGCACCTACGGCGGCGGCACCAACGACCGGTTCATCGGCGAGGTGCCGTCGGACGTCTCCCTGTGCGATCTCAACGTGGGTGGCTGGCGGACTGACGCGTCGCTCGGTCAGGCTTCGGCCGCGCCGAACTCCGGCTGGCTCGGGCCGGCCCCGGAACCGGCGAAGACCGGCGCCAGCAACTCGAAGCATCCCCTCCGGCTCAACGTCCCGTCCTGCTTCCCCTGCGTCACGCCGGACCGGCTCTACGTCGCGTTCGAGGATGTCGGCGCGATCCAGGTGCTCGATCCGGCGCAACCGGGGACCATCCTGAACACGATCATCGACCCGTCGGTGGACGGCATGCGGCGGATCACCGGGTACTGGCGTCAGTGATCGGGGTCCGCACGGAGCCGCGGACGCAACCGCTCGCAGCAGCAATCGTCTGAGAACACCGCCCGTCGCGACGGGCGGCTTCGCTGCGTGGCCGGGCGTCACCGCGCCTCGAACCCGGATCTATGGCACTGCCCAACGGTCGATCCGCCACGGGTGTGCCGAGGCCGTCTGCGCCGAACGGGGGCCGCCGCGCGATTCCGCTCGAACGGTCGTCGCCGCCGGCGGTTCCCGGAGGAATCAGTCATCGGATCGTGCGTGGCACGGGGGATGCTGATGGACCTGCGGAATGGGCCGTTTCCCGGGGCGCCCCCGGGGAGAGAACTTTGACCGGTTCTCTCCGGCGACCTATAACCCCGCCCTTTCCGCCGCGACATCGTTGGCGAAAGTGCGGCGGTGATGTGCCGCCGGATCGCATCAGGAGAGCGAGCGCAATGCGAGCCATGCCACTCGGTCCGACCAAGGCTGTGCTCGGGGTGTCCTCGACCGCGCTGCTCGCCACCTTCTTCCTCCCGGGGTGCGGCGGAGGCGGGGGCGGCGGCACCTCCAACGGCGATCTCGCGGAGGTCCCGATCTCGGTGGTCGGAACGCCCGGGACGCTGGCGATGACGCCGGTCGAGGCGAACAACGCGAACGGAACCGCTCCGCTGCCCACGTTCACACCGACCGTGACGACCGACAACCATTGGTTTCGGCTCGAGTTCCCGTTCGATCTCCAGCCGACCTCGCTGCTCAGCGCCGACGGCCTGTTCGAGCCGTTCTCGCAGTTGAACGGCAATCTCACGATCGTCGACGAGGCCGGCGCGCATGTCCCCGGCCTTGCCCTGATCAACGGCATCGATGCGTTCGGCGTCGACCACTCGGCCGACATCGGGTTCCCGCACGACCTCGCACCGACCGGCAACGACCGCAATCTCGGCAAGGCGGTCTTCCTGTTCATCGCCGATGTCGACGGCGACCTGTCGACGCCCGCACCGTTCGGCGGTTACGCCCCCGATCCGGGCAACGCCAACGAGACGATCGAGACCACGACGTCGGTGATCACGAAGATCCGCGTCAACCTCGACGCGGTGAACGGTGGCAGCACGAACGCGGCGTGGGCGTTCACGGTCGGGGCGGCCGATGCGCAAGCGCCGTTCGTGACGTCGATCGGCGCCGAGACGCGGAATCCGGTGGATCCGCTCAATCCGGCGTCCACGGCGGCCTCGGGGTCGTTCATCGTGACGTTCTCGGAGCCGGTCGTGCCGCGTTCGGTCGGCCGCTCGTCGACGCTCGACGGTGCGCCCTTCACCGGCAACCTGCCGAATCGATTCACCGGCCTGAACGCGCCGACCACGGTCGTGCGCGCGACCGTTCCGCTGGCGAACGGCACGCTGCAGGTGCCGTTCGACTGCAATCCGGTCAACATCAACAACCTGCTGTCCTACCGGCTGTCTCCGCTGATCGGGATGCCGTCGGATTCGTCGGTCGACGTCGTCCTGCTCACGCTGACCACCAACAATGGCCTGTCGGCGATCGATTTGGCCGGCAACGGCTACGACGGACAGGACACCGATGGCGATGACGTCGGCGAGGGCGCCGATCACGCCGTCACCTTCACGGTCGGGCCCGGCCAGCCGGTGGTGAACATCCCGGTCTCGCCGGAAGTCGTCTACTTCCTCCCGTCCGGGGTTCCCGGTATCGGCGCGATCGACCTCAACGGCGAAGGTTTCGGCACCAACACTCCGGGTGTCAACAACACCTTCGACCGCGCGTCGCTGGTGACGCGGAACTGGCTGGATGTGCTCGGTTGCGAGGCGAACCCGGGCGGCTTCAATCCTTTCAATGGCATCGGCCTCCTGACCTATCCGGCGAAGCTGCCGACGAACACCGATCCGTGCACGGGGCAGCCGATGGTCGAGTTCGCCTGCAACGCCTACTACTTCCCGATCGGCCTCGGCGGGTTCGCCTACGGTCCGACGATCAACGCCGAGCGGCGCATCAACGGCGATTTCCCGGATGCATGGAACTCGGCGATCTCGCTCGGCAACACCGGGACCACGCTGCCCGGCGTGAACGAGGGGTCGGCCGGTTTCGAGACGCTCTGCCGCAACAGCGAAGGCGACGCGATCCTGACCGGCCGCACCTTCGGCGACATCGGCACCGCCACCGAGCTGATGGTCGGCGACTTCCTCGATCGGGTCTACTTCGACAAGTACAACACCCACGCGCAGACCGGCCTGCACGTCGCCTTCTTCGCCGGCGGCGCGGGTACGACGCGCAACCTGATCTCCGAGCCGCCGGTGCCCAATCCGCCGCCGACGCGCTATTGGGCCGGTTTGCCGCAGACGGATGTCTCGTTCGACGTCAACGCGCCGGGCACGCCGGGCGTGCTGATCGAAGGTGACGAGGTCTGGACCGGACATCGTCCGGCGGCGGTCTTCGGTTTCATCGCCGCGGGCCAGGCCGCGCCCTATTCGGCCGGCTACGTCCACCTGAAGAGCAACCCGCTCAATCCGGCGCTGCTGCCGGACTTGACCGTCACTCCGCACTCGATCGGCCCGAATGGAGCGGCGCTCGGCGGCAACGGCCCCGGCCATCAGTCGGCCACCGGGAACTACACGTACGCCTCGCGCATGCAGGTCGGCAACTTCCTGTACGTGACCGATGCGTCGTCGCGATTGCTGCACGCGGTCAACTCGAACACCATGCGGGTGATCTCGAGCATCTCGCTGCCCGACCCGACCGGGATCGGCATGGCGCCGGACCTCTCGTACGCGTACGTCACCAACTTCTCGAACGACTCGCTCTCGATCGTCGGCATCGATCCGGGGTCGACTGACTTCCACCGCGAGGTGGCCCGCGTCCCGGTCGGCATCGGCCCGCGTGCGGTCGCCGTGCAACCGGAGCACGAGGACGTCATCGTCTGCAACTACCTCGGCAACACCGTCACCATCCTCGACCCGAAGCGGCTCACCATCCGCAAGACGCTTGATGCGTTGATCAGCGGGCCGTGGGACGTCGAGGCGACGCCGCGGCAGGAGCAGCCGACGGCGCCGCATCCGTCCGGTTGGCAGTGCGGCATCTACTTCGCTTACGTGTCGAACCTGACCGGCAACAGCGTCATCGTCTACGAATCGGGACCGGACGGTCCGCGCGGAATCGGCATTGACAACATCCGTGGGTCGCTCCCGACGGACGATTCGCCCGAGGAACTCATCGCTCCGCGCGGCCTCTGCTTCTCGCCCTTCGCCAATCCGGCCGGCCTGTTCGCCGGTGGCGTGTTCGTGGCGCACCAGGACGAAGGCGGCAATGGCCGGGTGTCGCACATCCAGTTCACGCAGCAGGCGCTGTTCGGGCCGCTGGTGATCCAGGTGCCGCCGGGCTTCTTCATCCCGCCGGGCTTCACCGACCGCGTCTTCGAGATCGTCGGAACGTGGGGCAACACCGACACCTCGCGGCTCGCGGGCTATCTCGTCGCCGATGTGACGCTGGCCGACATGAACACGGCCAGCTACCGCGGCAACCCCGCCGGCGCGCCGAACTTCGGCGGGCTCGGTGACGCGCCGCAATGGCAAGTCGCGGGCAGCGTGAACTCGAAGAACCCGTTGCGCATCACGTCGGGAGGCACGGCGATCGCGGTCGTGCCGGATCGGCTGTACATCGCGTACGAGGACTCGGATCAGATCCAGGTGGTCTCGCCGACGCAGCCCGGGCTGATCCTGAACACGATCGAGGGCCACGGTGGGCTGGGCACGAAGAAGCTCGGTTCGTACTGGCGGCAGTGACGGGTCGACGACGCAGGTCGATCCAGCACAAGGCGGACGGGACTCGAACGAATGGAACGGCTCGATCCAGGACAGAAGTCGGGTGCGGAGGTGCGGCGGATGTTCGACGCCGTGGCGCCGCGCTACGACCTCCTGAACCGGCTGTTGTCGGCGGGCAGCGATGTCCGCTGGCGGCGGCGAGCGGTTGCGGTCGCCCTCGCGGGTCGCGCGGGCGCGCGGGTCGCGGACATCTGCTGCGGCACCGGCGATCTCGCCCTGGAACTGGCCCGCGATCCGCGCGTGGCGGCAGTGGCCGGCTTCGACTTCTCGGCGCCGATGGTGGTGCGGGCATGCCGGAAGGCGGCGGCCGCGCCGGCGCGCGGCGGGCCGCCCGGAACGGTCCGTTTCGCGGTCGGAGATGCGCAGAGGCTCCCGGTCGGAGCGGGCCAGTTCGACGTCGTCACCATCGCTTTCGGGTTGCGGAATCTGGTCGATCCGGCGGCAGCGATCGCGGAGTTCGCGCGGTTGCTGCAGCCTGGCGGACGGTTGGTGGTGCTCGAGTTCTTCCGGCCGGAAGGTGGGGGGGCGGCGGCGTTGTTCCGCGGCTACTTCCGCCACGTGCTGCCGCGGATCGGTCGCTGGCTGGCCGGCCGCGCGAGCGTCGACGCCTACCGCTATCTGCCGGATTCGGTGGAGGCATTCGCACCGCCGGAGCAGGTCGAAGGCTGGTTCCGTTCGGCCGGGTTCGAGTCGGTGGCGATCGAGCGGATGCTGTTCGGCGCGGTCGGCCTGGTGACGGGAACGAAGGTCGTCCCGGTTCCGGCACCGGCGGCGTCGACACGCGAATTGTGTCCGGTGTGAAGCGCGGGGTGTGAAGCACGCGGTCAGGCCGAGGCGGCGACGCCGCGGCCGCCGCTGAGGTGATAGTTCGGAAGATGATCGGGTCGGCCGCGAGGCTGGTCCGCCGAACCTTGGAGAACGATGTGTTCGGAGATCCCATGAGTCGCGGTCGCGCGCGCAAGGGGTGGGGTGCTGCTGCCACCGTTGCGTCTCTGCTCGGGGCTTCGGCTTGCGGCGGGGGCGGCGGGGGCAACGGTGCCGGCAACGGCAGCGATCTCGCCGACCCGGTGATCGCCTTGCTCGGCACCACCGGCAAGTACTCGCAGACGCCGGAGGAAGCGAACGCCTCGCGCGGTCAGCTGAAGCCGCCGGTCATGCCGAAGTCGGCCGGAGCGGCCAACCAGTTCTTGCGACTCGAGGTGCCGTTCGACGTGCGCCGGCAGGACGTCGCGTCCCCGGATCCGATCTTCGGCGCCTTCTCCCAGCTCATCGGCAACCTGATCGTCGTCGACGAGCAGGGCGCGCACGTCCCGGGCATCGTCCTGGTCAACGGCGTCGACGCCTTCGGGCGCAAGCGGATGGACGACCCCGGGTTCCCGCAGGATCTCGACGGCGCCGGCAAGAACCGCAACGTGGGCAAGGGCGTGATCCTCTACGTCGCCGATGACGGCGACGGCGATCTCTCGACCCTTGCCGCATTCGGCGGGCGCTCCAACGACAGCGACTCGAGCGTGCTGACCACCGACATCGCCCAGTTGCGCATCTCGCTTGGATCGCTCTGGGGGCGTTCGATCGATGCCTTCTACACCATCACCGTCGCCAACTCGGTGGCGGACGACGCGACCGGGCCGCGCGTCCTGTCGGTGGTCGCCGAGACGCCCGACGCCGAGGATCCGCTGGACGCCGGTCGGTGCGCCAGCACGACGCGGTTCATCGTCCGCTTCTCGGAGCCGTGCGTGCCGACGACCGTCGGCCAGTCCGCGGAGCTCGACGGCACGCCGTACCTTGGCAACATGCCGCTGCTCCCCCTGCCGGGATCGCCGCCGTCCAAGCCGCTGCCCCACACGCACATCACGGCGACGCTCAACTCCAATACGGCCCAGCTGTTCCTGCCGTGCGATGTGCGTCCGGTCAACTCGAACAACCTGGCCGCCTACTTCATCACGCCCCTGATCGACCTGCCGTCGCAGCGGGAAATCACGCTGGTGATCGTCGACGCCAACGCGAACAGGGACTCGTCGCAGACCCCGTTCGGCCCGATCGACCTCGTCGGCAACCTGCACACGCCGGGTGCCGATTCGCGCACCAACTTCACCGCCGGCCGCGGCCGCGTGCCGTGCAACGCCCCGGTCTCGCCGGAGGTGATGTACTGGCTGCCGATCTCCGCCAACGGCATCGGTGCGATCGACCTGAACGGCAACGGGTTCAACACCAACACGCCCGGCCGGTTCTCGAATGCCGATCCGGCGAACTACGTGCATGCAGCGCTCATCACGCGCTTCCCGGATACGGTGGGCGGCATCGGCATCCTCGGGGTCAGCAATCGCTACTCCTGGCCGGTCGGCACCGGCAGCTTCGTCTACGGGCCGGGCTTCTCGATCAATGGCCAGGCCTGGGTGGGCAACTCGGCGAACGACACCGGCAATTCCGGTACGCCGATCCCCGGCGTCAACGAGATGTCGGCCGGCTTCGAGACGCTGGTGCGCAACGCCGAGGGCGACGTGCTGCTCAGCGGCACGACCGGCGGCACGCTCGGCATCGTCAATGACATGGTCGTCGGCGACTTCCTCGATGCCGGGATCTACGACACCCAGAACATCTGGGCGCAAGCGTCCTTCCGCGGTTCGTCGCGCAACCTCATCGCGCTGCCGGTGGTGCCGAACCCGCCGCCGCTGCGTTACTGGGTCGGCCTCAACCCGATCGACATCCTGATCGATCAGAACAATCCGCTGGCGAAGGCGCGCCTGATCGAGGGGGAAGAGGTCTGGAACGGTCTCTACAACTTCGTCGTCCCCGACAAGGTCACCGCTCTCGAGATCGACGATCCGCCGATCGGCGGCGGCGTGAACGGGCCGGCGCCGCAGACCTCCACGTTGCCGTCCGCATTCGTCGCTCGCCAGCAGATCGGCAACTACCTCTACGTGGCGGACGCGACCGCCGGCCTGCTGCAGGTGGTCAACTCGAACACCTTCCAGGTGATCACGTCGCTCGACCTGCCCGAACCGGCCGGCGTCGCCGTCCGCTCGGACAGCCGATACGTGTTCACCGCCAACGCCGGCGACGACACCGTGTCGATGATCGGTTCCGATCCGACGCAGGTCGACTTCCACCAGGAACTCGCCCGGATCCCGGTCGGCCGCGGGCCGAAGGCGATCTCCTGCCAGGGCAACGGCGAGGACGTGCTGGTCGTCAACTCGCTCGACAACACCATCAGCATCGTCGAACTCGGCACGCTGACCGTCCGCAAGACCCTCGATGCGCTGATCGACGGGCCGCGCGAGATGGTCGTGACAGCGCGGCAGAACGGCTACGGCTGGAACTGCGGCATCTACTTCGCCTACATCGCCAATTTCACGGGCAACAACGTCGTCGTCTACGAGTCGGGGCCGGGCGGGCCGCTCGGCATCGGCTGCGACAACGTGCTCGGATCGCTGCCGACCGTCGACACCGACTACGAGATGTTCGAGCCGCGCGGGCTGTGCTACTCGCCGTTCATGAACGAACAGGGCCTGTTCGCCGGTGGCGTGTTCGTCGCGCACCGCGACAACGCCGGCCGCGGGCTGCTGAGCCACATCCAGTTCACCCACCAGGCGTTCTCGGGGCCGCTGCCCTGCGTGCTGCCGCCGGGCCAGTTCTTCATCCCGCCAGGCTTCAACGTCCGCGAGTTCGCCATCACCGGGCAGTGGGGCTCCAACTCCGACAGCGAGCTCCTCGGAAGCCAGCCGAGCTCGGTCTCCCTGATCGACTTCCGCCACGAGCACTACTCGACCAATCCGCCGGGCACCGCCAACCAGGACTTGCGCGGGACCCCGGGCTTCGGCGGCATCAACTCGCGCCACCCGATCCGCTTCATGCCCCCACCCGATCCGCGCGCCCCGCATACCGCCGCGGTCGAGCCCGACCGCATGTACGTCGCGTTCGAGGACACCGACCGCATCCAGGTCCTCGATCCGGCGCGCGTGGGCATCTCGCTCGGCGAGCTCAAGGAAGGGACCGGCTTCGGCGTGCGTCGCCTGATCAGCTACTTCGAGAGCCAGTGACCAACCCGGAGCGCGGTGGAACGAACCGCTGCTGATCAAATCGTCGAACGCGGGCCGCGGCTGCCAGGGCAGTCGCGGCCCGCGGTGCTTGCTGTAACGTCGCGTGATCGCGCCGTGGCGGCGCGCGGAGGGTGACGAGCGGCGATGCGGGCGATGGCGGTGCGACGGCGCGCGGGCGCGCTGGATCTCGGGACCTACCTGCGGCTGACCCGCGGGGTGACCGTCTCGATCGCCTACCTGTTGCCGCTGCTGGCCGCTTACGAGGTCGGCGTGCAGTGGAGCGGCAGCGATCTGCGCAACTCCGCCGAACTGTCGCTGAAGACGGCCGCCGGCATCTCGGGAACTCTGGGACCGTGGATCCAGCGCGCCGTGCTGCTCGGCGTGCTGGTGGTGGCGATCCGGCTGGCGCGGCGCAACGTACCGGCGCTGCGGCTCTATCCGGTGTTCCTGCTCGAGGCGGTGCTGTTCGCGCTGCTGCTCGGGCCGGCGGCGGCGGCGTTGGTCGACAGCGTCGGCCTCTCGGCGCCGGCGCCGACCGCCGCCGCGTCGGTTCCGTCGACGACGCAACGCCTCCTGCTGTCGATCGGCGCCGGCGTCTATGAGGAACTGGTGTTCCGCTTCCTGCTGCTCGCGGGGGGCTTCACGCTGCTCCACCGCGTGCTGGGTTTCCGGCGCGGGCCGTCCCTCGGCTGCGCCGTCGCCGTCTCCGCGCTGCTCTTCAGCGGCTACCACCACCTCGGTCCCGGCGCCGAGCCGTTCACCGCTCCGGTCTTCGCGTTCCGCGCCGCCGCCGGCCTTGCGCTCGGCATTCTGTTCACCTGGCGCGGCCTCGCGCTGTGCGCCTACCTGCACGCCTTCTACGACATGCTCTGCGACCTCACCCACTCCGGAGCGGCGCCATGAGCCGACTGATCGTCGCCATCACCGGCGCCTCGGGTGCCCCCTACGCCGTCGCGACCCTGGCGCGCCTGCTCGCGGCCGGCAGCGCGGTCGATCTGGTCGTCAGCGCCGCGGCCGAACGCGTCGCGCGCGACGAACTCGGCGACGACTGGTCGCCCGCCGCGCTGGAGCGTCGCTTCGGTGCAGGCGCGTCCGCGATCCGCCGCCACGAGCCGGGCGACATCGGGGCGACCATCGCCTCGGGCAGCGCGCCGGTCGACGGGATGATCGTGGTGCCGTGCTCGATGGGCAGCGCCGGACGGATCGCCGCCGGCCTCTCCGAATCGCTGATCGAGCGCGCCGCCGACGTGCAGCTCAAGGAGCGCCGGCCGCTGGTGCTCGTGGTGCGCGAGACCCCGCTGTCGGTGATCCACCTCGAGAACCTGCTGCGCCTCGCCCACGCGGGCGCCACCGTGCTGCCGGCGGCGCCGGGGTTCTACGCGCGGCCGCGGGAGATCGCCGACCTGCTCGGGTTCGTCGCCGAGCGGGCGATCGCCGCCGCCGGGATCGCGCTGAAGCGGGAGGTCGAGTGGCGCGGCGACGGCGAGGGCGGGCGATGAGCCGCGAGGCTCCCGCCGCCGCGCGGAATCTGCTCGCGCGCACCGCCATCACGCTCGAGATGGTCAAGGTGTCGCACACGATCTTCGCGCTGCCGTTCGCCCTGACGGCGCTGTTCCTCGCCGCCGACGGCTGGCCCGGTCTGCGCCGGTTCGGCCTCGTCGTCGGGGCGTTGCTGTGCGCGCGGGCCGGGGCGATGGCGTTCAATCGGCTGGTCGACGCCGATTTCGACGCGCGCAATCCACGGACGGCGGGGCGAGCGCTGCCGGCCGGCCTGCTGAGCCGGCGCTTCGCCGGCGGCTTCGTCGTCGTCTGCGCCCTGTCGTTCGTCGCCTGTTCCTATGCGCTGAACCGTCTCTGCCTCTGGCTGTCGCCGGTCGCGCTCGCGGTGACGCTCGGCTACTCCTACGCCAAGCGCTTCACGGCCCTCTGCCACCTCTGGCTCGGCGTCGCGCTCGGGATCTCGCCGCTGGCGGCGTGGTGCGCCGTCCGCGGGACGGTCGATGCGACCACGTGGATCCCCGGCGCGCTGGCGATCGCGGTCCTGTTCTGGGTGGCCGGATTCGACGTGATCTACGCCTGCCAGGACGCCGAGGTCGATCGGCGGCTCGGGCTCTTCAGCCTGCCGTCGCGCCTCGGGCCCGCGCGCGCGCTGCGCGTGGCCCGCGGGTTCCATGCGGTCACCGTGATCGCGCTGCTCGCCGCCGGCTGGCTGGCCGGGCTCGGGATCGCGTGGCACGTGGCCGTGGCGCTCGTCGCGGTGGCGCTGGTCGCGCAGCATCGCGTCGCCGATCCGGCCGACCCGCGCCGCCTGGAGCGCGCCTTCTTCCGGCTGAACGCCGGCGTCGGTCCGGCGCTCTTCGTCGCCGTGCTGGTCGAGCGCTGCACATGAGCGGCGGCATCCAGTTCACGCCGGGCTCGCCGCTGCCGCCGGCGCTGCTGGTCGGCGGATCGGCGCGCTGCCTGCAGGAGGAGCTGCTGGCGAAGTGCCTGGCTCCGCTCGGCAAGGACGCCGAGGTCGAGCGCCTGCCGGCCGCCGCGCTGCAGAAGGAGAAGGACGAGGGCGGGCTCGCGCCGATCGTGCTGCGACGCCTGGCGAGCGTGTCGCTGTTCGGCGCGCGGCGCGTCGTGGTCGTGATCGGCGGGCAGGAGCTGCTGCGCGACAAGCAGTCGAAGGCGTGGATCGAGCGGCCGACGCCGCGCGCGCACCTCATCATCGCGGCGACCCGGCCGGCGAAGGACGGGCCGTACGCCGTGCCCGCCGGCCTGCCGGTGGCGGTCTGCTGGGAGACCGGGCCGCAGTCCCCGGGCGAGGTCGAGCGCTTCCTCGAACGCCGCCTTGCGCTCCGCGGCGCCAAGGCGAGCCGCGCCGCGATCGCGGCGCTGGTCGAGCAGGCGGGAGGTTCGCTCGACGTGCTGGACGGCGAGATCGAGAAGCTGTCGCTCTACCGGCTCGGCGAGACGATCGAGGTCGCCGACGTCGAGGCGCTGTGCGGTCACACCGCCGGTCGCGACTTCGATCGGCTCTGGCAGGCGTTGCTGGCGGGTCGCGCCGGCGAGGCGCTCGCTGTGGTGCAGGCGATGGCGGTCGAGGGGCTGCTCCTGTTCGGCGGCGGCCGCGTGTTCGGGGCGGCGGCGGTGGCGAACGCGCTGCTGCCGATGCTGCTGGCCCGGGTCCGGCGCGTCGCGGCGGTCGCCTCGCCGAACGAGAAGCTGGTCGCGGCGGCAGCCGCCGCCTTCGGGATGAAGCCGGGCTACGTCCACTTCCTGCAGCGGGATGCGCGGGCGCTCGGCCCGCGGCTGCTGCGCTGGCAGGCGGCCGCGATCGGCGCGGAGGTGCAGCAGAAGCGCGGCGGGGCGCGCGAGGACGACGAACTGCTCGAGCACCTGCTGCTCGAGCTGGCGGCGCGCTGACGGCGCGGTCGGGAGGGGGCGCGATGACGATCCGGCGGCTGCCGCAGCACGTGGTCGACCAGATCGCCGCCGGCGAGGTGGTGGAGCGGCCGGCGTCGGTGGTGAAGGAGCTGATCGAGAACGCGCTCGACGCCGGCGCGCGCTCGCTGCGCATCGAGGTCGAGGGCGGCGGGCTCGACCGCATCGCCGTGCACGACGACGGCGCAGGCATCCCGCCCGAGGAGCTGCCGCTTGCGCTGGCGCAGCACGCCACGTCGAAGATCGCCGCCGCCGAGGACCTGCTCGGCGTGCGCAGTTACGGCTTCCGCGGCGAGGCGCTGGCCAGCATCGCCGCGATCTCGCACCTGACGATCGCGTCGCAGCCGCGCGGCGGCGACAGCGGCGCGCTGCTGGTGGCGCGCGCCGGGGTGGCGGAGCCGGTCCGCCCGCTCGCGCGCGCCGTCGGCACCACGATCGAGGTGCGCGACCTCTTCTTCAACACGCCGGCGCGGCGCAAGTTCATGAAGGCCGAGTCGACCGAGCTCGCGCACGTGACCGAGACGGTCCTGCGACTCGCGCTGGCTCGGCGCGACGTCGCCTTCGAGCTGCTGGCGCACGGCCGACGCACGCTGCGGCTCGAGGCGGAGGAGTCGCTGCGCGCGCGCATCGCCGCCGGCTTCGGCAAGGAGCTGGCCGCGTCGCTGCTCGAGTGCGAACTCACGCTGCCCGACCTGCGCCTGTCCGGTTTCCTCGCGCCGCCGGATCAGGCGCGTGCGCGGTCGAGCCTGCAGCACCTCTGGATCAACGGCCGCCATGTGCGCGACCGGACCGTGAGCGGCGCCGTGCGCGCGGCCTATCGCGACTTCCTCGCCGAGAGCCTGGCACCGGCCTGGTTCCTCTTCCTCGACCTCGCTCCGGCCGACGTCGACTGCAACGTCCACCCGACCAAGATCGAGGTGCGGTTGCGGCGACCGTCCGAGGTGTATCAGGCGGTGGTGGCGGCGGTCGAGCGAACGCTGCGCGGGGCCGATCTCGCCCCGCGCTTTCGCCTGCCGGCGCGACTGCCGCCGGCCTGGCCGCCGGTCGCCCCGGTTGCGGCGACGCCGCCGGCCGAGCCGCCGCCGGCTGCGCTGCTGCGCGATGCCGCGGCCGGCGCGGAGCCCGCCGCGGACAGCCTGCTCGCCGTGCTGAGCGAGGCGCCGTCAGCGACCCCGGCGCGCGCTGCGGCTGGCTCGCTCCCGGTCGGGTCGCCGCCGCACCAGCCACCCCTCCTCGCCGTGCCGCCCTCCGCGCGGGTGCTTCCCGGACGGTTCGTGCAGGTGCTGAAGACCTATGTCGCCACCGCGTGCGAAGCGGGGCTGCTGATCTTCGATCAGCACGCGCTGCATGAGCGCGTGCTCTACCGCCACCTGCGCGCGGAGTGGAGCGCGCGCGCGATCCGCCGGCAGGAGCTGCTGGTGCCGCTCGTGGTCGAGCTTCCGGCAGGCGACGTGCTGGCGCTCGAGGAGCAGACGGAGTTGCTCGAGTCGGTCGGCGTGCGCATCGCGCCGCTGTCGCGGACGACGGTCGGCGTGTCCTCGCTGCCGGCGGTGGCGGCGCCGAGCGATGTCGCCGGACTGCTCACGCGACTGGTCACGCTGGTCCGCGGCGAGCGGCCGGAGGGGCGCCGGGACGACTTCGCCGACCGCATGCTGTTCACGCTGGCGTGCCACCGGGCGGTCCGGGCCGGCGATGCCCTGGCCGAGGAGCAGATCGCCGGCCTGCTCGCGGAGGTCGATCGCGTCGAGCACACCCACACCTGCCCGCATGGCCGCCCGACGCGGGTGGTGATCCCGCTGGCCGAGCTCGAGAACCTGTTCAAGCGGCGCGGCTTCTGACCCGTCGGCTCACTTCGGCGGGGCGAAGTCGGCGTCGGTGAACTGCGGTGTGACCGACAGGTTCGCCACCCACAGCACCTGCTCCGGCTCCTTGGCATCGTCGACGTAGATCTCGATCTTGCGGGGGACGTCGAGGCCGTCGTTGCGCTGGTGGCGGGTGAAGCAGATCTGCAGCGGCTTCTCGCCGGCGACCATCAGGCGGGCGCCCAGCAGTCGCTGCGTCTTCGCTTCGATCCAGAGCCGCAGCCGTGCCGCCACCTGCTTGCCGTCGCGCGGGAGTTCGACCGTCCCCTCGATCACGTGCGCGACGAGGCCGTGGCCCTGCTCGTCCGGCAGCGGCGCGAGCCCGCTGAGTCGCGGCGCCAGCCGGTCGAGCTGGAAGGCGGTGGTGAGCAGTTCGGTCAGTTCGAGGTCCTGTCGGAGCTGGCGCAGATCGGCCTCGGCCCCGGGCTCGTCGAGCCAGCGGATGCCCGCGGCACGACTCCACAGCCACGGCCGCGCGCCATCGAAGCCGCCGATCGTCTCGCTCTTCCGGAAGGTGTCGATCGCGCGGGTCCAGATCCGGTCGGGCGCGAGAAAGCGGCGTTCGGCGTCGAGGGAGATCTCGGAACCGTCGGGCGCCTTCCACTGCAGTTGCACCTTCGCGTGCAGGGCGAGCGGCGCTGTCTCCGATGACGGCTTGCTGTCACGCTGCGCCGCGGCGGCCCGCGCCAGCAAGGCGAGCGCCGCCGGGTCGTTTGCTGCGGGGGGCGCCGTCACGGGCGCCGCGGCCGGAGGTTCTGGCGCGTCCTGCGCGGCAGTCCCAGCGCCGGCGAGGCCGAGCCACAGCGCCACCGCCGCGGCGGCGCGAGCGGCGCCGCAAAAAACGGCGGGACCGTCACCGCGCGGAGTGCCGGAGGTATTCGTGGCCGCTGAGACGCCCGGTCCGGTCCGCACCAGTCCCATCGTGAGCCACCGTTTCATGCCGGTTCCGTTCCTCGACGCCCGCCTGCAGGATGGATCGCTGCGCGAGGAAATCAAGGCGGCGGTGGTGGGGGTGCTCGAGCGCGGGCCGCTGGCGGCCGGAACCGGAGTCCTCGCGTTCGAGTCCCGCCTGGCGACGGAGTTCGAGGCGCGCGCTGCGGTCGCGGTCGCCAGCGGCTGCGATGCCCTGGTGAACGGCCTGCAGGCGATTGGGATCGGCGCCGGCGACGCCGTGCTGTTGCCGGCCCTGGCGGGGAGCGGCGTGCTGACGGCGGTGCAGCGCGCGGGCGCGACCCCAGTTTTCGTCGACATCGAGCGCACTTCGGCGCTGCTCGACCTGGCGGCCGTCGACGCGGCGGTGGTCCGCGCCCGCGCGTCGCCGGCGGTGCGGCGGGTCGCGGCGCTGCTGGTCGTCCACCTCTTCGGGCGGGCGCACGACCTCGTCGCCTGTCGCGAGGCGGCGGCGCGCAATGACCTGCTGCTGGTCGAGGAGGCCTCGGCGGCGTCGATGGCGCGTTCCGGCGGCGTCCGCGTCGGCACCGCCGGGGCGATCGGCGTGATCGACTTCGCCGCCCACACCAGCGACCTGGCCGGCGGCGCCGCGGTGCTGACCGATTCGACCGCCATGGCGCAGCAGTTGCGCGAGGCGTGCGACGGTGCCGGCACGCGCATGAAGCCGCTCGTCGCCGCGGTCCAGAACCGCGCGCTGGCGCGGCTCGAGGCGCAGGCGCGACAGCGCTTCGTGCTGGCGCATCGCTACCTCGCCTCGCTCTTTGGGCGCCGCCTGCTCGACCGCTTCTGTCCGCTCGACTTCGGCGAGCCGGGCGAGCACGTCTTCCAGCGCGTCGTCGTGCGCGTCGCCCGCCGCGAGGCGCTTCGCTCGCACCTCGCCGCCCGCGGCATTGGCACCGCCGTCGACTATCCTCGCGCACTGCACCTCGGGGTCGCCGGCGGCACGCCGCTGGCGCCGCTTGGCGCCTTCCCGGAAGCCGAGCGCGCGGCGGGCGCGTTGCTGGCGTTGCCGGCATGGCCCGGGCTGGCGCCAGCGCAGATCGACGAGGTGGTGGCGGCGCTCGCGGACTTCGGTGCGGCGGAGGCGGCAGGTGGCTGAAGCGGCGGGCAGGGCGGACCGGTTCCCGTGGCCCGGGTTCTCGGTCGGCCTGCTGCTGCTGGTCGCGCTGCACGGTCCGCTGCTGTCGCTGCCCGCCGTGTTCGATGAAGGTCCCTTCCTCGCGGGAATGGCGGAGAGCCGCGGCGCGGCGCTCGCCATGCGGTGGCTGCCGATCGAGGTCTCGCTGCTCGGCACTTCGGCCGCCGCCCACCGCCTGTTCGCGCTCTGCCTCGATGTGGCCGTGCTGGCGCTGGTGGCGCGAGCCGGTCGCGGCCTCCCGGCGCCGAATCTGGCGGTGGTGGCGGCGGCGGCATTCCTCGTCCATCCGTGGCGCACGGAGAGCTTCGTGCGGCTCGGCGCGCGCGGCGTCGTGCTCGCCGACCTGTTCGCGGCGGTGACGGCGGTGGCGCTCGTCGGGCGCCATGGCGCCTGGCGCGTGGTCGCGCCGGTGGCGGCGCTGCTCGCGACCGCGGCGCAGCCGGGGTACGCCTTCGTGGCATTCGCTGCTGCGGCGGCGGCCGCGCCGGCGCACCGCGTGCGCCTGCTCACGGTGGCGGCGGCGGCCGGCGCCGGGACCGGTCTCTGGTGGCTGGGGGCACCGCGCGCGGCGACGACCGGTTCGGCCTGGTGCGCGCTCGACCTGCTGATGCGGCCGTGGGCGACCGGACTCGAGCATCTGCGGGCTGATCCGTGGTGGGCGGGCTTCGGCGCGGCCGTCCTGCTGGGGGCGATGGTCGCGGCATGGCGACGACGGAGCGCGATCGCGGCGCTGCTCGGGGTCGCCGCCCTGTTCGCCTGTGCGGCGTCGGCCGGCTTGCGACCGCCCCGCACCGGACTCGAGTACCTCGGCGGCGGCGCGACGCCGGAAGCGTGGCTGCCGTTCCTGTTGCTGCTGCAGGCGGTGCTGGTCGCGCTGGCGACCGGGAGTCGCTGGCGGACGCTGCCGCTGTGGTGCGCAACGGCGCTGGCGGTGGCGGGCGGCTTCCAGCAGGCGCGCCGTTTCGATCCGCCGCTGCAGTTGATCGACCACGCAGTCGCGGTGGCGCCGCAGAACGTCGAACTGCAGGTGCTGCGGGCGCAGATCGAGCTGGCGCACGGCAGCGCCGGACCGCGCGACGTGGCACGCAGCTTCGCCGCGACGGCGCTCGACCGGGTCGGTCGCGCGCTGATCGAGCGACCCGGCGACCCGGCCGCCCGGACGCTCGAGGTGATGGCGCTGGCGCTGCTGGGGCGCCTCGACGAGGCGCGGCGCCGGAGCGACCTGCTGCTGGCGGCGTTCCCCGACGACTGGCGCAGCCGGGTCGCCCGCGCGGAAGTCGAGGCGATCGCGGGCGATCGGCTCGCCGCGCTGCGCTGGATGCGGTCGGCGGTGGCGGCGCAACCTTCGCCGGAACTGCGCGCCGGCGCGACGCGGCTGCTCGACCAGCTCTACGGCGAGCTGCGCACTCGCCTCGCCGACCGCCAATGGAGCGCCGCGCGGCAGCTGGCGAAGGCGCTGGCCGAAGTCGCGCCGGAGGAGCAGCCGGCGCACGAGGCGTACGTCGATACCTTCTCTCTCGCCAAGGAGTGGCCGCAGGCGCTGGCCGCCGCGGAAACGCACTTCGCCCGCTTCCCGCGCTCCTCCGGCGCGGCGCGGCGACTGGCGGTGATCCACCAGCGGCTCGGCCACGAGGCGGAGGCCGTGCGGCACGACCGCCTCGCGCGCGAACTCGCGGCGGGCGGCGGCGCGCCATGACCGGCGCCCCGCGCCGTCGCGCAGCGGTCGCCCTGCTGGTGGCGCTCGCCGCGGCAGCATTCCACGCGACCTACGCGTTCGACGGCATCGCGCTGTTCGATGAGGGCATCCTGATCGATGGAGCCTGGCGCGTCCGCGACGGCGCGATCCCCGGCATCGACGGCTGGATGCCGTACGGTCCCGGGATGTACTGGCTGCTGGCGCCGTTCCTCGCCTGGTGCGGCGAGAGCGTGGCGGTCGTGCGCGCCGTGCTGGTCGCGCTCCATGCGCTCTCCGCCGGTGCGCTCTGCTGGCTGCTGCTCGGAACGGCGACTCTGCCGGGCGCGCTGCTCGCGACCGCGGTCCTCGTGGTGGCGCATGGTTCGTTCCACAAGTCGGCGATCGTGGTGGCGGCACTGCTGGCGCTGTTCGCGGCCCAGCGCCTGGCGCGGCGCGACGGCCGCGGCGCGTTCGTGGCCGGACTGCTCTGCGCGCTCGGGTTCCTGTTCCGGCACGACGTGGGCGGCTTCGCGGCCGCGGCCTGCGGCGTGGCGCTGCTGGTCGAACCGGGAATGCCGTGGCGCCGGCGTTGCGCGGGGGCGGCGGCGCTGACCGCCGGTTTCGCAGCGCTGCTCGTGCCGCTGGTCCTGGCGCTGGTCGCGGCCGGCCTCGATCTGGGCGCGTGGTGGGAACACGAGTGGCAGCGCATCGCGGTGCAGGAACAGATCGCCGTGCCGCTGGCCGAGCCGCGGGTGGACGGGGAGTGGCGCGGCGGCCGCGTGGCGCTGCTTTGCGCGCTGCTGCTGGCGCCGCTGGTGCTGTTGCTGTGGGGGAGTGCGGCGTGGTGGCGGGCGCGGCGTGACGCCGCCGGACCACCGACGGGGGGCGAGACGCCGCGCATCGCCGCCGCGCTGTTCGGGCTCCTGCTGTTGAATCAGGTGCGGCTGATTCCGTCGGCCAACCACCTGTTCCAGGCGATCGCGCCGGTCGCGCTGGCCCTCGGCGATGCGCTGGCGCGGCGTGGCCGCGGCTGGCGTGGTCACGGCGCCCTGGCGCTGCTGGTCGTGCTCCTCGTGACCTGGGTCGCCGGTGCGCATCGCGGGATCTACTCCGGCACTTTCCGCCAGCGGCTCGAGCCCGGCGTCGAGCCGGCGCTCGAACGGGCGGGCATCCGGTTGAAGCCGGAGTTCGCGCGTGCGCTCGAGGCGACGGTGACGTCGATCCGCCGTCGCGTCGCGCCGAACCAGACGGTGGCGACCAGCCCCGGCGCGCCGCTGCTGGCGTTCCTCGCCGACCGGATGCTGGCGATCCCGTGCGCCGAGGCGAGCTACTGGTACCACGAGCCGCGCTTCCAGGCGGAAGCGATCGCGGCGCTCGAACGGAACCAGCCGCCGCTGCTGGTCACCGACGGCAGCAGCCCGGCCACGTTCGCGTTCGAGGCGGCGGCGCCGCTGGTCGCCCGCTGGCTGGCGGAGCGCTATCGGCCGGTCGAGCAGCACGGCCCGTTCACGCTCCACGAGCGGCGGCGCTGACGGTCGCCGGCACGGCGCCGCGGCGCCCTCCCGCGGTTTCGCTCAGCGTGACCAGGCGGGCGGCGGCAGCAGGCGCCAGGCGTGGTGGAAGTCGTGCTGCGCCACCTCGACGATCCACGGCTGGTCGGCGCATCCCGGTTCGACCTCGAAGACGACGTCGACGTCCCACGTGCCGGCCGCGGCGTCGATGTAGTGGCGAGCGAACTCGGTCTCCCGGTCTGGCTTCGGCGCGTCGAATCGCCGCTCGACGGTCGCGCCGGC
>VGYY01000007.1 GCA_016872815.1 Planctomycetota bacterium
CGCGCTGGTCCGCGCCCGCGTCAGCTCGGCCGCGACCGCGCGGTTCGCCTCGATCGTCTCGTACGCGACCTCGGTCGCGCTCGTCCCGGCGAGGAATCCCGCCAGCGCGTAGTAGTCGCGCTGCGAGATCGCGTCGAACTTGTGGTCGTGGCAGCGCGCACAGGCCAGCGTCACGCCGAGGAACGCCTTGCTGAAGGTGTCGATCTGGTTCGCGACGCGATCGCACTCGTCGCCGCGGATGTCGACCGGCGAGTGCACCGCCTCGCCCAGCAGCCAGAAGCCGGTGGCGACAATTGATTCGTTGGCGCCGCTCGCCGGATCGAGCCGCGGCGGATCGAGCAGGTCGCCGGCGACGTGCTCGCGCAGCAACTGCGCCCACGGAACGTCCTGGTTCAGCGCGCGCACCAGCCAGTCGCGATAGGCCCAGGCGTTCGGCAGGGTGTAGTCGAACTCGTGGCCGCGTCCCTCGGCGTAGCGGGCGAGGTCGAGCCAGTGGCGCGCCCACTTCTCGCCGAACTGCGGCGCGGCCAGCAGCCGGTCGACCACGCGTTCGCGCGCGTCGTGCCGGCCGTCGGCGAGGAAGGCGTCCTGCTCCGCGACGGTCGGCGGCAGCCCGATCAGGTCGAAGCTGACGCGCCGCAGCCAGGTCGCGCGCGCCGCGTCGGCAGCCGGAGCGAGCCGCGCTGCCTCGAGGCGCGCCAGCACGAAGGCATCGAGTGGGTCGCGCGGCCACGCCGCGTCGGCGACCCGCGGCGGCGCCGTCGGCGCCAGCGGTTGCCACGCCCAGTGGCTCTTGCGGGCGGCGAGGTCGAAATCGGCGCTCGCGCCCGCCCCCGCTTCGGCCGCGGCTTCGGCTCCTGCCGCCCGTCCCGCAGGCATCGGCGCACCGGCCGCAATCCACTCGGCGACGGCGGATCGCGCGCCATCGTCGAGCTTCGTCTTGGGCGGCATCTTCAGCTCTTCGTGTCCCCACGACAGCGCGGCGACCAGCAGCGAGGCGTCCGGCTGGCCGGGAACGAACAGCGGGCCGCGCTCGCCGCCCTTCGTGATTCCTTCCGGACTGTCGAGCCGCAGGGACGCCTTCTGCCGGTCGGGGCCGTGGCACTTGACGCAGTGCTGATGGAACAGCGGGCGGATCGCGGTCTCGAACGAGTCGTCGGGACGCGGCGTCGCGGGCGCGACGACGCGCGCGAGGAGCGCGGCAAGCAGGGCGGTGGTGACGGCGAACGGCACGAACTCTCCTCGCGGGGCGGGGGCGACCGCTGGGCTGCCGCCATCGAAACGCCGCGGCGAACCGACGGCAAGGGCTGATTGTGGCGCGGGCTACCATCGCTCGCGGTGGCGGCGGCGGTCCCGTAGGAGGCGGCGGATGGTGCTGGCGGGGGTGGTGATTGCGGGGGCGCTGGCGGTCGGGGACGGCGCTGCGTTCTACCGCGAACATTGCGCTGGCTGCCACGGCCGCGAGGGCGGCGGCGACGGTCCGCTGGCGGCGGAACTGCGCGTGCGGCCGCGCCCCTTCAGGGAGGGCCCCGCTTCGCGTTCGGCAACACCGCCGAGGCGATGGCGAAGACGGTCCGCTCCGGGATCCCGGATGCGCAAGGGATGCGGATGCCGGCCTTCGGCGCGATCCTGAAGGACGACGAGGTCGCGGCGGTGGTGGCGTTCGCGCGCTCGCTGATGCCGGCGGAGGCGTTGCGGGAAGGGGCGAGTGCCGCCGAGATGGAGCTCGTGGTCGGCGACGAGGCGCAAGTCGTCCGCGGTGCCCTTCCGCCGCTGCACGCGGGCGATCCGGTGACGGTGCGCGGGTTGCTGGTCGGCCTGCCGGGCGGCGCGACCTTCCAGTACGACACGCAGGAGTACGCGCTGCTGGCGGTGCGTCACGGTGCCTTCGTCTCGCGCAGCGATTGGGTCGAGCGCGGCGGTCGGCCGCTCACGCCGCTCGGGGACGTGGTCTGGCAGGCGCCGCCGGCCGCGCGCCGGCCGCTGTTCGACGGTGTGTCGCTCGACGGCTGGCGCGCCGGCGGCGAAGGCGACGTGATCGTGCGGCTGCGCGGCAGCGGCGAGTCGTCGCGCGGGATCCGCCTGCCGCTGGTGCAGTCGGGCGACCCGGAGCGGGCGCGAACCGGGAGCGTGACGCCGCTTCGCACCGAGACCATCGCCGCACCGGTCCGCGCCGCGCTGGTCCAGGACGAGGTCTGGTACGAGCTCGCGGTTCGCCTCGAGACCCGGGGCGCGGTGACCCGGGTCGAGCTGTGGGTGAACGGCGTGCGGGTGAACACGGTGGAGGTCCCGGCGGACGGGCCGGGCGCGATCGAGCTCCGGCACGGGAGCGGCGCGCCGCTCTGGTTCCGCCGGATCGAAGTGCGCCATCGCTGAGGCGCTTGCGGGGGTACGCGGATGGCACTCTGGCTCGAATGGTCCACGGCGCTGCCGGCGTTGTCGGCGCTGCCGGTCGACGTGGTGGTCGAGCATGAGGCGGCGTCGCCGCTGACCGGAGCGATCGTCCGCCTCGCCGCGGCGGCGCTGTTCGGGCTGCTCGGGATGGCGTGCGTGGCGCTGACGGCGATCGGATTGCCGGGGCTCTGGTTCCTGCTGTTGCTGGCCGGCGCGTTGCAGTTCGCCGATCGCTGGTGGCGCGCCGACGGCGGCGCGACCTTCTCTCCGTGGACGCTCGGGATCGCGGTGGCGGCGGCAATCGGCGCCGAGGTGCTCGAGTTCGTCGCCGGCGCGCACGGCGCACAGAAGGCCGGCGCGAGCAAGCGCGGGATGGCGGGCGCGATGGTCGGCGGGATCGTCGGCGCGCTGCTCGGAGCGCCTTTCGGGCTGCTGGTCGGCGCGATCATCGGCGGCGTGGTCGGCAGCGCCGTCGGCGCGATCGTGATGGAACTGACGCTGCCCGGGCGGACGCTCGAAGGCGCCCTGCAGCCGGCACACGGCGCCGCGATGGGGCGGCTGCGCGGCGTGCTGGGCAAGCTGGCGGTGACGATCGCGCTCTGGCTCGCGCTGACGACCGCCGCCGTCATCGAGTGACGGCGGCAGGACGGTCCCGGCCGGCGCCGATCAGAAGCGGAAGCCCGCCTCGAGGTAGC
Organism: Planctomycetota bacterium; assembly: GCA_016872815.1. Classification (GTDB taxonomy): domain Bacteria; phylum Planctomycetota; class B15-G4; order B15-G4; family SIAN01; genus SIAN01. Next base: position 3,090 of record VGYY01000007.1, read on the forward strand.
CGAACGTCGCGTTGGCGTCGTCGAACAGCCGCTCGAACGCCGTGCCGCCCCGGAACCAGCTCCACCCGAGCAGCAGGTAATGGCGCTTGTCGGCGGTCGTCGCGCGCAGCGTCAGGTCGAGCTCCTTGCCGAAGTTGCGCGACGTCGTGGCGAAGGTGCCGTAACCGAAGCTCTTCTCGGTGAACGCGCCGCTGCCGAAGGTGGCCCTCGAATCGTCGTGGTTGCCGGCGAGAAGGTGGGCCGAGGCCATGAAGCGCAGCTGAGGATGCGGGTCGAGGATCAGATCGACGTAGGTGTTGCGCAGGTTCGACAGCGCGAACAGGTCGACGAAGCCGTAGTAGGGGTGATTGGTCGGGGTGCCGTTGAAGAAGTCGTTCACCTCGCCGTCGGCTGCCTCGGAATCGCCTTGCGCGCGCGTGTGACCGAGGCGCAACCACGGCTTCCAGGCGACGTCCTCCAGCCGGTAGCCGGTCTCGGCGATCCAGGCGCCGGCCCGCTGCGCGCGAGTCCCGGCGTCGCCGCGCTGCACCGCGCCCCACAGGAACAGGTCGCCGACCCCGCCGCCGACCGGGCGGCGCGCGGCGAACTGGCCGCCCGCCGTGGTGGTGAACAGGTCGTCGCCGAACTTCGTGCGCGTCACCGCGCGATCGTCGCGGAAGACGTAGGCGAAGCCGCGCAGCTCGGCGTCGGCGAGGAGTCCGCCGCGCCGGTTGATCAGTTCGATCCCGCCGACGTGCAGGTTCTCGAGCGAATCGCCGCCGTCATCGACCTCGAAGGCGCCCTGGTTCACCTCGAACGCGATCGCGCGCGCGATCCATCCGCCCTCCTCGCGGCGAAGAGAGAGGCCGTCGTAGGAGCGACCGCCGCCGGGCCACTCGAGGTTGCCGATGAGGCGGCCGTTGCCGCGGTCGCGCACCCACTGGAAGGCGCCGTCGTCGTACTTCACGGCGCCGCCGTCCTCGAGGAGCTGCCGGCCGCCGCGCAGCTTGGTGCCGCCGGCGTCGAGTTCGGCGTAGAGCTGGCGGATCGTCAGGTTCTGCGGGGAGCGGCTGCCGTTGGCGTCGAGATAGGCCTTGCCCGGCCCGACCGGGGCGTCGGGGTCGACGCCGAAGACGTTGGTCGATTGCCACTCGAAGCCGAACTCAGCCGGGCCGACCGTCTGCGCCATGCCCTGGCGGAAGCGGAAGTGGCTGAAGTCGTAGCGGCCGTCGGTCGCCGGCGTATCGAAATGCGCCCAGTACTCGCTGCGCCAGCGACCTTCGATCCAGAAACGGGCGCCTTCCCAGCCGGGGACTTCGAGGAGTGTCGTGTCGCCGAGGTCGAGGCGGAAGAGCGGCTTCACGGCGTCGGCAGCGGCGACGGGGTTGCCCGCAGGCGGCGGTGTCGCCTGCGCTGCCGCGCGAGGCGCAACGGAGGCGCCGGCGAGCAACGCGACCGTGACGCAAGGCAGGGCGGCAAGTTCGACCTGTTTCGCGATCATGATTCCCTCTTCGAAGACGCAGCTCGCGCGCTCAGCTTACAGCGCTTTCGCTTCCGTTGCGCGCAGCCGAGGATCGACCAGATTGGAATTCTCGTGCCGGGCGCGAGCAGCGACGCGTTCGCACGCAGCAGCCCCGGGCGAAGCCGTTCGGGCGCTGGTGCCGTGACGGTGGCGGCGCGAATCGGTGGGAAGTCGCGCGTGGCCAGCTGGGAAATAACTCCGGCCGGCCCCGCGTCATCGCGAGGCCGGCCGGTCCGATTGCTGCGAAGTTCGCCGGCGACCCGCGCCCCGATCGGGCGCAGTCGCCGGTTGGCGGTCACTGCCCGCCGATCGCCTTGCTCCAGCCGTTCCAGTGGTCGATGGTCGTCTGCAGCGCCTCGGTCAACGTGCCGTCCGGCGCGAAGAACAGCGTCGTCGGCAACGGGAGCCGCTCGGGATCGAGCTGCTTCTCGAAGCCCTTCGACGTGGCGAAGTAGTTGGGCAGCTTGATGCCCATCTTCTTCAGCAGTTCCTGCGCGCGGCCGAAGTCCTCCTCCGCGTCGAGGCTCACCAGCACGACGTCATGGCCCGCGGCGGCGAGCTTGGCGAGGTCGCCCATCTCGCCGACGCACGAGGCGCAGTAGGTCGCCCAGAGGTTGACGATCAGCGGCTTCTTGCGGCCGGCCACCGCCAGCTGCACCGTCTTGCCCGCGGCATCGACGAGCTCGAGGTTCGCCAGGCTCGCGCCCTCGGCGAACTTCAGTCCCGGCACGCCCGGGTCGCGCAGGCGGTACGGCTTGCGCGGGAGGGCGGCCGGCTTGCCGGCACCCTCGACCAGCAGCACCTTGCCGCCAGCCTTGACCGTGCCGAACGACTCGACCGCGCGGCCGGGCCAGCGCACGGTCACGGTGCCGTCAGCGGCATCGCCGAGACCGAAGATCAGCTCCGCCGCGTTCTGCGACACGAAGCCGGTGCCGATCGTCATCAGCTGCGCCGTCGTGCGGCCGCCCGCGCTCACGCGGACGATCGCGCCGGGGGCCTGCCACGGGCCCTTGGTCGCCTTGAGTTGCACCTTCACGCCGCGCGCGCCGCGATCGATGTCGTTGCGGTACAGCATGTGGCGTTCGCGCTGGATGTTGTGGACGAAGAACTCGGGATCGCCGTCGTCGTCGAAGTCGGCGACGCACAGCGCGCGGCCGTCGCCGTCATCGTCGGCACCCGAGATGTCGGAGACGTCGAGGTACTGGTCGTCGAGCTTCAGCCAGATCTTGTCCTTCTCGAACCCCGAGAAGGAGAAGCCGTCGCCGAAGATCTGGTTCATGTGCTTGTTGGTGTAGTTCTGGTCGTTCACCTTCTGCGTGCCGAACTCGTCGCGAGCATCGAGCGTGGACGCCACCACGTGGCGCCAGTACGTGCTTCAGGTGTCTTTCAAACTGTTCCCGGAGATGAAGCCGTTCACGCACGCGAGGTCGAGGTCGCCGTCCAGGTCGAGGTCGAGGAACTGCGGCGCCCACGCCCAGGCGGCGCCGATGCCGCCGAACTTCGACGCGACGGTGTTGAACTTGCCGTCGGCGAAGTTGAACAGCGTGTTGCCGGCGGCCAGCTTCTTCAGCGTGTTCTCGCGGGCGTCCTTGCTTTCCTTGCTCACCAGGCGCGAGAGGATGCGGTTGCCGGCGCTCGAGGACATGTTCGAGGCGTAGAGATCGATGTCGCCGTCGGCGTCGTAGTCGCCGAAGCAGCAGCCCATGCCGTTGCCGACGTCGACCACGCCGAGCTGGTCGGCGACGTCGGTGAACTTGAGGCCGCCGTCGTTGCGCCAGAACTCCTTCGTGCCGTAGTCGTTGGCGACGAAGAGGTCCTGATCGCCGTCCTCGTCGTAGTCATGCCAGGCGGCGGCGTAGGTCCAGCGATTGGCCGCGAAGCCGCACTCGGCGCTGCGCTCGCTGAAGGTGCCGTCGCCGTTGTTGACGTAGAAGGCGTTCTTGCTGCCGTTGTTGGCGTCGAACCACGAGTTCGGACCGGCGAAGCTGCCCTTCTGGTAGCCGGGGATGAAGACGTCGAGGTCGCCGTCGTTGTCGGCGTCGGCGACGCACGGCGAGAAGCCCTGCAGCAACTCGGTGAAGCCGGCGGCCGCGCTCACGTTGGCGAACTTGCCGCCGTCGTTGCGATAGAGCTGGGTCGGACGGCCGATCTTCTGGCCGTCCTCCATCCAGCCGGAGTGGGCGACCAGCAGGTCGAGGTCACCGTCGTTGTCGTGGTCGAGGAAGACCGCGCCGGTGCCGCCGGCGGGCTTGGCGACGCCGAGCCGTGCGGCGCACTCCTCGAAGGTGCCGTCGCCCTTGCTGCGGTAGAGGAAGTTCTCGTTCTGCGACGGAACGAAGATGTCCCACAGGCCGTCCTGGTCGAAGTCGGCCACCGCGGCGCCGTTCCAGAAGAAGGACTTGTTGCCTTCCTTGCCGAACTGCGGGCCGCGATGGGCGATGCCGGCCGATCGCGCGACCTCGGTGAACATCGTCTCGGGTCGCTCGAGGTCGACCAGCGAGGTAACGGTCCAGCGATCGACCTGCCACTTGCCCGCGATCTTCCGGATATGCGCGCGGCCGAAACCCTCGCGCCCCATCCGGCCGCCACCCGAGCGCTTGCCCACGATGTTGATGCGGACGGTCAGGGCGCCGTCGACCGGGGTCGCGTCGGAGAACTCGGCGCCGCGCACCTTGACGAAGAAGAACTCGATGGTGCCGAACGGCGCCACGAACTCGCGCCAGCTCTCCATGAAGCCGGAGCGGTTGACCACGGTGAGGCCTGCCTTGGTGTCCCAGGTCGTCCGGGTCACCTCGAGCGGGAACTCCTTCTTCTCCGGCTTGCCCGGCCGGGCGAGGTCGTGGCCGATGAAGTCGTCGGTGAAGAGGCCGGCCGCGCCGTGGAAGTCGCGCAGGCGGATCTTGTCGCCCCACTCGACGAACTTGTTGGCGACGTCCTCGGAGTAGTCCTCGACCTCCTCGAGCTCGGTGAGGCGCCGCGCCGGGTCCTCGATCGGCGGGAGGGTCGCCGGCAAGGCCGCGGGGGCGACCTCCTGGGCGGCGAGCGCGGCGGTCAACAGCGACAGGGAACGGTGCGGCATGACGCCGGGCGGCGGTGCCGATGACGCATCCGGAGCGGCAGCGAGCAGTGCCAGCCAGGGCGCGACCGTTGTCGCTCGTCCAAGGCGGAAACGAGGCATTCGAGGATCTCCGCAAAAGCGAGCGGCGGCGGGTGCCGCCGTTGGGTGAACTTCTTTCGGCCGGCTCCGCCTTGTCGAATTCCGGGCCGAAGGCGCCGTCAATTTCCCCCGGGGCGGGGGGCTGGGTCTGCGAGGCGGTTGGGCCGAGTGGGACGGTTCGGCTGATGCGTTGGGACAGGTTGGCCTGCCGGTTGGGAGGCGATTCCCGAGGGCAGAGCCGCCCCCGGCAGAGCCGTGCGGGCACGGCGATGGTCAGCGCGGGTCCTCACGCGGTCCTCCCGTCCGTCCGGTCGACCACAGCCTCCAACGCACCGGCCGCCCGGCGATGAGCGCAGCACGATTGACGCCGCGACCTATCGCGGCGAGTTGTTTGAAATGTTGATCCGCGCTTCGAGAATTCACGCGCGTCAATGGAAGCGCCTCGCCGCGGCGGACACATGGCGCGCCGTCGTTGTGGCGTGCAGGCGCATCACAGGGGGGATTCGATGACGGTCGTCTCGGGGAGTTGCGTCGCCGCAGTCGTGCTGTTGGCGTGGTGCGGCCAAGTCCAGGCGCAGTCCGACCTGGATGCGAAGCTGAAGCGGTTGAACGACACGTTGCAGGCCGATGCGGCGCTCTCGGCCGACGTCAAGGCGGCGCTGTCCGACTTCGCGGCGGCGGCGGCGGCGGCGGCGGAGGGCGGCGGCGGACTCGGCGCGTGGGCCGACAAGCTCAAGTGGTACGGCGACTTCCGGCTCCGCCACGAGACCGATTTCCACCTGCACGACAGGGAAGACCGCAACCGCGAACGCGTTCGGCTGCGCGTCGGCGGCACGTATCAGGTCAACGATGAGCTGCTGGTCGGCGCGCGCGTGCTGACCGGCAGCGTGACCGACGAGAACTCGCCCCACCAGAACCTGGGCGGCACGTTCGACAAGTTCACGCTCAGCCTCGATCGCGCCTTCGCCACCTGGAAACCGCCGGCGGTGAAGGGGCTGTGGGTGACGGGGGGCAAGTTCAGCCACCCGATCGACCGCAACCCGGTCTACGACCAGCTGGTCTGGGACGAAGACGTGCAACCGACCGGCGTCGCGATGGGCCGCGCGTACGACTCGTTCAAGTGGATGGCGGGCGAGTACCTGATCCTCGACAACGCGACCAGCGGCACGCTCGAGTCGGCCGCGGTCTTCGTCGCCCAGGTCAGCAGCTGGATGAAGGTGGGCGACTCGGACCGGCTCACCGGCGCGCTCACCGTCTATCGCTACGGCCAGCTGAACCCCGACGACATCAACGGCAGCCGCCTCTTCGGCGAGAACCTCGGCAACGCGACCATCGATACCACCGGCGACGCGGTGCCGGACGACTATGCCTCGCGCTTCACGATCTGGAACCCGTACGTCGCCTACGAGACGGCGGCTGGCGGCAAGCCACTCGTCCTCGGCGGCGAGTACGTCTGGAACTCGCGCGCGCAGGTGAGCGGTGACCAGGGCTTCGGGCTCGGCCTCAAGTGGGGCGCGGCCAAGGCGAAGGGCGACTGGCAGGTCTACTACCACTGGCAGACCATGCAGCAGGATGCGACGCTCTCCAACTTCACCAACGACGATTTCCTGTTCGGGACCAACTACCGCGGCAGCCTGATCGGCGCGCGCTGGCAGTGCCTCGACCAGGTCGAGCTCCACTTCTGGGGCTCGGCGATGCGCGTCGCCGACGTCGGCCCGGGCGCTGAAACGGACGCCGACGGGATGCAGTACCGCTTCCGGACCGACCTCAACATCCGCTTCTGAGCGGTGAGCGGCGCGCCGCGAGTCAACGCGCGGCGCGGGCGAAGGTGATGCTCTCGGCGCGCGCGGCCCCGGTGGTCGGGTCGGGGCTCGCGCGACCGAGGGTGGATTCGCGCGCTGCGACGAGCGGTCGGTGCAGCGCCGCTTCGAGAGCGGCTTGCCACCCCGAGTGCGCCGCTTCCGGGAACGGCGCCTCGTTGTCGCGGTAGGTGACGGTCCAGAGCGCGGGGCTCGCCGCAGAGTCGGACGCCGTGTCGAACGCTCTCGCGAGTGCCGAGGCCACGGGCGCGAAGCGAAGCGAGACGTCGCGCGACCGCGTGAGGCGCAGCAGATGGAAGCGCAGTCGCCCCGACGAGCCGCGCCACCCGCGCAGGTCGGGCGCGCCGCCGGCGAACTCTGCCGGCGGCTCGCCGTTGCCGTTGCCGTCGCCGCCGTCATCACCGCCAAAGTGGCCGAAGACCGCGATGACGTCTCCCGGCGCGAGCTGCGCCGCGAACCACTCGAACGCTTCGCGGCTGCGGCGGTCCTGCTCGGTCTTCCACGGCTTCAAGCAGTCGCGGATCGGGCTGCCGAGCGCGAAGAGCAGCAGGAGCGCGGTGGCGACGGTCGTCGCGCTCGCGCGCCGTCGCACCGCCGCCGCCACGGCGGCGACGCCGCTCGCGGCCAGCAGGCAGATCGGGATGGCCAGATGGAGCGCGATGCGGGCGCTGCCGCCGAAGGGGTACTTCCGCAGCGCCGATGCCGCCAGCATCGGTAGGAGCGGCGCGAGCAGCACCAGCAGTTCCGCGCGGCGACCGCGGCGCCACCACGCGACGCCGCCAGCGACGCAGAGGAGGAAGGTCGCGCTGGAACCGAAGTTCGGGCCGCCGTTCGGGTAGGCGAGCAAGTTGCCGGTCAGTTCGCGCAAGAGCCACAAGGGCCAGCGCCACGGCTCCCCGAGCGGCAGGAAGTGGTCGTCCCAGTGGCGCGCGTCGGCGATCCGCTCCTCGCTCCACTGCTGCGCGTGGCCGAAGCGGAGGTACATCGCGGCGAAGCTGATGGCGACGGCGGCGAGCGCAAGGAGTGCGGGGACGATCCGTCGGTGCGCGGAGAGTGGGAGAGCGGCGAGGCGAAGAGCGGCGGGCTTGCGCCGCACCTGCAGCAGTGCCGCTGCGCCACCTGCCCCGACCGCGACGAAGATCGCCGGGTAGCTGCACCAGACCGCGATCACACCGATCGCCGCGAAGGCGAGCCAGCCGCGCGCGCTGTCAGCAGCCGTCCTCTCGTGCGCTGCGTCGGCACCGGCGGGCGGCGTGCGCCGGCTCGCGGCCAGCCGCCGCCCGGCTCCGTAGAGGAGCACGCCGGCCAGCAGGTCGAACGCGTACGGCTTCACTTCGGCGCCGTGGCGAATCAGGTAGTAGCTGGCGCCGAACCAGGCGACGGAGAGCAGCGCCGTCGCGGGTGACAGCGCCGGGCCGGCCATGCGTCGCGCCAGTCGCGCGAACAGCAACAGCGCCGCGATCCCAGCCAGGAGCGCCGGCAACCGCAGCGCGAGCGTCGCGCCGTCGAACCGCTGCGCCAGCCACCCGGTCGGCAGCAGCCAGCCGAGCGGCACCACCATCTCGAACTCGAGCGGCGCGAGCAGCCCGGAGAGATCGCGCGCCAGCAGGCTGCAGCCGACGAACGCCTCGTCGCCCCAGATCGGGAAGTCGAGGCCCCAACGCACCAGCCGCGCCAGCAGCGCGACGCCGAGCACGATCGCAAGACCGCGTCGCCCGCGCAGGCCGCGACGCAGCGCCGCGATCATCCCGAGCTCGCCCGCCGCCGCTCGATCCAGGCGGCCATCCGCGCGTCGAGCAGCTCGAGCGGCAGCGCCCCCTCGCCGAGCAGCTCGTCGTGGAAGCCGCGCAGATCGAAGTTCGCGCCGAGCGACTGCTCGGCCGCGCGGCGCATCCGCCAGATCGCGAGCTCGCCGATCTTGTAGGAGAGCGCCTGCGCCGGCCAGACGAGGTAGCGGTCGACCTCGACCGTGATGTCGTGCAGCGGCTTGCCGGTGTGCGCCGCGAAGAAGTCGATCGCCTGCTGGCGCGTCCAGCCGAGCGCATGCAATCCGGTATCGACCACCAGCCGGATCGCCCGCCACATCTCGTAGGAGAGCTGGCCGAAGCGCGAGTAGGGATCGGCGTAGAAGCCCATCTCGTGGCCGAGCGCTTCCGAGTAGAGCGCCCAGCCCTCGACATAGGCGTTGCAGCCGCCGTGGCGGCGGAATTCGGGCAGGTCGAGCTCCTGCGCCAGCGCGATCTGCAGGTGGTGGCCAGGGACCGCCTCGTGCAGCGCCAGCGCCTCGAACTCCCAGCGGGCGCGCGAGTCGAGCTTGCTGGTGTTGGCGAAGAACCAGCCCGGCCGGCCGGCCTCGGGCGAACCCGGCAGGTAGTACGCCATGGTCTGCGACTCGGCGCTGAACGCCGGCACCTCGCACACGCCGTACGGCAGCCGCGGCAGTCGGCGGAACAGCCGCGGCAGCTGCGGATCGACACGCTTGCAGAGGTCGCGGAACTCCCGCAGCAGCTGCTCCGGCGAGGTGCAGTAGAAGCGTGGATCGGTGCGCAGGAAGTCGCAGAACGCGGCGAAGTCGCCGGTGAAGCCGCTGTCGCGCCGCGCCGCGTCCATCGCGGCGCCGATCCGCGCCACCTCCTCGAGGCCGATCGCGTGGATCTCGCGGGGCGTGAGGCGCGTCGTCGTCTGCTCGCGGACCTTGAATGCGTACCACGCCTCGCCGTCCGGGAGGTCGCGCCAGCCGGTGGTGGTGCGGGCGCCGGGGACGTAGCGGCGCGCCACGAACTCGTGCAACCGTTCGAGCGCCGGTCGCACGACGGCGGCGAACGCCCGTTCCGCCTCGGCGAGGAAGCGGCCGCCGGCCGTCTCGGCGCCGCGGCCGGATGGCCCGCCATCGGCGTGGCGCGCCGCCGCGACGTACGGCGCCAGCAGCGGCGTCTCGCGTGCCGGCCCCTCGAGCAGCTGCGCCACCTGTCGCGGCACGTCGCGCAGCACCACCTGCGGCGGCGTCACGCCGCGTGCCAGCCCTTCGCGCAGCAGCTCGATCGTCTGGTCGATCAGCGTGGGCAGCGTGAGCAGGCGCGCCAGCAAGTTGCCGCGGTCGGCGGCGCTCGTGGCCGGCGCCGCGGCGAGCAGCTGCGCCGGATCCTGATGGACCCCGTCCATCTGCGACAGGCAGAGCAGCTCGAACGGCCAGCGCGCCTCCTCGATCGACTGTTCGCACTCCTGCAGGAAGAGGTCGCGATTCAGGACGTCGGCGGCGGACAGTTGCCCCACCGTCAGCGTGCGCACCGCCTCGAGCGGAGCAGCCAGTTCGCCGCGGCGGCGCTCGATGGCGGCGCGCGACCGGTCGCTCCAGCGATGGTCGTGGCCCGGCACGCCGTTCCACGTCGCGCGCTCGGGGAACTCCGCCATCTCCCAGTCCCAGGTCGCGCGCAGGAGCCGGTGCAGACGCTCTCCGGCGGGACACGGTGTGGCGACGATGGCGGCGAGAGCGTCCTGGAGCGACATCGCGCGGTCGGCTCAGTCGCCGTGCTGCGGCGTCGGCGCCTGCGGCTCGTCGCCCTTCTTCCGCGGCTTCTCGGCCGGCGGCGCCAGCGGCGTCGACGCGTGCTTCTCCAGCGCTCCGCGCGCCCGTTCGGCGATGTCGAGGCGCGAGTAGAGGTCGATCATCGTCGTGACGTCGAGCCGCAGGTGGAGCAGCAGCAGGTCGGTCAGCTGCCCGAGCGGCACGTTCTTCGGCAGCGTGACCGTCGACGACCGCGCCTTGAGCGCGGCGGTCAATTCGCGGCGCAGTCGCTGCGTCTCGCCCGGCGCCACCAGCCGCTCCGGCAGCGCCTCGATCGCGACCTTGCGATAGTCGCGATCGCTCGCCACCTCGGTCAGCTTCACCCGCTTCAACCCGACCACGAAGATCACGAACCGGCCGTCGGCGGCGCGTTCGTGGCGGGCGATCTCGCCGAGGCCGGCGATCTGGTGCACGGGCGGGGCGCCGAGGATCTCGTGCTCGTGGCCGGGCACGATGGTGCCGAGGACGAAGCGGCCGTTCTTGTCGAGGAGGTCCTCGATCATCTGGATGTAGCGCGGCTCGAAGATGTGGAGCGGTACTGCGGTGCCCGGGAACAGGAAGAGTCCCGGCAGCGCGAACAGGGGCACGACCGGGGACGGTGCGTGCGGGGAGTCGGTCGCATCGCTCATTGCGGACGGATCGTAGCAGCGCCCCCCGTTCAGGGCAGCGGATGGCGGCGGCGGAATTCCGCCAGCGCGATCGCCGCCGCGCTGCTCTGGTTCAGCGAGCGGACCGGGCCGCGCGCCTGCGGGATGCGCACGCAGCGGTCGGCGAACCGTTCGCGCAGCGGTCGCGGCAGCCCCTCGCTCTCGGCGCCGAGCAACAGCACCGCCGGCGGCGCGATCGGCGCGACCGTGAGCGGCGTCGCCCCCTCGGCCGTCAGCAGCCATGGCGCGCCGAGCGCCGGCAGCGCCGCGAGGAAGGCCTCGAGGTCGCGGTGGACCACCGGCCGCACGTGCTCCCAGTAGTCGAGACCCGCGCGGCGCACGGCCGCCGCGTCGAGCGAGAAGCCGAGCGGCTCGACCAGGTGGAGCGTCGCGCCGAATGCGAGGCAGGAGCGCGCCGTGTTGCCCGTGTTCCACGGGATCTCGGGCCAGATCAGCGCGACGTGGAGATCGGCGGGAGGGGCGGGAACCGGCGGTGAAGGCATGCCGCGACGATAGGCACGAGGCGGCGCACGGTCGGCGGTAACGTGCCGGCCCGACCGGAGCCGCCGCCCGCGGCACGGCCCATCGGACGAGGACTCGCCATGCCCGCCGCCGGACTGCTGCCGCTCTGCCCGACCTGTCTCGATCGCGTCACGGCGTGGACCGCGGCCGCGTGCCCGACGTGCGGCAAGGGCTCGCCGGTCGCCGAGTGCGACCTGTGCCAGAAGTCGCGCGCCGGCGCGTTCCTGCCGGACGACGCGAAGAGCGGCGGCGCGCAACGGTTCACCTGCGTCGACTGCATCGAAGACCAGCTCGAGAGCAACGTCTCCGACTCGATGTTCAACGCGGTGCTGGCCGGCGGCCTCGCCATCGTCGCGGTGCGTTACCAGGGTCGCTGGACGTGGCTGCCAGCGGCCACCGTCGCGCTGTTCGTCGCCGCGGCGGCGTCGCTGCTCCTCTGGGCGCGCGCGCGCCTGCGCCAGAAGCGACCGGCGCGGCACGCGGCCAGCGTCTGGAGTTTCCTCGGCGGTCGCGTGGCGGCGGCGCTGAAGAAGCGTCCGGGCGCCCGCTGACTGCCGCGGTCGCGCCGACGTTCAGTTGATCGGCAGCCAGGTCTGGCCGTCGACGGCCGCCGCGGGCTGGTTGCGGACCGAGAACTCGCCTGTGATGTGCCCGGCCGACCCGCTCTCGAAGGCGGCATCGGGGGTCGGCATCGAGGTGGTGCTGTTGTAGCTGGTGATGGCGCCGGCGCCGAGGTTCGACGTCTGCAGCACGTCGCCGTCCTGGTTGACGACGAAGGCGCGCTTGCCCGACGTGGCGAAGCCGGTCGGCCACGAGTAGCAGACCCAGGTGGTCTCGCACAGGTCGGCGTCCTCGCCCACCGGCGAGCCGCCGCCGGCCGCCTCGTTCACCGGCGCCCCGCCCGCCGCCGGCAGCGCCAGCGAGTAGACGTAGCCCGACTTGGTGACGACGCCATTGGCGTTGACCAGGCTCATCGACTTCGCCAGCGAGCTCGGCTGCATCAGCGGGCCGTTGTTCGGGCCGGTGTTGTCGCGCACGTTGATCGCGCCGCCCATCTCGGCGAACCACGCGTACTCGCCGAGCCCGTCGGTGTCCTGGTCGATGATGCCCGACTGCTTGGCGACCGACTGCGCCGAGACGATGTGCTTCATCGTCGAGATCGCGGCCGACTCGTTCGACGAGAGCCGCGCCGAGAGCAGGTTCGGCAGCGCGATGGCGGCGATGATCGCGATGAGCGACGTCACGACCAGCAACTCGATCAAGGTGAATCCGCGAATCCGCCGCATGGCACCGCTCCCTGGTGAGATCCTGAGCGGCCTCATCGGGCTCGCGGAGTGCGGAATGCAGCGGCACTTGCGCTGCGGGAGTCGCCTGCGAAATGGATTCCGGGTCGTCGCCCCCGACCGGTCAGGGCGCCGCGAGCATCCGTGCCGACCAGGCGGCGAGCGTCGCCCGCCCGCCATCGCGCGCCGCCGCGGCCAGCTGCGGGCGCCGCTCGGGGCCGACCCGATCGCGAGCGAGCGCCAGCAACTGCAGCGCGGCGCCGTCATCCAGCTCGGGCAGCAGCTCGCGAACGCGCGCCAGCGCCGCATCTCCGCCGGCGTCGCCGAGGAGGTGCTCGGCGGTGGCGCGGGGGCTTCTCCAGCGGTCGTCGCCGTCGCGATCGAGCCAGACCGGGTTGGTCACGCCGAGCGCCCGCGGCAGCTGCATGCTCCAGAACGGCGCCTTCAACGGCGGCGCGCTGGCGATCGCCACCAACCACGCGTCGTGGCCGGGCAGCGGGACCGTCACGCGCCGCACCCGTTCGGTCGGTGCGTCGCCCGGCTGCGGCGGATCGAGCAGTACGGTCGCCGCCACCACGCCATTGACGACCAGTTCGAGGTTCTGCGGCGCCAGCCATGAGGGGTGGCGGACGCGCACGGTCGCCACCACCGTCTCGTCATCGACCCGCACCAGGTCGCCCATGCCGCGGCCGCGCACGTCGATGGTCGCGAACAGGCCGTAACTGGCGCTCACCCGCCCTTCCCGGAAGGCGCGACAGGCGGCTGCCACGTCGATGCGCGCCGGATCGTCGGTGGCGCTCGGCACGTACGTGCGCCCCTGGCCGACGATCACGCCGACGTGGTGCGAGTCGGAGGAACCGATCGCGGTGAAGCGTTCGCCGCGATTCAGCAGCCCGTACCACCCGGGGAGCACCATCTCCGGCGGCGCGGTGGGTCCATCCGAGTTGATCAGTTCGATGCAGTCGAAGGTGAAGCGCTGCAGCTCGCGTCGCTCGCCGGTGGCGTCGTCGAGACCGAAGCGCGTCCACGGATCCTTGCCGTTCTCGGGCCAGCGCGGGTGGTTGAGGATGACCACCTGCGCGCCCTTGGCGCGAATGCCGGCGACCAGCTTCTCCCAGTCGGCTTCCTTCCACGGCGGCAGGTCGGCGCCGGGCGGCAGCGGGAAGGCGTTCATATGGCCGTTGTCGGTGGTCACCTCGTTGCCGGTCACCGGCGTGAACCACTCGCTGACGCGCATCGCCTCCTGCGTCGGGCGATAGTCGATCTGGCGGTTGTGGTCGGTGGCGATCGGCAGCTCGATCCCCTCGCCGGCGATGGTGACCATCCGCTCTTCCATCGAGGCGTCGCCGTGGCCGCTGTGGGTCAGCGTGTGGATGTGGGTGTCGCAGGCGATGAAGCCGGTGGTGTCGACCTCGCGGGTCAGCGCGAACTCGGCGCGCGCGGTGGCGCCGACGACGACGTCGAGCTCGGCGGTCGCGACGCTCCACTCCATGCCGCGACCGGCCCAGACGGTGACGCGGCCCGGGCGCAGTTCGACGACGGCGCGGCCGTTCGTGGTGTAGGCGATGCCGGGCCGCACGGCGGTGGAGCGTTCGTCGGCGTACCAGAGTTCGGCCGCGGTGTTGTCGGCGCGCGCGAAGGTGAGCCGTGCCGGCAGCGGCGAGCCGTCGGCGGCGTCGGCCACGGTGAGCTCGACGCGGCCGAGCCCCAGCACGTCGCGCAGCGACTTCTCGACCAGGCGGAAGCGGCCGACGGCGAGGTCGTCGGCCGGATCGGCGGGGGCGACGCGCAGCTCGTTCGCGCCGGTGGCGATGGCTCCGGCGGGGACGATGACGCGCTGCTCCGCCAGCCCTTTCTGGCGGGCAAGGCGCACGAGGCGCTCGCCGTTCAGCTCGAGCCAGCACTCGTGGTCGACATCACGACAGAAGTAGAAGAGCAGCCAGTCGACCGGGTTGGCGGATGCGTCGAAGCGCACCCGCAGCGGGGACGGCTCGGGATCAGCGCTGGTCTCGGTCCACTCCGGCTCCCGATTGTCGCCGAGGTGGTGAAGGGTGGCGTCGAGCCACCGGCCTTCGGTCGCCTCCTGCGCGCGCGGCCGGCTGGCGAGCAGCGCCGCCGCCGTCGTCAGCGCGGCGAGCAGGGCGAGGCGCGACCAGCTCGGGAAGGTTCGCATCGCACGGCCTCCGGGTCGGGAAGTCGCGTGACGATAGATTCGTTCCGACGATCGCGACATGCCTGAACGGTGAAGCTGCGCGGCAGCAGCATGCACGCAGGGCGACCGCGGGAGCAGGCGATGGGCACGATCATGCGGACGTTGGCGCTGGTGGCAGTGCTGGTCGGTGGCGCCGAGTCGGCGCGCGCCGGCGAGATCGCGTGGCTGCGTGATGTTGCGGCGGGGGAGGCGCTGGCGCAGTCGGCGGGCAAGCCGCTGCTGCTGGTGCTGCGCTGCGAGCGCTGACCGGATTGCAGCCGGTTCGACGGCCAGTTGGCCGTCGCCACGCCCGAGATCGAGGCGCTCGCCAGCCGCTTCGCCTGCGTGCGCGTGACCAATCTGCGCGGTTTCGACCTCGCCCGCTATCCGCTCGACTTCGACCTCACGTTCCTCGCCGTCACGGCGACGGCGGACGGCCGCATCCTCCACCGCTACGGCGGGCGGAACGGGCGTGATCCGGAGGCGTTCCTGTCGCTCGACTCGTTCGCGTCCTTCCTCGAAGCTTCGCTCGCGACCTACCGGTCGCTGCCGCCGGCGTCATCGGCCGCGAAGGCGCCCGACCCGCGGACGATCGAGGCGTCGCCGAGCTTCCGCCGCAAGGACGCCGAGAAGCGGGTCGACTGCGTCCATTGCCACATGATCGGCGACTTCCGCCACCGCGACGACGTCGCGGCCGGCAAGTTCCGGCCGGAACAGCGCTTCCGATTCCCCGACCTCGCGCGCGTCGGGTTCGAGGTCGAGCGGGATCGCCAGTCCACGGTGGCCGCGGTCGCCGCGGACGGACCGGCGGCTCGGGCCGGGCTGCGCGTCGGCGACGTGATCGCCACGGCGGGCGGAGCGCGGATCGCGACTCGCGCCGACCTGCAGTGGCAGCTCGACCGCGCACCGGCGACGGCGACGCGGCTCGAGCTCGAGGTGATGCGTGACGGCCAGCCGGCGACGCTGGCGCTGGCGCTCGGCGAGCGCTGGAAGGAGTGCGATGCGCGCGAGTACGCGTGGCGGCCGTACAAGTGGAATCTCGAGCCGGCACCCGGATTCGGCGGGAAGAGCCTCGATTCGGCCGAGAAACGCGAGCTCGGGCTGCCCGAGGACGCATGGGCGATGCGGGTGGGCTACCTCGTGACGTGGGGCGAACGGGCGGTCACCGGGCAGGCGGCGCAGGCGGCCGGGCTCCGGAAGAACGACATCGTGCTGTCGGTGGCCGGCGAGTCGCGGTTCGACGGCGAGGACCACTTCCAGGCGTGGTTCCGCTTCACCCAGCGGGTGGGGACGAAGATCGAGCTGGTCGTGCTCCGCGACGGCCGGCGGCGCACGCTGAAGATGGAAGTCGTCGGATAGCCGCGGTGCGGCTCAGGCGATCGGGGCGGGAGCCGGTGCTGCTGCGACGCTGTTCGGGAAGAGCTTCGCGCGCTGCTTCACGATGTCGAGCGCGGCGACGCGGTAGGCCTCGGCCAGCGTCGGGAAGTTGAAGATGTTGTCGACGAAGCCGTCGACGCCGAAGTCGCAGAGCAGTGCCATCTGGCCGACGTGGATCAGCTCGCAGGCGCCCTCGCCGACGATCTGGAGGCCGAGCACGTGCTTGCCGCCCGGATCGGCGACCAGCTTGAGCAATCCGTCCTGGATCGCGCTGATCTGGCCGCGCGCCAGCTCCGCGAACTTCGCGCGGCCGACCAGGCAGCCACCGTACTTGCGCGTCGCCTCGGCCTCGGTGAGGCCGACCTGCGACATTTCGGGGATGGTGTAGATGCCGGCCGGGATCGTCTCCGAGCCGTGGCCGAGCGTCAGGTTGAAGGCGTGGCAGACGGCGCGGCGGCCCTGCTCCATCGACGAGGAGGCGAGGGAGGGCGGGCCGATGACGTCACCGACGGCGTAGATGTGCGGGACCGCCGTGCGGCAGTGCTCGTCCACCGGGATGACGCCGCGATCGCTGACCGCGAGCCCGGCGGCGGCGAGGTCGAGCCCGTCGACGTTGGCGACGCGGCCGAGGCAGCAGAGCAGCCGTTCCGAGCGGATCTCGCTGCCGTCGTCGAGGGTCGTGACCACGTGCTCGACGCCGTCCCACTCGACCTTGACGTGCTTGCGGCCGCCGACGTAGCGGCCGCCGGCGCGCGCGAACGCGGCGACGAACTGGTCGACGATCTCGCCATCGAGGAAGCCGAGCGGGCGTGCGCCCTTGTCGATCATCGTCACCTTGGTGCCGAGCGCGGCGAAGATCGTCGCGTACTCGCTGGCAATGACGCCCGCTCCCAGCACCGTGAGCGACTTCGGCCGCCAGGTCAGCGACAGGAGCGAGTCGCTGTCGAGGATCTTGTCGTGGTCGACCGGGACGTCGGGCGGCGTGCGCGGGCGCGAGCCGGTGGCGATGACGATGACGTCGGCGGTGAGGCGCCGGCGACCGCCGCCGACGGTCTCGACCTCGACGGTCCGCGCGTCGGCGAAGCGAGCGCGGCCGTGGAGCTTCAGCGCCCCATTGCGGCGGAGCTGCTCGCTCATGAAGCGCTGGTGCGCCCGGATGACGTCCTCCATCCGGTTCATCAGGCTCGCGACCTCGAGGTCCTCGCTCATCGTCACCGGGAAGACGCCGCCGGTCTTGACCCGGAACTCGGTGAAGGCCAGCGCCGTCTCGCGCAGGGTCTTGCTCGGAATGGTGCCGCGGTGGACGCAGGCGCCGCCGACGTCGATCTCGCGCTCCACCAGAACGACCTTCTTGCCGGCCTTGGCCGCCTGGATGGTCGCCTTGTGGCCGGCGGGGCCGCTGCCGATCACGACCACGTCGAATCGATCGATGGCGGCAGCGGAGCCTGCGGACGGACGCGGGGTCTCGCTCACAGCAGCGTCTCCGCCATGGTCTTCACCGCCTCCTTGCACTTCAGCAGCGTCTCGAGTTCGTCGCGGTAGACGTTGAGCGGCTCCAGCATCGGGTGAGCGCGGAGCGCCTCCTCGGTCACCTCGCGCGGGCCGACCGCGAAGTGGGCGAGGTCGTCGGCGAGCGCAAGCACCATCGCGGCCTGCGTGGCGGACGGCGCCTCACGCGGCCGATGGTGGTGCGCGATGGTCTCGGCCAGGCGCTCGGGGAGCTTCCAGCTCTCGACCAGTTGCGATGCGACGCCGGCGTGCATCTGCTCGACGATGTCCTCGACGAGGCCGGCCTCGACGCCGATCCCCTGCTCCTTCTGCACGTCGACCAGCAACTGCCAGAGCACCGGCTTGCCGGCGTCGTGCAGCAGGCCGGCGAGGAAGGCGTCCTCGACGTTCCAGCGCCGCAGACGCGCGACCTCCTGGCCGTAGGCCGCCGTCGCCAGCGAGTGGCGGAACGTCGCGCGCACCTGCGTGTCGCAGCCAGCGACGCGGAAGGCCTTGGTCTGCGTCGCGATCAGCAGCGCGATCTCGCGGATCTTCTTCATCCCGAGCCGCGACACCGCCTGCTGCAGTGAGACGATCGGCGTGGTCGGGGCATAGAGGGCCGAATTGGCCATGCGCAGCACGTGGCCGGCCATCGCAGCGTCGCGGCGGATCAGCTCGCCGAGCTGGCGGGCATCGCATTTTTCGTCCGCGGTCGCCTGAATGACGCGTTGCGCCGCCTCGGGAAGCAGCGGCAGTTCGAACTTCGCGGAACGGATGCGCTCGAGGAACGCCGTGCGGAAGCGTGCGACCTTCTCGGTCACGCTGCCGATGCCCGGTCCGCTCGTGGTCCTGACGCTCTCGCTCATCCGGGGTCCGCTCCCGGGGACCCTCATCGGCTGGCGAGGTCGGGCGACTTGCGCGCCGGGAGCGTCAGCCCCCCCGGCCCTCGATCACGACGTGCTCGCGGTCGACGGCGAGGTCGGGGTAGGTCTCGGTCTTGCCGGAGGCCCAGCGGACGGTGACGGCGACCTTGGTGTCGCTGATGGCGCCGAGGCCGAAGGTGGGGGCGATCTGGCACTGGCTCAGGTAGGACGACCCGGTCCGCACCTCGCGGCGCAGCGTCCGGCCGCCGGCCGTCAGCGTTACGACGGCGCCGAGGCCGTCCGTGTTCTTGCCGGCGCCCTGCGGCCGGATCCGGATCCAGCGGTGGCCCAGCGCCTGGTCGTTGCGCACGACGATCGGCTTGCGGCCGTTCTGCGTCATCACCCAGTCGATGTCGCCATCGTTGTCGAGGTCGCCGGCCGCCGCTCCGCGCGCGACGACCGGTCGCTTCAGCGCGTCGCCCGACTTCGCGCTGACATCGGCGAAGGTGCCGTCGCCGCGGTTCCAGAACAGCTGGGTCGGCTGCTCGTAGGTGACATCCTTGGCGACGAGGCCGATCTCCGACTCGATGTGGCCGTTGCAGACGAGCATGTCCTGACAGCCGTCGAGGTCGTAGTCGCAGAAGACCACGGCGAAGGTCAGCGACAGGTTGGTCGGCGCGGCCACGCGCGCGGCGCCGGCGCGGTCGACGAAGAACATCTGGTCGCCGGTCTGCGTGAACATCGAGACCGGCTCCTTCGAGAAGTTGCCGATCGAGATCACCAGCTTGCCGTCGTTGCAGAGGTCGGCGGCGTCGATGCCCATCCCGGCGCGCGCGCGGCCGACCTCGTCGTAGGCGATGCCGGCGTCGGTCGCGACCTCGGTGAAGGTGCCGTCCGGCTGGCTCAGGAACAGGTAGTTCGGCTGCGTGTCGTTGCTGACCGCGAGGTCGGGGCGGCCGTCGCGGTTCACGTCGGCGATGGCGACGCCCAGCGCCTTGCTGTCGGCGCGCTCGATCCCCGCCTTCTTCGTCACGTCCTCGAAGGTGCCGTCGCCTCGCCCGCGCCAGAGCCGGCAGCTGTCGGCGTCGTACTTGGTCGGGATCGTGTAGGCCTTGGTCGAGCCGGTCAGCGTCTCGAACACGTCGTTCTCGATCGACCAGTGCACGTAGCCGCAAAGGAACAGGTCGACCACGCCGTCGCAGTCGTAGTCGAGCCAGGCCGCGCTGGTGGCCCAGGTGGAGTGCTGGCGACCCTGCTTGTCGGTCCAGTTCGGCGTGGTGAACCCGGCGGCATCGGTCACGTCGGTGAACTTGCCGCCGTCGTTGCGCAGCAGCCGGTTCGGACCGAGCGCCGTCACGACCAGGTCGGCGTCGCCATCGCCGTCGTAGTCGGCCGCCGCGGCACCCATGCCGATGAGCGACAGGCCGGCGCCGGTCGCCGCGGTCACGTCCTCGAACTTCATCCCGCCCCGGTTGCGATAGAGGCGGCAGGTCGACGCCGGCGTGGTGGCATGGTCGGGCCACTCGGCGCCCTGGACCAGAAACACGTCCTGCAGCCCGTCGCCGTCGTAGTCGAGCAGCGCGACGCCGGCACCCATGGTCTCCGGCAGGTACTTCTTGCCGCGCGCGCCGCTGACGTGGGTGAAGTCGATGCCCGACTCGGCGGTCACGTCGGTGAAGGTCACGCTCGGCGCGACCTTCGCGGTCGGGTCGACCGGATTGAACGGCTTGGCGTACTTCTCCGGCTCGGCCGGCTTGATCGCCTCGGGCGCCTTCTCCTCGCTGCACGCCGGAAACAGCAGCGCGGCGATCGCGAAGGGGGCCGTTCTGCGGGCGGCGACGGCGAGGCAACGGGGACGCGGGCTCTGGCGGCGCATTTCGGTTTCCGGAGGGGGCGGCCGCGACGAGCCGCGGCCAGGTCAGGCGGATCAGCGATCAGGAGCGGCCGTGCGACCCGCTCAGTGGTCCTCGCCGTGGTGTTCGTGCTCCATCGCGGTGGCGGCGCCACCGTGCAATGGGGCGAGTTCATGGGCGTGGATCGGATTGGTCTCGAGATTGGCGTGCGGGTCCTTGTGGCGGAAGTCATTGGTCAGCGCCTGGGCCGACTCGTCGATCTGGTACTTGGCGTAGGCCTTCCCCGCTTCCGCCGCCTCGGCGGACTTGCCGAGCGCCTGGTAGTTCAGCATCCGGTGGTAGTGCGCCTCGCGGTCCTCGGGGTCGATCGCCAGCACCATCCCGTACGCCTCGAGCGAGGCCGCGAACTGCTGATCGAGATAGAGCGTGCGGCCAAGGCGGCGCCACGTGTCGCGATCCTCGGGGAACTCGTCGAGCACCGTCTTGTACGCCTCGATCGCCTGGCCGTAGCGGCCGTCGTCCTGCAGCGCGTTGCCCCACACCCATGCGGTCTGGCGGTCGCCGGGCGCGATCTCCTCGCACTTCTGCAGCAGTTCGAGCGCTCTCGCGACGTTGCCGTCGGTCAGCGCGTTGCGCGCCAGGTTGCGCCAGCCGTCGACCTTCGCCGGCGCGACGCGCTGCACTTCCGCGAAACCGATCGCGGCGAGCCGGGTGTCGCCCTTCAGCATCATCGCGATGCCGTAGTCGTTCGGCCGGATCCACTGGTCGGGCGAGGCATAGACCGGCGGCGGCGTCGGCCCGACCGCCTCGCCCTTCTTCGCCACCTTCAGCGTCACCTTGGCCGACTCGATCGTCGTGATCGGCAGGTCGATCTTCTTCGCCGTCGTCTTGGCGAAGACGAAGTCGGTGTAGTGCTGCTTGAACTTGCGCCACTTGAGGTGCGCGACGAGGTCGATGGTGCCGCCGGCCGCGCTCTCCGGCACGACGAACTGGTAGCGCACCACGTCCGACGTCGACGGGCCGATGACGTTGGCGTACAGCATCGCGTGGAAGTCCTGCGGGTTGCGCAGCTTCGCCTCGGTGCCGTCATGGGCGACGACGACCGCACCGTAGCGGTGCGCCGCCGGATCGAGGTGCTGGTCAGGGCCGATCCAGCCGCTGTGGAACAGCTTGCCGGCCCCCTCCCGCTCGCCGTCTTGTTCGACGATGAACTCGACGAAGCCCTCGTTGCTGTCGTTGGTGCCGCCGGGGAAGGTGTGGCCGACGCCCTTGTTGCGGACGACGACGTGGACCTCGACCCGCTCGCCCGGCACCAGCATCGGCTGCGTGCGGTCGAGCGCGGTGATGATCTCCTTCTCGGTGTCCTCGGCGCCCAGGCGGCGCAGCGCGAAGACGTCGATCCGCATCTTCTCGTCCTGCAGGAACTCCTCGATCCGGCGGATCGTGTCGGTGTCGCCGCGCAGCGCCGGCAGCGCCGTGTTCACCGCGAGGAAGCGGTGCGACTTCACCTTGCCGCCCTTGGCCGAGACGTCGCCGAGCGGCGCCTCCTCGAGCGGCATGTGGCAGTCCTGGCAGTTCTTCTTCACCGGCGCGCCGGTGATCGGATCACGCGGCCGGTAGAAGGTGCGTGCCGCGTTCTGCGCCACGCCGCTGTCGTGCCAGTTGTCGTATTCGTTCTGACCGCGGAACCAGCGGTACTTGTTCACCGGCACGTCGAGCCCGACCTTGTGGCACGTCGCGCAGTACTCGCTGGTCCGGAAGAACGGTTTCAGCAACCGCTCCTTGTGCACGTTCGGCTTGGCCTTGATGACGATGTCGCCGATCTCGCGCAGAACGCCGCTGCTGGTGTGGTCGAAGAGGTAGGGCGAATCGCGGTCGTCCGGGATGTTGTAGGCGCCGTTGCCGGTCCGGTTGTGCAGCGAGTCCATCGCGTGGCACGACAAGCAGGTGAGCCCGGCCTGCGCATTCGGCCCGTCGGGGTCGAAGTCCTTGCCGATCTCGCCGGCCAGCATCAGCGCCGGCTCGTGGCAGCCGGAGCACCACTGCGACGGCTGCTTGCCGACGCCCGGCTGCTCGCGCATCGCCAGGAATGCCGCCCGGTAGAACGGATTGTTCATCGAACTGAAGCGGTGGGCCGACTTGCTCCACTGCTCGACGATGTCCTGGTGGCAGCGGTTGCAGGTCATCGCGCCGATCTGGATGTTCTGGACGAAGCCGTACTTCGCCACCTCGTCCTTGAGTTGTTGCGGATCGGGCAGTTCGCCGCGGGTGACGACGGCCGACGCCATCCACTCGCCGGTGGCGGTGGTGGCGGGCGACGGGAAGAAGCGGCTCTCCGGCGAGACGTCGGTGAACGACGCGAACGGCAGGAACGGGTCGCGACTCTTGTCCTTGAGCAGCGCGTCGTTCGGGATGGTGGCCATCACCGTGCCGTGGTCGATCGCGATGCCGCGGTCGGAACGCGATGGCAGCGTGATCACGTGGATGCCGAGGCAGAGGATGGCGACGGCGGTCGCGCCGGAGAGCGCCCGGCCGATCGACGCCCAGGTCGGCTTCACCACTGACGTGACGCGGTGGATGATGTAGACGGCCGGCAGCCCGACGCCGAGCCCGATGTGCGTCCAGTATTGCGGGCGGTTGTCGCGGCTGTTGGCCGCGCTCATGATGAAGAAGCCGGTGATCATCAGGCCGAGCATCGCGAGGATGAGTCCCGCGCCGGTGCCGACCGCGACGCCGTGGCGGCGCGTCCACGCGCGGCCGAGGTGCCACATCGCGAAGCCGAGCGCGCACGGCGTCAGTGCCGTCCCGAGCAGCGTGTGGCCCAGCACCATCCACTGGTAGAAGGCGGGCAGCGTGTCGGGCGGCAGCCTGAATTGCTCGGTTGCTTCGGTGACCCGGAACAGCAGCAGGAAGATCGCGTTGGCGAGCATCGCAAGCCCGCCCCAGACAACGACCTGGAGCAACCGGCGCTGCCCGGGGGAGAGAATGCTCTGGCTCATCTGGGAAGTGACTCCGTCGCGCCGCTGAACGCTCGCGTCCGCCTGATCGGCCGCTCTCCGCGGCGGGCCGGAGTGATTATCTGCCGGCCGCGAGGGTGAGGAGGGGGGAGGCGATTCGCTGCAGCGATCGCGTTAGCACGCCGCAGGCCGCATCGTGCCCGCAGCAGCGGGCCGGACCAGCGGCGCAAGAAGCGCTCAAGCTGTTTTCAGTAAAAGACTTAGGAGATCTATCGAAGTCTTGGCGAGAGCGGCCGCAAGGGCGGATCGGGGCACCTCGGCGGCGGCGGGGCGAGTTGGCCCGGGCGGGGCCGCAGCAGGTCCCTTTGTGTCCTAGGTCGGCCGGGGTCGCCAGCCGTCTGCGGGGTCAGTCCGCGCGCTCGCGGCAGCCATCGTCCTGGCGATCGGGCTCATTCCAGCCGTAGCCGCTCGGCAGTGGCAGCGGATCGTGGCACAGCGTGGCAGCCCCGACCTCGAGCATCAGCAGGCGCGCCCGCAGCCCGACGACGCCGATGCCGATCCCCGCCAGCGGACCGAGGTCGATCGACAGCAGTTCACCGTCACGCTCGCCATCGAAGAGACCGATCTCCAGCACGTTGCCGTTCCAGCGCCGCCAGGCATCGGCCGTGGCGTAGAGGACGCCCGGCCCGGCAATCTCGACCCGATCGGGGTTGCTGGCCGCGCCGGCGTGGACGTGGCAGGCGGTCGGCGTGGCGGCGATAGCTAGCAGCGCGAGCGAGAGTCGGCGGCGGCGCATGGACGTCTCCGGGAGCGACAGGATTCCGGCGGGGCCTTTGGCGCTCAGCGCCGTGCGCCATCGGAGGCGGGCTCCGCAATGGCGGTTGCAATCCTCGGCGGGGCGAATTCCTCGGGGCCAGGCGGATCGCAGGCGAGATCGAACGCCAGCCAGAACGCGCGGGCGTGGCGGAAGGCGCCGAGCGCCAGCAGCAGGATCGTGGCGGCGATCACCGGGACCTGGCGCGACAGCGGCGCGTGCCAGATCACCTCCATCCCGAGGTGCAGCGCCAGTCCGGCGACGATCGCGCCGCCGTAGTTGAGGTAGATCGAGCCGAGGAAGTAACCCGCCTCCCGTTCGTAGCGCAGCCCGCAGCCGCTGCAGCGCGGTTCCATCCGGAGCCAGCCACGGAACAGCGGGCCTTCCCCGCACCACGGACAGCGAAGCCGCAGCGCCCGTGAGCGCAGCGGGCGGTCGTCGGTCGCCGGCGCGCTCACGTCCTGATGCGCAGCGCCTTCGCGAGGAAGGCGTAGAGATCGGCCTGCTCCTCGATCTGCTGTTGCGTCGACTTGCCGGCGCCGTGGCCGGCGCGCGTGTCGATCCGGATCAGCGTGGGCGCCGGGCCGCCCTGCGCCGCCTGCAGCGCCGCCGCGAACTTGAACGAATGGCCCGGTACGACGCGGTCGTCGTGGTCGCCGGTCATCACCAGCGTCGCCGGGTAGTGCGCCCCGACCTTCAGGTTGTGGAGCGGCGAGTAGGCATGGAGGAACGGGAACTGCGCCGCGTCGTCGGCGCAGCCGTACTCGCTGGTCCAGGCCCGCCCGATGGTGAACAGGTGGAAGCGGAGCATGTCGAGCACGCCCACCGCCGGGATCGCGGCGCCGAACAGCTCCGGCCGCTGTGCCATGCAGGCGCCGACCAGCAATCCGCCGTTGCTGCCGCCGAAGATGGCCAGCTTCGACGGCGAGGTGTATTTCGCGGTGATCAGCTGCTCGGCGCAGGCGATGAAGTCGTCGAAGACGTTCTGCTTCCGGCCGAACATCCCGGCGGAATGCCACTCCTCGCCGTACTCCGCGCCGCCGCGCAGCATCGCCTGCACGAAGACGCCGCCCATCTCGAGCCAGGCCAGCCGCTGCGTGCTGAACGCCGGCGTGAGCGAGATGTTGAAGCCGCCGTAGCCGTAGAGCAGCGTCGGCTGGCTGCCGTCGAGGACCACGTCCTTGCGGCAGGTCACGTGCATCGGCACCTGCGTGCCGTCCTTGCTGGTGGCGCGGACGAGGCGGGTCTCGTACGGGGAGAGGTCGAACGCGATCTCCGGCCGGAACCAGACGGTGGACTGCATCGTGTCCAGGTCGAGACGGTAGACCGTCGTCGGCGAGGTGAACGAGGTGAACGTCCAGAAGGTCTCGGTGTCGGTCGACTTGCCGCCGAAGCCGCCGGCGGTGCCGATGCCGGGAAGGGCGAAGTCGCTGGCGGCGCCGTCCGCCAGCCGCTGCATGCGGATGCGCGTGCTGCCATCCTGCAGGTAGTTGAGGAACAGCGTGCCGTGCAGCAGCGACACCGCGCCGAGCGAGTCGGCGGCCGTCGCCACCACTTCACGCCACTGGTCGCGTGCGGGACGGTCGAAGTCGATGGCAATGACGCGGCCGCGCGGCGCGTCGAGGTCGGTGCGGAAGTAGAAGGTCCCGCCGATCGAGCCGACCCAGTCGTAGCTGGCATCGAAGTCGTCCAGCAGCTTGATCATCGGCGAGTCGGCGCTGGCGAGATCCTTCACGTAGACGCGGTTGCGCCGGTCGGTGCCGTGGCTGACGTTCAGCACCAGGAAACGGCCATCGTCGGTGACCAGCGGCTGGAAGCCCCACTCCGGCTGGTCGGGCCGCGCGTAGACCAGCGTGTCCTTCTCCTGCGGCTCGCCGAGGCGATGGAACCAGACGGTCTGGTCGAAGTTGGCCTGCTCGAGCACCTCGCCGGCGGCCGGCTCGGGGAAGCGGCAGTAGTAGAAGCCGGAGCCGTCATGCGCCCACGCCGCGCCGGCGAACTTGCTCCAGCGCAGCACGTCGGCGGTGTCCTGCATGGTCGTCAGGTCGCGCACGTGCCAGGTGCGCCAGTCGGAGCCGCCATCCGACGTCGAATACGCCAGCCAGCGCCCGTCATCGCTCGGCTCGAACCCGGAGATCGAGACGGTGCCGTCGCTCGACAGCGTGTTCGGATCGAGGACGATGACCGGTTCGGTGTCGCCCGGGCCCTGCCGCCAGATCACCGACTGCGCCGCGAGGCCGGGATTGCGCGCGAAGAAGAGCGTGCTGCCGACCTTGGCGACGACGTTGCGCCGCTCGTAGGCGAAGAGCTCGGTCAGCCGCTTCGCGAGTCGCGCGCGCTCCGGCACCGTGGCGAGCCAGCTCTCGGTCAGCCGGTTCTGCGCCGCGATCCACTCCTTCGTCTCGGGCGAGTCGGTCGACTCGAGCCAGCGATACGGATCGGCCACCTTGGTGCCGTGATAGTCGTCGACCTGGTCGACGGTGCGCGTGACCGGATAGATCAGTTTCATCGCGCCGGCCGCCGAACGCTCCGCGCCGGTCATGGCGCCCTCCGGCGACGTCGCGGGATTGCTGCAGGCGGCGAGGGTCACGACCATCGCAGCGGCTCCGATGCGGCCGGCCGGCGGGAACGAGGCGTTTGGTTGCGACATCGGACGCTCCGGGACGGAAGGTCAAGCCGGCGCGGTACACCGGCGCGGGCGGCAGAGGATGGCCACGACGGGGGGGAGCGGCAAGCGGTCAGGCGCGGCCGCGTCGGCGGCGCTCAGAGCCCTGCGCGCGCCTCCTCCTCACGCGTGCCGGGCAGCAGTTCGAGCCGCGGCACGGTCGCGCCGACGCCGCGCTCCGGATCGGGGACGTTACGCAGGCGGAACAGCGGTCCGAACAGGTCGTCGCCCTCCTCGAGCGGAGGGAGCGCGCCGTCGAGGACGATCGCGCGCACTTGCTCGGCGAACTCGGCCGAGCTCCAGTCGGCGATGCGCTCGAGCAGCACCTCGGTGTCGGCGTGCTCGCCGTCGCGCGCGGCGGTGACCCGCTCGCGCATGAAGTCGTCGAGCGACCGTTCGCCGTCGCTGGCGGCGCGGATCTCGCGGTCGAGCAGCGCGGCGACGATGGCTCCGCGCAGGTAGGGCAGGTCGCTCACGTCACGGTCCTTCCAGAAGTCGGCGACGATCCGCTCCGCCGGCGCCGCCTTCACCGGACTTCGCGCGAAGCGGGCGAGACACCGGTTCCATTCCGCCAGCCATTGCCGCACGCTCCAGATCCCGCTGCGCACCATCAGCCGGCGCGTGAAGAACTCGGTGAACCCCTCCGAGAACCAGTAGGTGAGCCCCTCGGGATCGTCGCGATTGCGCACCAGCAGGCCGTTCCAGTGGTGGAACAGCTCGTGCGCCAGCAGCGAAGAGACACGCAGCCGCGTGTCGCTGCCCGGCGTCAGCGGGAAGCCGCGCGCGAGGAACAAGGCGAAGCTGCGGGTGAGCCCGGTGCCGCCCAGCGAGCTGCCGGGCGGCTTGGTCGGCTCGGGCAGCGCGGTGATCACGTAGAGCGGATCGCCCGGGTCGTCGAAGAAGGCGCGCTCGCGGCGGACGATCTCGGCCGCGAGGTCGGTCAACTGCTCGTCGGCGAAGTCGTGCGTGCCGGCGATGGCCAGCAGCAGCTCGCGGCCGGCGAGATCGCGCCGATGGAGCCGGATGGCGCCGCCCACGAACACCGCGTGGCAGAAGGTGTCGAGCGTCTCCTCTGCGGTGACGTGAGGGCCGGCGCCGAAGGAGCAGGCGGCCGCCCGGCCGGCGCCGTCGCAGCCGCGGAACTCGAGCGTGAAAGAGTGGCGCGCCTCGCCGGAGAGCGGGTCGAAGCGCAGCAGCCCGGCGTTGCCGAGGAAGTGGAAGCGCTGGTCGTCCACGTACGGCCGGTAGTCGTTGCCGGTGCCGACGGTAGGCGGCTGCGGCTCGCCGAGCCACCAGCGGGCGACGAGCGGCGCGGCCGGCGCGTGCGCGACGTTCCAGCCGACGGTGCCGACGCGGGTCACGGCGAGCGGCTGCCCGGCCGCGTCGAGGAAGCTGACGTCGTGGAGCTGCGCGGCCAGGTCGGTGATGCCGCCCCAGTCGGGTGGCACCGAGAACGAGCTCATGCCGTCGCTTTCACCGATGACGTGCAGCTCCAGCGCGACGCGGCGCTGCTCCGGCTGGAACTCGACGATGCAGTGCGCGGCCGCGCGCGCCTGCTCTGCCCCGTGCGCGCGTGATGGGAGCAGCGATGTCAGCGCCAGTCCGAACGCAGCGGCGCGCACCAGGCGATGAGCGGTCATGGCGATTCCCCTGGCCAGGTGACCCGGCCGCGCCCGTCCAGCGGCACGGCCCGGCGCGGAGGATCTCGAGCGATACCCGGGCACCGGAACGCGGCGACGGGAAATCGCTTCCGGCCGGCGCCCGGCGTCCCGGTTGGTCGCGGGGCGACCCCACGCGACTCTCAAGGGATCCGTACGGCCCGCCGAAGAATTGTTTGCGAGCCCTGAGCAGCATCCGCCACGGCGGGTGCTGAGAACCCGGAGCCGGCGACCTGAACCACCGCCGTCTCCCGAGCGAAGTGGCGCGACGCCGAACCCGTCGCGCCACTGCTTTTTTCCGGTCACTCGGCGGCGGCGCAGTCCTCGGGAGAAGCGGGGCGGCGCCGGCCCAGATGCTCCGCCAGCAGGTCGGCCAGCCATGCGGCGTTGCGCCGCTGCTCCTCGGCATCGGCGAAGTCGTGCGGCCGGTGCCGATCGGGATGGCGCAGCAGTTCGTCGAGCGCCGCCGAGATCGCGGCGACCTCCTGATCACGGGTCCGCTCGCCGGGCGGGAGGCGGCGGATGCCGTGGCGACCGGCGAACCAGTCGACGGTGCGAGCCTGGCGCGGATGGCCCGGCAGCGGCAGCGCGAGCGTCGGCACGCGGAGTCCTGCGCACTCGGAGAGGAGCGAGCGGCCGCCGCAGGCGATCACGACGTCGGCGATCGCGATGCGCTCGCACAGCTCGGCCGGCGCGATCGCGTCGCGAGCGGCGTCGGCGTCCAGCGCGAGCTCCGGTCCGGGGAAGAGGTTCAGCACGAGGTCGCCGCGGGTCGCCGCGAGCTGCGCTGCCGCCTGCAGCGCCGTCTCGAAGCGGCCGGCGGCGAAGGCGCTCCCCGCAGCGATGACCACCAGCTTGCGCGAACCGAGTCCGAGTTCGTCGCGCAGCGTGGCGCAGCGACGGACGCTCACCCGCGCCGCGCCGCTGATGGCGCCCGCATAACGGAAGAAGCGGCGTGACCAGACCCGGAGCTCGGGAGAGGCGAACTGGCTCGGCTCGCCGAAGAGGAAGCGCAGGCGCGTGGAAGCGACGACGGCGCGCCGGATGATGCGCGCCGCGAGCCAGCGCGTGAAGCCGCGCTCCGCCGGCTCCTCGAGCAGGTCGTCGGCGAGCAGCGCGACCTCGAAGCGGCCGCGGCGCAGCACCGGCGCCGCGGCGAGCAGCCCGTCCACCACGACCAGTTCCGCGGAGAGCGCGCGCGCCGCCTTCAGCGCCGCGTGCGCGTGGCGCGGCGCGAGGCGTCTTGCGGTGCGCTCGGCTGCGCGGGCCAGAGCGCCGGGATCGCCGTCGCGCGTCAACAGCGCGGCGTCGGGCACGACCGCGGCGAGGCCGTCCTCGACCGGGAAGCGGCCGGCGGCACGCAGCAACCGCGCGGATGCCGGACCGGCGAGGAAGTGCGGCGCGATCGCCGGGAAGAGCGAGTGGAGCTGCTCGGCCAGCGCGAGGCTGCGCCAGGCGGTGCCGGTGCCGAGCGGGTCGAGGACGAAGAGGACGTTGCGCATCGGCGGAACGCCGTCGCTCAGGCGTCGCGGTCGTCGCGCGCGGCTGCCCGCTCCGCGTCGCCGTGCATCGAATCGACCAGTCCGACGAGGCCGCCGTGGAGCAGGCCGCTGATCCAGAGCGCCCCGGCGCCGGCATGGCTGCCGGGGTCGTCGGCCTTGACGATCAGCGCCGCCAGCAGCGCGGCGGGGAAGAGACCGCACGGGATGCCGATCGCGATCCTTCGGCAGCAACGCAGCCAACCGTTCTCGGCGGCGTCGGGGAAGAGGCGCAGCAGCCAGAGCGCCGGAGCGGTGAGCAGCGCGACGAACGGCGCCGCCACGAATGCCGAAAGCGGCCGGGCACCGCTGCGCGCGGCCTCTTCGGACAGCGACAGCAACACGCCGAGGGATGAGCTGACGAACAGCGCCAGCAGCCACGCGTCGACGTAGGGTCGCAGCCGGCGGCGTCGCGCGCGCGCCGGCGCAGCGCCAGGGCCACGCTCCGGATCGTCCTTCATCGGGCGTCGGAGTGTAGCGCCGGCCACCATGCGGGCAGCTCGTCACCGAGTTCTCGCAGCGGCTCGAGCGCGCGCTCGAGCTTGCGGCGGTTCGGCAGCGCCGACTCGAGGTCGAGCGGCGGCAGCGACGGCAGGCAGCGGCCGACCTGTTCGCCGAGCGAGCGGACGCGGGCGGCGATCTCGGTGGCGAAGTCGGGGCGGGGGGCCGCGACGGTCGGCGTGACCAGCGGCAGCGTCGGCACCAGCAGCGCGATCAGCAGCGCGAATCCGGCGGCTTGCAGGAACAGCGGCACGACCCGCGCGCGGGGCGGCGACCGCA